>NZ_CP145905.1:3322500-3652500 GCF_036894955.1 Paenibacillus sp. KS-LC4 | reverse complement strand
TGAAGGCATAATGACGGAAGATCGCGATTTTGCAACGTTTATCCAGAAGATGAGAGATAAGACCAATATTGATTTATCGCAATATAAGGAAGCGCAAATGAAACGCAGGCTTACGACGCTGCGCATGAAGCATGGATTCCAGACCTTTGATGAATATTGGAAGAAATTAGAAAATGATCGAACGTTAATGAATGAATTTCTCGACCGCATGACGATTAACGTCTCGGAGTTTTGGCGTAATCCGAATCGTTGGGAAGTGCTGAAAAATCAGTTTTTTCCAGAAATGCTGCAAAGCAGCAGCCGCTTGAAAATTTGGAGCGCTGCGTGCTCAACGGGCGAGGAGCCTTATACGCTGGCGATGATTTTGACAGAGATTGGCGCGATTAACAAATCGTCGATTTTGGCAACGGATCTGGATAGTATCGTGCTGCAGAAGGCGCAGGAAGGCATTTATTTAGAGCGCTCCCTTAAGGATGTACCGCCAGCATTCCGCCAAAAATATTTTTCTCCAGATCATGGTGCCTTTGCCGTATCGAATGATTTGAAAAAATCAATCCAGTTCAAGCAGCAAAATATGCTGCATGATACGTTTGATAGCGGATTCGACCTCATTGTTTGCCGCAATGTTATGATTTATTTTACCGAGGATGCGAAGCGCGTTTTGTACCACAAGTTTGCAAAAGCTTTGAAGCCGGGCGGCATTTTGTTCGTTGGCAGCACGGAGCAGATTTTTTCCCCAGCCCAATATGGCTTTGATACGGCAGATACGTTCTTTTACAGAAAAACGGGCAATTAATGTATAGCGTCTTCCTTAATCTCCTATACTAGTGGTAGTAAAGCACCATTTTGGAGGCGGAACGAAGGATGGATAAACGCAAAGTGATTCAAGCCTATAAGCTTGGTTTTATATCGATTCAGGAGTGCGCGCAAATTTTAGGATTGGACAGCGGGCAATTGCCGGGATTATTGAAAGCCCAGCAGATCGCTTCCGATTATGCGGATTCGCAGAGCAAGCGCACGGTAAATAGCTGACGGAAGACCCATAGAGGGGCGTCGCTATGAAAAAGAGCAGGATCAGGTGCCCTATCAGGCTTCTGATTCTGCTCTTTTTTCAGCATTGAGGAAAGAATAGGATATTTCCATCCTTTCGCTATATGTCTCGGACTGAAACGCGCCGCACCGCCAAAGGACGGCTGGAGCCGTTTCGCCTTGAGATAAAAATGGCGCTTGGACGCGGATCGGCGGCGCGCATTTCTTGTCAAACCCGCAAGGCTGTACTATAATGAGCAAAGATGTTTAGGGTAGCTGATGATAGCAAACGCCTAATAATCGGCACAATGCGCACGCTTGCAGCGCCCCAGGCCATATTAGGTTGTTTGCGTTGAAGGAGGAGCTTTAGGTTGAGTTTACGTTATTTGACAGCGGGGGAAACACATGGTCCCCAATTGACCGCCATTATTGAGGGTCTTCCTAGCAATTTAACCATTGATTTTGAGGAAATTAATTTTCAGCTTCACCGTCGCCAGAAAGGCCATGGCCGCGGTCGTCGCATGCAAATTGAGAAGGATACGGCAAACATTGTCGGCGGCGTTCGTCATGGTCGGACGACTGGCGCTCCTGTAGCTCTAATTGTGGAGAACAATGACTGGAAGCATTGGACAAGTGTAATGAACATCGCCCCAATTGAAGGCGGAGATGAAGAGAAGCGCCGCGTACACCGTCCGCGTCCTGGACATGCGGATTTGAACGGCGGTTTGAAATATAATTTGAAGGACCTTCGCAACGTACTGGAGCGCTCCAGCGCCCGCGAGACCGCAGCACGCGTAGCGGTAGGCGCAGTAGCGCGCCAGCTTCTTGCTGAATTCGGCATTAAAGTAGGTGGACAGGTTATCCGCATTGGCGAGATTGAAGCGCCGGCAAACCAATTGCCGCTGGATGAGCTCATTCGCCTTACGGAAGAATCGCCTGTACGCGTCGTTGATAAAGAAACCGAAGAGAAAATGACCGCTTACATTGACCAAATTAAAGCCGAAGGAGATTCCATCGGCGGCGTGGTCGAGTGCATTATTGAAGGCGTGCCAATTGGACTGGGAAGCCATGTGCAATGGGATCGCAAGCTGGATGCGCGCATTGCAGGCGCAGTCGTTTCGATTAATGCCTTCAAAGGCTGCGAAATCGGCATTGGCTTTGAAGCAGCGAAGCTGCGCGGCTCACAGGTGCATGACGAGATTTTGTATACGGCACAGGAAGGCTATACGAGAGCGACGAACCGTCTGGGCGGATTCGAGGGCGGCATGACCAATGGCGAGCAAATCGTTGTCCGCGGTGTAATGAAGCCCATTCCAACGCTTTACAAGCCGCTTCGCAGCGTAGACATTGACACGAAGGAGCCATTCACGGCGCAAGTGGAACGTTCCGACAGCTGTGCGGTTCCGGCAGCTAGCGTTGTAATGGAGCATGTTGTGGCTTTTGAAGTAGCGAAAGCTTTTCTTGAGAAGTTCGGCGGCGACTCCATTGAGGAAATTCGCTCGAACCTGAATCAATACCTAGAGCAAATTGGCAGGTACTAAAGGATGAGAGAGCTAACGGTTGATTTAGGCGAGCGCTCATATCCAATTTATATCGGGGAGGGTCTCTTGCAGGAGGCTCCCTCTTTTTTCGAAAAGCATGGCATTAGCAAAAAATCTCCGCTGTTAATCATCTCGGATGATAAGGTGGCACCCCATTATTTGGAGCCGCTTGCAAATGCGCTAAGCGCAGCAGGCTTCCAGCCGTCGACAGCAATTGTACCGTCGGGCGAAAGCTCGAAGTCTTTGGCGATGCTGGAGGAATTGGTCACTCATGCGCTGAAGGCGGGGCTTGACCGCAAGTCGGCGATCGTTGCCCTTGGCGGCGGCGTAGTTGGCGATTTGGCTGGTTTCGTAGCTGCGTCCTATATGCGCGGCGTGAAATTCATTCAAATTCCGACGACGATTTTGGCGCATGACAGCAGCGTTGGCGGTAAAGTGGCAGTCAATCACCCGCTGGCGAAAAATATTATCGGCGCTTTCCATCAACCGGAAATGGTGCTTTATGATTTGTTTACGCTCCAGACGCTGCCGCCGCGCGACGTAAGTGCAGGCTTGTCGGAGGTCGTCAAACACGGCTTCATCTGGGATGACGCTTTCGTGCAGTGGTGCGATGAAAACTCCGAGCGTCTGCTGGCGCTTGATCCAGATGCGCTCGGCTATGCCTTATATATGGGCTGCAGTGTGAAAGCGGCTGTCGTCTCTAAGGATGAGCGTGAAAATGATCTGCGTGCCATTCTGAACTTGGGTCATACGATTGGCCATGCGCTGGAGGCTGTAGCCGGTTATGGCGAGCTGCTTCATGGTGAGGCAATCTCAATCGGCATGATTGGCTCGGCCAAGCTTGGCCTGCGTTACGGAGCGCCTGAGGACGTCTATACTACAACGAAGCGCGTGCTTGCCAAATGCGGGCTTCCGGTGAAGCTGCCAGAGCACTTCGACGTGGACGCGATTATGGAAGCGATGATGCATGACAAAAAGTTCAGTGAAAGCACGATGGTGTTTGTGGTGCCTACGGCTATGGGCGAAGTGGAAATCAAGAAGGATGTACCGGCGTCATGGGTTCGGGAAATTGTGGAGGAATTGAAACAGGAGGCCGAGTAATATGAGCGTTAGGGGAATTCGCGGGGCAATTACCGTCGATACAAACGAGAAAGAGCCTATTTTAAAAGCAACACTAGAAATGCTGCATGCGATTGTCGCAGACAATGACGTTCAGCCTGATGATATTTGCAGCGTATTTATTACAGTGACGAATGATTTGGATGATGCGTTCCCTGCATTGGCTATTCGCCAAATGAGCGGCTGGGAGCTAGTTCCCCTTATGTGCGCGCTGGAGGTGCCTGTCAAGGGGAGCCTTGCGCGCTGTATAAGGCTTATGGTCACCGTGAATACGGATAAAACGCAAGCCGAAATTAAGCATGTGTACTTGGGAGGAGCCCAGGTGCTTCGTCCAGATTTAACGCAATCCTAATCTAATTGACGATCAGGCACAAGATGTTGTATATTGGATGAAGTAAATGAGACTAGTTGAGTAGCAAGTGAGCAGGTTTAGTTGAAATTAGATGAGCAGAGCAGAGACGAGTATAGCCAAGTTGCGAATATAATGACTGTAGAGCAGAGTGCGTAATGATGGAATAGAGGATGTATAAGTTTAGCGCTTATAGTCGATTTCTATTTCAACGTAAGAAGAGTCTATCCATCGTAGGAGATGGCGACAGCTGTTTACGTTTGCGTACAAACGTTTGCACAAGATGCTGCTATAGGTTTATTTGCAGGCTAGCCTTTACTTTTTTGTCCTCATCTTAAATCAACGCCCCTGCCTTGGCAGGGGCTTTTTATTTTGAATGTGTCTACACATAGCGAGAAGGGGGACGTAACGATGAATAGTGAATTACAGCAAGTGGTCAAGCTCTCGGAGGAATACAATCTCATTCCGATCGTTCGTTATATGATGGCGGATACGGAGACGCCGATTCGGCTATTTCAGCATTTTGCCAAGGAAAAGCATGCATTTCTGCTTGAAAGTGTAGAGGGCGGCGTGAAATGGGCGCGTTATTCTTTCATTGGGACCGATCCGTTTATGATGCTGTACGGCAAAAACGGCAAAATGATTTTTGAGAAAAATGGTGAAAAAATCAGCTTCGACGATAAGCCGCTAAGCTTGCTGAAGGATCATCTTCGTTACTATCGCAGCCCGGCGATGTCCCATCTTCCTCCTTTTACGGGCGGGGCGATCGGATTTTTCGGCTACGATTTGCTGCAATATTATGAGAAGCTTCCAGCTCACCGCGTTGATGATTTAGAAATGAACGATTTGCAGTTTATGTTCTGCGATCAAGTCATCGTGTTCGACCACTTCAAGCAGCAGCTGCAAATTATCGGCAATGTGCATGTGCCGAAGGAGACGACGCAGACTGGCATTGTTCAGTCCTATGGCGTTGAAGAGGCGTATAACGCAGCAGTTGCCAAAATCGAAGCGACGGTAGAGCGCTTGCAGCAGCAGGTGAAAATCCCCGTTCCAATTGGGGCAGGCGTGCCTACGATGCCTGAGGTTGGCGAGGTGCAGTCTAATTTGACGAAGGAGCAGTTCATCGCCAATGTCGACAAAGCGAAGGAGTACATTCGCGCAGGCGATATTTTCCAGGTGGTGCTGTCCCAGCGCTTCAGCATTGAGACCGACGTTGATCCGCTGCATGTGTACCGCGTGCTTCGCACGATGAACCCTTCACCTTACATGTATTATTTGAAAATGGGCGAAGAGGTAATCGTCGGCACATCGCCGGAGGCGCTCGTTAAGGTAGATGGCAGCAAGGTGGAAACCCGCCCAATCGCCGGAACGCGCCCTCGCGGCAAAACGCCGGAGGAGGATCTGGCGCTGGAGCAGGATTTGCTGGCAGACGAGAAGGAGCGCGCGGAGCATCTGATGCTTGTTGACTTAGGTCGCAACGACATTGGCCGCGTATCCGAGTTCGGCTCGGTGAAATGCGATTCCTTCATGGAAATCGAGCGTTACTCCCACGTTATGCATATCGTTTCGAATGTGACGGGCAAGCTGCGGGAGGACAAGGATTTTTACGATGCGTTTCTCTCCTGTCTTCCTGCCGGCACCGTGTCTGGCGCACCGAAGCTGCGGGCGATGGAAATTATCGCTGAGCTTGAAAATGAAGCTCGCGGCGCTTACGCTGGAGCGATTGGTTATTTAGGCTTCGGCGGTACGCTCGACACCTGCATCACGATTCGGACGATCATTTTCAAAAATGGCAAAGCCTACGTGCAGAGCGGGGCAGGCATCGTCTGGGATTCTGTTCCGGAAAGCGAATATACCGAAACGGTGAATAAAGCGAAGGCGCTGCTGACGGCCATTCGGGCCGCTGAACAGCTGTTTGGCAAGCCTGGAGACGTAAGTGTTCAGAGCTTCAATGCCATTAATAGCGATTATTACATTAAAGCAGGGGAGGGCTTCGGACAATGACAAACAGTCTAACACCGATTACGATGCAAAGCGCGTTAACTAAATTAATCGGCAGCGAGCATTTGTCACGCGAAGAAGCCCGCTCCGTTATGGATATTATTATGAATGGCGATGCGACGCCGGTTCAAATTGCAGGTGTCGTGACGGCGCTGCGTATGAAGGGCGAGACGAAGGACGAAATTACAGGCTTTGCTCAGGCGATGCGGGCGCATTCGAGCCATGTGCAGACTGAGCAGGAAGGGCTGCTTGATACTTGCGGTACAGGCGGCTCCGGTATTCATAAATTCAATATATCGACGTCCTCGGCGATTATTGCGGCGGCAGCCGGCATTCGCGTAGCCAAGCATGGCAACCGCGCGATGTCAGGCAAAGCGGGCAGCGCTGATGTGTTGGAGGCGCTGGGCGTGCAAATTACGCTCACGCCGGAGCAGGCGGAGGAATGTCTGAAGCAGGTCGGCATCTGCTTCATGTTTGCGCAGCTGTACCATCCATCGCTTCGCCATGCTTCTGTTCCACGTAAAGAGCTGGGCATACGGACGATATTTAATATGCTGGGCCCGCTGACGAATCCTGCTGGTGCTGATCGCCAGCTAATCGGCTTGTATGATGCTAAGAAAACGGATACCGTCGCTTCGGTGCTGGCAGAGCTTGGCGTCAAACGTGCAATGGTCGTGAGCAGCAACGACGGGCTGGACGAAATTAGCATTTCGGCACCAACTCGAGTATCGGAGCTGCGAGGCGGCGAGGTTCGCACGTATGAAATTACGCCGGAGGAGCTGGGCCTCACCCGCTACCCGATCAGCGAGGTGCTCGGCGGCGATCCAGCAGCCAATGCGGCGATTATTCGCGGCATATTCAGCGGAGAGCAGCGCGGCGCCTATCGCGATATCGTGCTTGCGAATGCAGGGGCTTGCATTTATGTGGGCGGAGCTGCTGCGAGCTTGACAGATGGTGTTAAAATCGCGGCGGACATGATTGATTCCGGATTAGCCGAGCAAAAGCTGCTTGGCCTCATTCAAACGACAGGAGAGCTGACCCATGTTTTTGGATAAAATCGTAGCAACAAAGCGCGAAGAGGTTGAAGCGCTATCCTCCACCTTCCATTTGGCGGAATATGAGCGGACGATTGCCGAGCTTGCTCCGTGCCGCGGCTTTGAGCGTGCATTGACTACGGGCCGCAAGCGCACGGTTGGACTCATTGCCGAGGTGAAAAAAGCTTCGCCTTCTAAAGGGCTGATTCGCCCTGAATTTCACCCGGCGGAGCTGGCAGCTGCGTATGAGCAGGCCGGCGCGGATTGTATTTCCGTGCTGACAGACAGGCAGTATTTTCAAGGGGCAAACGAGTATTTGACGCTCGTGAGGGATACGGTTAGCCTTCCGCTGCTCCGCAAGGATTTTATGATTGATTATCGTCAGGTGTACGAGGCGAGAGTCATTGGCGCGGATGCGATTTTGCTCATTGCGGCGATATTGACGAAGCAGCAAATGTCTGAGCTGTATGATACAGCTGTTTCGCTTGGCATGGATGTGCTGGTCGAGGTGCACAACCGCGAGGAGCTGGAGGCGGTGCTTGAGCTGAACAAAGCGACGCTTATTGGAGTCAACAATCGCGATTTGAAAAGCTTTGTCACGGATCTGCGTACAACGGAGCAGCTGATCGGCTTGATGCCGCAAGGGGTGACCGTGATTAGCGAGAGCGGCATTGCCGGTCCGGCAGATATGGATTATTTGCAACGTATTGGCGCGCAAGGGGTTCTAATTGGCGAGCATTTCATGCGCCAGGCTGATGCAGGTCAGGCTATTATAGACTTGATGGGTCCGGTGAGACGCTAGTGCAGGCGCAGACGCTTCCCCGGATTAAAATTTGCGGCCTGAAAACGGTAGAGACGATTCAGCAAATGGACGGGCTGCCGTTCCATGATATTGGATTTGTATTTGCGGCTAGCAAGCGTCAAGTGCTGCCTGCGCAAGCAGCAGAGCTGGTTGCGGCAGTACACGGCTTGAAGGCGGCAGCAGGGCAGCGTCCCCAAACCGTCGGCGTATTCGTCAATCCAGCGCTTGCGGAGCTGCGCGAGACGCTGGCTATTGCTCCGCTCGACGTGGTACAGCTGCATGGCAGTGAAACACCGGCTTTTTGCGAAGCGGTACGTGAGCAATTTGCTGTTAAGGTGTGGAAGGTATTTTCTATACGCGAGGAAGCAATTGTTCAGGCTGAGAAGGCTGCTGGCAATGGAGCTGACCAAGATGCTGATAAAGCTGCTGATAAGGACGGAGATGCTCTTGCTGGGGTGGAGGCGGCAACTGCTCGGCTCGCTCCTTATGGTGGCAAGGTCGATGCTGTTCTGATCGACACTGCCGGGGGAGGTACGGGCAAAGCGTTCAACTGGGAGGTTATCGCTGACTACCAAACGGCGGCAGCGCAATTGAATGTGCCGCTTTATGTAGCGGGTGGTCTAAACCCGGACAACGTACAGGAATTGTTAGCTGCGTATGCTCCGAACGGCCTCGATGTGTCCAGCGGAGTAGAGACGGACGGCGTTAAAGATATTGAGAAAATTAAATTATTCGTCAGAAAGGTGATGCAACGATGAACCGAGTACCGGATGAAAATGGTCGCTATGGCAAGTTTGGCGGCCGTTATGTTCCCGAGACATTGATGAACGCACTGCTTGAGCTGGAGGAAGCGTACAATCACTATTCCAAGGATGAATCCTTCCAAGAGGAAATCCGCAATTTGCTGCATAAATATTCAGGCAGACCTACCTCGCTCTATTATGCAGAGCGCCTGAGCGAGCAGCTTGGCGGTGCTAAAATTTATTTGAAGCGTGAGGATTTAAACCATACGGGCGCCCACAAAATCAATAATACAATCGGTCAGGGCGTTCTTGCAAAGCGCATGGGCAAAACGAAAATTATTGCCGAAACGGGCGCTGGCCAGCATGGGGTTGCTTCGGCAACGATTGCGGCATTGCTTGGACTGGAATGCAAAGTATTTATGGGCGAGGAAGATATGAAGCGCCAGCAGCTCAATGTTTTCCGCATGCAGCTGCTTGGAGCCGAAGTCGTGCCGGTTCTTTCGGGAACACGCACACTTAAGGATGCCTGTAATGAAACGCTCCGCTACTGGGTTAGCCATGTAGACGATACGTATTATATTTTGGGCTCGGCGACAGGGCCGCATCCATATCCGATGATCGTCCGCGATTTTCAGCGGATTATCGGGGACGAAGCGCGCAAGCAAATTGTGGCAGAGGAAGGACGTCTGCCGGATTATGTAGTCGCAGCAGTTGGCGGCGGCAGCAATGCGATCGGTATTTTTTACCCGTTTATTGAAGATGCGGCTGTGCGTTTGATCGGTGTTGAAGCAGCGGGACGCGGAGTTGAGACCGATGAGCATGCGGCAACGATGACGAAAGGCCGTCATGGCGTATTCCAAGGCTCGCTGAGCTATGTGCTTCAGGATGACAATGGACAAGTGCTGCCTGCACATTCCATTTCGGCTGGTCTCGATTATCCTGGCATTGGCCCTGAGCATTCGTATTTGAAGGATTCGGGCCGCGCGGAATATTTTCCGATTACGGACGATGAAGCAATGGATGCCTTGCAGCTGCTGTCGCGAACAGAAGGCATCATTCCAGCGCTGGAGTCGGCGCATGCGATTGCCCAGACGGTCAAGCTGGCACCAACGCTTGATAAAGATCAAATTATTGTTGTCAGCCTGTCCGGCCGCGGCGATAAAGATGTAGAGACGATTATGAGCAAGCTGGGAGGCGCAGTTGATGAATCTCATTGATACGGTATTTGCAAAGCTACGTGAGGAAAAGCGTACCGCGCTGATCCCTTTTATAACGGTAGGAGATCCTGACCTTTCAACCTCATTGTCGATTATTAAGCAGCTGGAGGAATCCGGTGCAGATCTAATCGAGCTGGGCGTTCCTTATTCTGATCCGCTTGCGGATGGTCCAGTCATTCAGCGAGCTTCCGAGCGTGCCTTGAGAAGCAGCATTACGCTGCGCGACTGCATTGAAGCTGCGGCGCAGGCGCGTGAAGCCGGCGTGAAGCTGCCTTTCATCCTGTTCACCTACTTTAATCCGGTGCTGCAGTTCGGTCTGGAAGCGTTTATGGAGCTGGTGAAAAATAAAGAAATCAGCGGCTTGATCATTCCCGATCTGCCGATTGAAGAGGATGCCGAGGTTCGCCGGCTGGCGGAAGCCGCGGGCATTCACCTTATTCCGCTTGTCGCACCGACCTCCAAGGATCGGGTCGTACGTATTTCACAAAAGGCGAAAGGCTTCGTCTACTGCGTATCCTCGCTGGGCGTAACGGGCGTGCGTGCTGAATTCCACAGTGGAATCGACGATTTTCTCGCTACTGTGCGGGAAGCGACTGATCTGCCGATCGCCGTTGGGTTTGGTATTTCGAGCCGTGAGCAGGTGGAGCGCTTCTCCAAGCAATGCGATGGTGTTGTGGTAGGCAGTGCAATTGTACGCAAAATTGAAGAATCCATTCAACTGCTTGAGAAGGAGAATACCCGTGCAGAGGGCTTAAAGCAGATCGGCGAGTTTGTAGCTGATCTGAAAGGCTAGAGCATACTCAGCCTCTTTGCGGGAGGCATCATATAAGAGGCGCAGAATAGGAGCATATTCTGCGCCTCTTTTTTACTTGGACAGGATATGAATATTATTATCCGTACTCTATACGTTATCGCCAAAACGATAGCGTCTAATGGAAGGACGACGAAGTCGTTTTTGCTTATGGCAGCTCAAAATAACATTGATTTTGCCCAAATTATGGCTTATACTAGCACTAGACCGACCGACGGTCTATAGAGAGGAGCGACGAAGCGGACGATGCGTATACTGAAAGATCCGGAAGAACGTAAAAATGAAATTTTAGATACGGCAGAAATGCTTTTTTATACGAAGGGCTACAATAAAACGACGATTAATGACATCCTTCAGGAGATTGGCATTGCGAAGGGGACATTTTATTATTACTTTAAATCCAAAGAGGAGGTTATGGATGCAATCATTATGCGGATTGTGGCGGCGGATGTTGCTTCTGCAAAAAGCATAGCCGCAAGCTCGGAGCTGCCGACCCTGATCAAGCTGTTTCAAATATTGATGGTTCAGAAGCCTAAGGATGGTGACCGTAAGGAGCTGCTGCTGGAGCAATTTCACCAGGTCGGCAATGCCGAAATGCATCAGAAAAGCCTCGTACAGACCATTATCCACTTGGCGCCAGTATTAACAGCAGTCATTGAGCAAGGCATAGAGGAGCAAATTTTTCAGACTGAATACCCGAAGGAGACGGTTGAATTTTTAATTGTAGCTTCCACTTTTCTGTTCGATGAAGGTTTATTCGAATGGCAGCCAGAGGAGATGTTCCAGAAGGCGAAGGCCTTTATTCATGTTATGGAAACGACGCTAGGAGCGAAAAAAGGCAGCTTTGATTTTATATTGGATATGCTGATTAACCCGAAATAACCCGAAATCATCTGGAATTCCCCGCATTAGCGCTGCACTCAAGCTGCGCATCTTGGGCGTGGCCGTTAGCGTATTTAAGTTTGCTGCTGGCTGTTCAATGGCTGGTTACGCTTGTATGGCCGCTTATTTTTTTGAATATTATAGACTGACGGTCAGTCTACAACAACAAACAACAAGCCTATTTTTTAAGGAGGAGCTAATTGATGATACAAAGCCAAGCGAAAAAAGAGTGGTTCGGAAGAAACTTCCAGCTGCTCCTGTTAGGACAAATTATTTCGATTTTAGGGAGCGCTCTGCTGCGCTTTGGCCTATCGCTTTATGCACTGGATCTTACAGGGCGGGCGGATATTTTTGGCACGCTCTATGCGTTATCCAGCATCCCGCTGCTGCTGTCGCCAATTGGCGGGGCTATCGCTGATCGTTTCAATCGCCGTCATTTAATCGTTATATTCGATTTTGCAAGCTGCTTGGTTGTTCTGGGCTTTTTGTTCCTATTGACAGGGGGACACGCAACGGTTGCTGTTATTGGTATGGTGATGGTATTGCTATCGCTAATCAGTGCGATGTACCAGCCTGCTGTACAAGCGAGCATCCCGCTGCTGGTGCAGGAGAGCCGGCTAGAGCAGGCCAATGGAATGGTGAATGGCATCGGCGCTCTTGCCCAAATGGCTGCTCCAGTGCTTGGCGGCATCCTGTATGGCATTCTTGGTCTGCAAACGTTACTGATCGGAAGCGGTATCGCTTTTTTCCTGTCAGCCGTCATGCAGCTATTTATGGACATTCCGTTTGTAAAGCGTGAGCAGAAGCAAAATATCGTCGCAACGCTTGCAGCAGATATGAAGGAAGGGTTTGCCTATGTAGCCCGTCAGCGCTCGATTTTAAAGGCGATGATTCTAGCGGCGCTGCTCAATTTTATTTTAACGCCGTTTTTTGTCGTTGGCGGACCGATTATTTTGCGGGTTACGATGCATAGCAGCGATACACTTTACGGAGTCGGCATGGGCATTTTGGAATGCAGCACGATTTTGGGTGCACTAACAATCGGCATCTTTGCGAAAAAAATGAAAATGAGCACTTTATTTCGGTGGCTGCTCATCATTGCCGTTTTGCTATTGCCATTATCCCTGTCGCTGACACCATGGATGCTGGGGCTTGGTTATTATCCTGCCTATATTTTATTTATTGCAAGTGTTATTCCGATTGCGATGTCACTGACGATCATTTCGATTTTTGTGCTGACCCGGGTTCAAAGGCAGACACCAAATGACTTGCTCGGAAAGGTGATGGCCATCATTATGGCGGTTGCACAGATCGCAGCACCTATTGGGCAAATCGTCTATGGCAAGCTGTTTGAAACGTTTAGCAAGCAGGTTTATATCCCTGCGCTGCTCATGTTCGCAGCCATGCTGGGGATGGCCTGGGTAACGAAAAGGTTTTATCACAATCAAATAGAGGAGGGGCAGGAAGTTGCTAGATAGAGTGTGGAGAAAGGATATCGCAAGGAATAAGCTGATTACCGCTATTTTATTTATGTTCATTTGTATGTCGTCGTTGCTAGTAGCAAGCAGCGCAAGTATGCTGCTGGAGCTGTTTCGTTCGGTGGATGACTGGTTTGAGAAAGCGGCTGTCCCACATTTTGTACAGATGCATGTCGGGGAAATCAATCAGCAGGAGATTGATGCTTTTGCCAGTCAAAGCAAGCTGGTAAAGGATCAGCAAACCGTTGAGATGCTTTCTATTGAGCCTGCTGATGTATATTTTGGCGCCAGCGGCGTGTCAGAGGCCGGCAGCGTCATGGAAATGAGCTTTGTGAAACAAAACAAAGCGTTTGATTTTTTACTTGATTTGAATAATGAGCGGCTGGATGTGCTTCCGGGCGAAATAGCAGTGCCGATTTATTTTATGCAGCAGCATGACTTGGAGCTTGGAGATACGGTGCGACTGGCGACGGACTCCTTCAGCAAAACCTTTACGATAAAAAATTTTGTTAGGGATGCCCAGATGAATCCGTCTATTGTCAGCTCAAAGCGTATCGTTGTAAGCGATGCGGATTGGGAGAAGCTTAAGGGCTATTTTGCCGAAAAAGAATATTTGATCGAATTTCTGCTGCATGATGGGGAGCGCACGAGCGAATTTGAACAGCTCTACCTAGCTTCTGGCCTTCCGCACCAAGGGACTGCGATTACATATGCTGGGTTTCGGCTATTGAATGCGCTGACGGATGGCGTTGCCGCCGTTGTCGTTCTTTTAGCCAGCGTGCTGCTGATCGTCATCGCCTTTCTCTGCCTGCGGTTTACGATGCTTGCTGCGCTTGAGGAGGAGGTTTATGAAATTGGCGTCATGAAGGCGATTGGGATAGCCGGGAGCGATATCCGTCAGCTTTATTTAATGAAATATCGGCTGATCGCCTTAACAGCGACTATGGCGGGGTGGGTGCTTTCTTTATTTGCAGAACGGGCTTTTATGGCGAATCGGAGCCTTTACATAGGGATAGCTGAGAAAAATGCACTAAGCTATATCATCCCCTTGCTGGGGGCAGGTTGTATTTTTCTATTCGTAATGTTGTTCTGCCGCTTCGTTTTGGGGGGATTTAAACGAATATCAGCCGTTGAAGCCATGCGCTCAGGCAGCACTTCGGCTAAAGGGCGGATGACAAAATGGCTGAGGCTCCATCGCAGCCGTTTTATCCCTATTCATATATTTGTCGGCATTCAGGATGTGTTCATCCGGTTTAGAACATTTGGTTTGCTGACCTTCGTATTCACGCTCTGCTTCTTCCTAATCATCGTGCCTGTCAATTTTTTAAATACGATGAAATCGCCTGATTTTATGACCTATATGGGAGCGGGGAAGAGCGATATTCAAATTGATTTGCGGCAAACAGACGATGTAGCGCAGCGATACAGCAAGATGCTCGCCTATATTCAACACGATAGCGACGTAGAACGCTATTCGCCGCTCGTAACGAGCTCTTATAAGATGCGCAGCGACGATGGTGTCTATGAAAATGTGAGCGTGCAAACGGGCGATTTCTCGCTGTTTCCGCTAGCTTATTTAAGCGGGGCTGCTCCCGCTGCAAACGATGAGATCGCTCTTTCTTATTTGCATGCGAAGGAGCGCGGCAAGCAGCTCGGCGACACGCTGACGCTCATCGTTGCTGGGGAAAAACGAGTGCTGAAGCTGACGGGCATTTATCAGGATGTGACCAATGGCGGCAAAACAGCTAAAGCGCTGCTGCCTTATGAACCACATTCCGTCCTTTGGTATATGGTCAGCTTGGATGTAAAGCCGGGCGTTGCAATTGGCGAAAAAAGGGCTGAATACGCAGCTGCCTTCTACCCGGCAAAGGTGACGTTTATGGATGATTATTTATCTCAGACACTGGGCTCCACGATAAACCAGCTGCAAAAAATAACGGTGCTTACGTTAGCGGCAGCACTCGCCATTGCGCTGCTGATTACCGCTTTATTTTTCAACATGCTGATCGTGAAGGACGCTTCTGAAATCGTCATTATGAGGAGTCTTGGGTTTTCCTTGAAAAATATTCGCCAGCAATACATCATCCGCTCCTTGGCGGTATTGCTGGCTGGAATCGTGTTAGGTACCGCGGCAGCGGGAAGTGTTGGGCAGGGCGCAGTCAGTATGCTGATGTCATTTGTGGGCGCAGCCCGCGTCGAATTTGTCGTTAATCCGCTTGTGGCCTATGTGCTTATTCCTTTGATATTCCTCGCTGTAGGGCTGGTAACGACGCTGTTTAGCAGCTTAACCATAACAGCAAATGTCAAAGGTGCTGGCGCAACAAAATAATTTTTGAAAAGAGGGCATTTTGATGACTATCGTGTTAGAGGCAAAAAATGTGAACAAAAGCTATTTCGCAGGCAAAAATAATGAACAGGCTGTGCTGAAAAATGTGAATCTGCAAGTACAGGCAGGGGAGTTCGTGTCTATAATGGGCCCTTCTGGCTGCGGCAAGTCTACCTTGCTGTACACGATTAGCGGGATGGACAAAATGACGTCTGGCAGTGTTGCCATACAAGGGCAAGAGCTTGGGGGGTTATCTGAAGAGCAGCTGGCTCAGCTTCGCTTGAGCAAAATGGGATTTGTTTTTCAACAAAGCGGATTTTTGAAAAATCTCAGTCTGCTCGACAATATTATTTTGCCCGCTTATAGGGCGAAAAGAGAGAGTCGCGCCGCTATTGTTCGGCGGGCCAGCGATCTGATGCAGCGGACTGGAATTGCGGAGCTTGCCGCTGCTGACAAGTCGGAGGTGTCCGGTGGACAGCTCCAGCGGGCAGCTATTTGCCGGGCGCTTATTAATCAGCCGGATATCTTGTTTGGCGATGAACCGACAGGAGCTCTTAATTCCAAATCAAGCGATGAGGTTATGGCTATTTTAACCGAATTAAATCAGGCGGCGGGGACGACGATCATGCTGGTGACCCATGATGCGAAGGTGGCTGCCAAAACACAGCGCGTCTTATTTATGCTAGATGGCTGCATTGTCGGTGAGCGGGTAATGGGGCGGCTTGGGCAGCGCGGACAGCTTGGACAGGCTGATTTGAAGGAGAGGGAAGCAAATCTGTCCTCCTGGCTTGCAGATATGGGATTTTAGACTATTCTTATGGCGGTCACCATCAATTGCAGCAGAATATCTTTTAAAGCGGGGCAAGATGTGAGACAATAAGCCTTATGCAATTGATATTTATATATCAATTAATCTGTAGATATATAAGAAGAGGTGATCGGCAGTATGCAGCCAAAAAATAATATTTTACATCTCCCTGTCTATCAGCCTGGCAAGCCGGTTGAAGATGTGAAGAGAGAGCTAGGCCTAACTGAAGTTACGAAGCTGGCTTCCAATGAAAATCCTTATGGTTGTTCGGAGCAGGCTAAAGCGGCAATCATGGAAGAATTAAACCAAACGAATATTTATCCTGATGGTGCGAGCATTGAGCTTGCAGCAGCACTTGCGGGCCATCTTAACGTAAAGCCGGAGCAGCTGATTTTCGGCACAGGCTCTAGTGAAATTATTTTAATGCTGGCTCGTGCGTTTCTCGTTGCAGGAGACGAAACGATTATGGCGGACGAGACATTCCCGCAGTACAAGCACAACGCTGAAATTGAGAACGCTCGCATCATTGAGGTGCCGCTCAAGGATGGCAAGCACGATCTTCCTGCGATGCTGGCGAAGGTAACGGAGCGAACGAAAATCATCTGGATTTGTAATCCGAACAATCCGACCGGCACGATTGTGACGAAGGCTGAGCTGACTGCTTTTTTGCAGCAGGTTCCGAGCCATGTGCTCGTTGTGCTGGATGAGGCGTATTGCGAGCTCGTAACCGATCCGGAATTCCCCGATGGTATTGAACTGCTTAGCAGCTACCGGAATTTGGTCGTACTTCGCACATTCTCGAAGGTGTATGGATTAGCGGCGCTTCGCATTGGTTACGGCGTTGGCGACCCGGAGGTGCTGCGCTTCATTAATCAGGTGAGGGAGCCCTTTAATACAACGAGAATCGCGCAGGCAGCGGCTAAAGCGGCCTTGACTGATCAGGCTTTTATTCAGCATGTTGTGGGGCAAAATGCAGCGGGCATCGCTTATTTTGCTGCTCAGTTTGACCGGCTGGGCCTTGTTTATTATCCGGCGCATGGCAATTTTATTATGGTCGATGTAAAGCGTCCATCTCCGGAAGTATTTAATGCGCTGCTGCGCAAAGGCTTTATTATTCGTTCCCGCTGGACGTATTACCCGACCTATATTCGGGTCAGCGTTGGCACGAAGGAGCAAAATGAGCAGTTTATAGCTGCTTTGGAGCAGGTTTTGCAGGAAGTGGCGGTGCAGTCATAAGGTTATGGTAAAAATAGCGATATTTGGCGTTGGATTAATTGGCGGATCGCTTGCTCTATGTTTTAAGGGCAAGCCGGACGTAACGGTTGTCGGCTATTCCAACCGTCCTTCCTCCGCAGAAAAATATGTCAATCGTGGCGTCGTTGATTCGGCAACGACATCTGTTCGTGAGGCGGCTTCAGACGCTGACTTTATATTCCTCTGTGTTCCTGTAGGCAAGCTAGAGGAGTATGTAGATGAGCTGAGCCAGCTGCCGCTGAAGCCGGGCTGTATTGTGACGGATGTCGGCAGCACGAAAGCTTCCGTGGCATTATGTGGACGGAGGCTGGAGAGCCAGCCCGGCGTATCGTTTATCGGCGGGCATCCGATGGCAGGCTCGGAGCGCTCCGGCGTTGAAGCGGCATCGACCCATTTGTTTGAAAATGCTTTTTACGTCCTCACGCCTGATGCGTCGACACCGCAGAGTCAGCTGGACAAGCTCACTGAGCTGCTTGCGCTGACGAAAGCGAATATTGTCAGTGTAGACGCAAATTCGCATGATGAAATCGTGGGCGCGATCAGCCATCTGCCGCATATGATTGCAGTGGCGCTGGTCAACCAGATTCGCGGCTACAATGAGCAGGATCAGCTTTATGCCTCGCTTGCAGCGGGAGGCTTCCGCGATATTACCCGTATCGCTTCAGGCGACCCTGTCATATGGCGCGATATTTTGGTCAATAACAAAAGTGTGCTGCTTAAGCTGCTGAGGGATTGGAATGCCGAAATCGCCACATTCGCAGACCTGCTCGAGCGAGAGGATGGCGAAGGCATAGAGGAAGCGTTCCGCACAGCCGGTGAATTCCGCAGCAAGCTTCCTGAGCGTCGCAAGGGCATGCTGCATTCGATCTATGATTGTTATGTAGACGTACCCGATCATCCCGGCATTATCGGTAAAATCGCCAGCGACCTTGGCAAGGAGCGCATCAATTTGAGCAACATTCATATTATTGAGAGCAGAGAGGACGTTCCGGGCATTCTAAGGCTGTCCTTCCGCACGCAGGAGGATTTGGATCAGGCCCAGCTTGTGCTTGCAGATGCGGGCTTTGCAGTTCATCAGTAAATAGGAAATGGGCTCCGCAGCAGCTTTTGAGCTTTGCGGGGCTTTTTTTGTTTATGGCTATTAGTTGAACTTACGTAGCAAAATAAATAGAAGGCATATCTGGGGCGTCAAGCAACCATAAAGAAGCAGCGGGCGAAAAAGAGGTGAAAGGGTTTCTAAGTGGGTTTGCAGATACACCCAAAAAGGAACAAAAAAAGACCGCCATTGAGGCGGTCCATGTTCATTCTCAGAACATAAGTTTTGGATAGGAGTGGAGAGAAACCATACTGTACTTTTATTATATGTATACGCTTCCAATATGTCAATAAGCGTTTTCATTTTTCTTTATTTATTTTGAAAACGCTTCTCTTGGAGCGACAATATTTGCTCGTCGATAACAAGAAAACGGAAACTACAAATGAATATTTCTAGCTTGATGCTTGTAAGTAACATACTTGTAATCTCTGTTGTCTATATATTAATTTGACTCGATTTTATAAAAAACAAAGTTAGTGAAGCTGCATCCACAAGCTATAGCTACAAAATATAAAACAACAATGTGATTACCCGGCGAAAGGGATACATAAGATTGATATCGCGGCGTAGACTGTAATAATGAGGCTTGATTGAAGTGAAGAGATAATTTTTTTGCATGAGGGTAAGGACGGGAATGAGCATTGCATTCGCAAGCGTCATAATTAAGCCGATGAAACATAAGTATCATAACCTTGAACAGCCGTCGTTATACGTTATTTTCACTCATGTGAGTATTATTTGTAAGGTAGATAGGCGAATGCGATAGTGGCTGAGCAGGATGAGTTGCCTGCTTAACCACTTTTCTTATGTTCAATAGGATTAAGTAGGGGAGAATTTCAAAGGCAAGCTCTTTTTTCTAAAAAATTCCTCATTTATCCTTTTGTCGAAATAAGCAGGATTTTGATTGTGCGGCGCGAATCTATGTTGTTAGACCAGCGATTCGTAATTTTTATTATACATACCGCAACTTTTTGCTTCCGGCTTAGTACAATTTAATGATAACAGGGCCGGGAAGAAGAATTCGCAGGTGGGGAGGTTCGCCTGTCATGACTGATTCCCAATTAATAAGGGAAATTAAAGATGGCAACATTGAGCTTTATTCAGAGCTAATGAGCCGTTATCAGCGCAAAATATTATCTTTTATTTTTCATATGCTCAAAAGCGCGAAGCTTGAGCTGCTTGCAGAGGATTTATGCTCGGAAACGTTTTATAAAGCCTATCGCAGCCTGCACTCGTTCCGTGAGGTGGATGCTACTTTTTCCACGTGGCTTTACACGATCGCCCGCAACACTGTGCTTAGTGAGCTTCGCAAGCAGAAAGCAGCGAATTTGTCGCTGGATGAATCGGGCATTGTGCCAGTTACGGCCCCCGATGCAGGTCCAGAGCAGCTTGTGCTTCGCAATGAACGCATGGCGATGGTTCGCGAAGCGATTAATAATTTGCCTGAAAAACAACGCTCTGCACTTATTCTTAGAGAATATGACCAGATGGACTACCAGGAAATTGCCAGCATTTTAGGGCAAACGGTCAGTTCTGTGAAATCCTTGTTATTCAGAGCCAGAGCCAGTGTAAAGGTTCAATTGGAGCCTTATTTTGGCGAAGCTCTTGGAGTGGATGAATTTGAAGGGATGAACACGCGATGAAATGCGAAGACGTTCAACACAAACTCCATATGTGCTGGGAGCTGCCGGAGGAGGATCCGCAGCGGCAGGAGATGGAGGCCCATCTGCTTGATTGCGAGTATTGCATGGAGCAGCTCCGTTTGTGGGAAGAGAGCGAGGAGCTGATTCGCTGCATTGCCGAGGATGATTCGATTGAACTGCCGCCAATGGATCATGTGACGCGCGGTGTCATGGATCGTATTTATGCAGAGGAATCTTGGCTCATGCCGGTTACCCACAAAAGCTATCAGTTTTCTGCCTCTTTTCGTCGCAATGTAGCCCTTGTTGTGGCTGGCTGCATGGCGATGTTCGTTTGTGCGCTCGTCTTTTTTGTCGTAGGCAACGAAACGAATACAAGTCCGGATCAGTTAGCCCAATTAACAGGTTTTATGGATACAGCTAATGCTTCGGGCAGCGGGCTCGTTATAAGCGCTGAATATGAAGTGCCGGTTGCAAGTATTAGCGACCCTTTTGTTCTTAAGGTTGTTCCGGCCTTTCCACAGTATTGGGTAGCGCTGTCGCTGCTTGGCATGGTTATGACGCTGCTTATGCTGAACTGGTTATCAAGAACGCGCAGCTAACGCGAAGGGCTCCTTGACAGGGGCCCTTGCTTGCGTTAACTTGCGGTAATAGAGTGCAATTAAGCTGGGGAGGCTGCGGAATGATATTAGGTCTGGTACGTCACGGCAATACGGATTGGAATAAGCTTGGAAAAATTCAAGGGCAAACCGATATTCCCTTAAATGAGCGGGGAGTTGCTCAAGCGAGAGCACTCGCAGGCCGTCTAAGCGAAGATCAGAAGCTATGGGATGCAGTTATTTCCAGTGATTTGCTGCGTGCCCGTGAGACAGCCCGAATTGTCGCGGATAAGCTGGACATTCCGCTGCTGGCACCGGATGATCGGCTGCGTGAACGTTTTTATGGCGATATTGAAGGAACGACGGAGCAGGAGCGGATAGCACGATGGGGTGAGAAGTGGCGCCAAGCTGAAGTTGGGCAGGAGTCTGATGAGACTGTGCGCCTGCGTGGGCGTTCTTTCGTAGAGGAATGGCGGCAAAGCAATCCTGAGATGCGCTTGCTCGTCGTTACGCATGGAAGCTTTCTAGCGCAGCTGCTGGATGAGCTGTGCACAGGACTAGATCGGCAGTTTCTCGATAACATGTCCTATTCCATCTTGCAGTTTAAGGAAAATGATTGGCAGTCCATCCTCTACAATTGCAGCCGGCATTTGCAGCAGCTTGATCAGATCGGCGTTTAAAATAATAGTGAAAGCTGCTTTATTATTTCCAGCAGCAGTTGAGTTCTAACGATGGCAGCGCCATTCCTCTAAGCGGAGGGATGGCGTTTTTTTTGAAAAAAGAGCATAAAAACTATTTTTTCTGAATCTGCGGTTATAAAATCTGAGTTTTTTCCCATAATGGTAATAAAAAAAGGCTGCTCTACAATCATGAGTGCAAGCAATGCTGTTCCTTAAAGCAGCAGTTAAGCGCGAAGGAGGAGAGACTATGAATTTATCGGATATGCTCGGCTGTGCAGATATCGGGCAGCTCAGCCGCATTGCCTCCGTCTATCAATGCGAGTGCAATAGCAACTCCAAAAATGAATTGATTCAGTCGATTCTCGGCGCTGTAAGCCGAAATGATGTTTTCGAGCAACAAATCAGCCGCATGGCGATTGAGGATTTACGTTTTTTAAACTCGCTGCTGTTTGAGACGAGAGATGCTTTCAGCTTGGAGGAGCTTCTAGCTCGCGCACAGCAGAGCAGGTTTAACGGCCCTGAGGCAGCAAGCGCTGTTCAAAAGGAAATAAAGGAACAGCAGCAGGCTTCTGGAGAGAAAAGCTCCACTAATCAGCAGCCGGCGAAAGCGAATACGTCTGCGCCGAAGCGTCGTTCCAAAAAAATGCCTGTTTTAAAGGAAACCAGCCCAAGGGATATCATCGTTAAATTCAAGCATCAGGGCTGGCTGTTCAATGGCTTTACCGGTGCGAATCGTTATTTGTTTCAAGTTCCGGAGGATTTGAAGCAGCGGTTCCGTGAAACGTTGAAGCGCAAATTTGCAGCACAGCTTGTGTATACGGACGAGCCTCATGTGTACCGGGATGAGCAGGAGCTGCTGCAGGCCGATATTCGCGGGCTGCTGCATTACATCCATCACAACGAGGTGACAATGGCTGCCGATGGTTCGTTATACAAGCGCTTCAGCTTGCAGCTGCTTGAATTGTTTTCAATCAAGGAGGAACTGCCGGGCAAGGGAGAGTGGCGATTCGGCTACGGCAAATATTTTCACCATTATCCGAATCGAATGTCACTGCTTTATGATTATTGCGTGCAAATGAACTATTTTGTAGAGGAGCCTCTTGGCATAAAGCTTACGCTAGGTGGGCAAGAAAGGCTGCTTACAGCACCGGCTAATGAATTGCAGCAGTTGTACAAATGCTGGCTTAAGCAGTATAAGGGGCCGATTCCGAACATTTTAGCGCTCGTCCAATGGATTGGCGGACTAGCGGATCAATGGGTAACGGTGCAATCGCTCAGCCAGGTACTTGTTCCGCTCATTAAGCCTTTCTATTATGACGATGCGGAGCGGATTTTTCAGCACAGATTGCTCGGTATGCTCGTCCATCTGGGTCTTATACGGCTAGGGGAGCATGAAAAGCACGGCACGGTCATCAAAACGACGAAGGCGGGCAAAGCGGTCATGTTGGGCATTAGCCTGGAGGAGCAAAACCGATTGTTCATGTATTGACAATGGCAGCGGCAGTTGATAGAATCACCCCACGCTAATGATAAGGAATGGATGTCTAGCAGCTCTATGCTGAACGTCCATTGCAAATGAGAGGGGAATTTACGAGATGCTGCTGCCTTATTTGGGAGTAAGACCAACGATTCATTCCAGTGTTTATATCGGAGAAGGAGCGAAGCTGATTGGAGATGTAACCATTGGCTGCAATAGCACCGTATGGTTTAATGCTGTGCTTCGCGGAGATTTGGCAAAGATACATATTGGAGAAAGCTGCAATATACAGGATGGAGTTGTCGGGCATGTGAATTTGAACCAACCGCTCATATTGGAAGATGAAGTTTCCATCGGGCACGCGGCGATTATCCATGGCTGTACGATAGGCAAAGGCACATTAATTGGAATGGGGGCAATCGTACTTAACGGCGCGCAGCTTGGTGAATATGCTTTAGTAGGAGCCGGTTCGATTGTTACGGAGAATAAGAAGATACCACCCTATACGCTTTCTCTTGGTTCACCTGCTAAAGTCGTTAGAGAGCTTACAGAGGACGATTTGCTGCGAATGAAACGAACGATGGAAAGCTACGTGAAGAAAGGCGAAGAATATAGGATCTCTTAACGCCGGTGTGGAGGTGTATCCTATGGATAAAATGAAGGTAACGTACGAAGCGATGCTGTCGCTTGCAGCAGAAATGGCTTTGGATGAAGCGGTGCGAAAATTCCGTGCGGAGCGTATATACCGCGAAATTGACCAGTCGCTTGCGGCTGGCGATGAGGATACGTTTTATCGCTTAGCTAAAGAATTGAACGAAATGAAGTGAAGGCATAACGTGGAAAGTAAGCATGAAGGGCAAAATAAGCTTCCATCAGAGGCTTCGGCGAGAAAGCTCGCGGGCTAAGGTAGAAGCTTATTTTGCTGTGCATCAAAAAGAATCGGCAGCAGAGGGGAAAACCCATTGGCAAATAGGGAATAAAACGTTAACATAGACAAAGGCTCGGTATATAAAATGGAAGCGCGCAGGCTTTCGCAAGCTGCGATAAGCCGGCTGTAGCTGCAAGCGGAAGGAGATATTGGCAATGAAGTTTAGCGATGTACAAGAAGATCAGTGGGAAGAGCTGCGGCCATATTTGGACACTTGTATGCTGCCTGTCACGGGCATGAGCGGCGAAGAGCAGCCTTATGAGGCAACTGCTGCCCTGGAGCGTCTGCGTGATGTTATGGATTTGATTGAAATGCCTTTTAAAGGGCGAGTTGTCACTTATCCAGCGCTTCATTATGTAGGTTCGCACGCGGCTGTTGATAAGATTAATGATGTATGCGCTTCACTTAGAGGCGCAGGCTTCCGATATATAATTGTAGCGACGGCATCCGGCAAGCTTGATTTGGCAGGCGTTCAAGCCGATTTGCTGCTGAGACCGGATCAGACGGGCGAACTTCCTCATGCTGCGGACGTAAAGGAGCGCGTTTCGCTTATGTGGAATCCGAAGCCGGCGACAGCCGTTTCACCTTAAAATATAGGAAGGGATATGAATTCGTTATCCCTTCTCTACATTTCACCTTCGAAACGAAAACTTTGCCGTCAAAGGAAGGCAAAGCCGTTTACGCTTGATTTGCATAATTAAACGATTTTCTGGGGAAAACAAATGCCATGCAAGGTTAAATGTGACAAATTAATTACAAATTAAAAATCAACATTTTATTAGGCAGTCAATCACCAGCCATATTCTTGACGCTCCTAAGCACCTAGGCTATTATAAGTATGTCCTAGTTCGTCATGTGTTTTGCTATGCGCTAAAACACAAGAAATGGTTGGCAAAGGGGGTAGAACAGAAGATGAGTAACCACGAACATCAAGAATCGGCGCACAAGCCGCTTCAACGCAAAGAGATGTCCAGACGGCAGTTTTTGTCGTATACGCTCGGTGGAACAACCGCTTTTATGATGGGCGGAGCCGTGCTTCCAATGGTGCGTTTTGCGGTAGACCCATTATTAGAGAAAAAAACCGAAGGCACCTTTGTTAAAGTAGTAGAAGAGAGCAAAATTACAACAGATCCGCAAGAATTTAAGTTCCAAATTCACCAAGTTGATGGATGGTACGTCAGTGATCCAGAGCTGTCTGCTTGGGTGTCCAAGGACGCAAATAACAAAATATTTGCGCTTTCACCAATCTGCAAACATCTGGGTTGTACGATTGCCTGGAATGCGAAGGGTAAAGATGAGTATGACTGCCCGTGTCACGACGCACGTTATACGAAAGACGGCAAGAACATTACCGTAGCACCAAATCCATTGGATGAATACGAAGTGAAGATTGAGAATGGATTTGTTTACTTGGGTCCAGTTAAGCCAAATTCACGGGTAGGCTAAGGAGGCGAATGATCAGATGTTTAAAAGTGTATACAATTGGATCGATGAACGTCTTGACATTACGCCGTTGTGGAGGGACGTTGCGGACCATGAGGTTCCAGAGCACGTTAACCCTGCACATCACTTCTCGGCGTTCGTCTATTGCTTTGGCGGCTTGACGTTTTTTATTACCGTCATTCAAATTTTGTCCGGCATGTTCCTGACGATGTATTATGTTCCGGACATTCTGAATGCTTATGCAAGCGTTGACTATTTGAACCATAAGGTCGCATTCGGCGGCATCGTTCGCGGTATGCATCACTTTGGTGCGAGTCTCGTTATTGTTATGATGTTTTTACATACGCTGCGCGTATTCTTCACCGGCTCTTATAAAGCGCCGCGCGAAATGAACTGGGTAGTAGGTATGCTTATTTTCTTCATTATGTTGGGCCTTGGATTCACGGGCTACCTTCTTCCATGGGATAACAAAGCTTACTTCGCAACTAAGGTCGGCGTTCAAATCGCGGAATCCGTTCCGTACATCGGACCTTACATCGGGAAGTTCCTGTATGGCGGCGACATCGTAGGTGCACAAACGCTGACTCGCTTCTTCGCGATTCACGTCTTCTTCCTGCCTGGCGCATTGCTTGCTATGCTTGCAGCTCACTTCCTGATGATTCGGAAACAAGGTATTTCGGGACCACTTTAAGCGAAGGGAGGACTTTATGATGGCACATGGTCACAAATCAGACGAGAAGGTCGTATACGTTGGCGACTCTCGGGTGAAGAAAAACAATCATCCGAATATTCCGCCGGACTATACGTCTTTTCCAGGGAAGTCAGAGGCGTTTATTCCTAACTTCCTTCTGAAAGAGTGGATGGTTGGCTGCGTCGTACTCGTCGGGTTTCTCGTATGGACGATTGCAGAGCCAGCTCCGCTTGGCTATCCGGCAGATCCGACAAATGCGGCGTTTATTCCGATGCCGGACTGGTATTTCTTGTTTTTGTATCAATTTTTGAAATATCCATATGTTTCACAGGATTATATCGTACTCGGTACGATGGGTGTTCCTGGCGTTATGTTCGGCGGTTTGCTGCTTGCTCCTTTCCTTGATACAGGCAAAGAGCGTAGATTTTATCGTCGTCCAATTGCTTCCTCGCTCATGATTTTATCATTGATCGCGACGGTGTATTTAACGGTTATATCTTGGGATCATTACCAGCATCAACTGGAAATTACCAATACAATACCTGAGCATCACGTTCGTGAAGAGAAAGCAAGAGAAGCAGCAGCTAAAGGTGAAGAGGCTCCTAGTACGACGAAGAAGCCTGAGACCGCATCCATTGCAATTGTAGAAGCGGACGATCCTGCACATAAGCTGCTTGAGCAATCCAAATGTTTAACTTGTCATGCAGCAGATATGAAGGGTAATCCACCGCAAATTCCTGCGCTTCGCGGTATAGGTGATGTGTTGTCCAAGGAAGAGATTGTTGCTACCGTTACAAACGGTAATGGCGGTATGCCTTCCTTCAAAGACAGCCTGAGCGCTGAGCAGATTGATCAAATTGCAACGTGGCTCTCCAAACAGAAAGCTGCAACTGAATAAAAAAGTAACAGCAAGAACCTGATTGCTTCATTGCAATCAGGTTCTTTTCAAACTTATTAGGCAAGTCACTGCTCGGACGGCACAACAAGGTTAGGGAAATAGGGGTTGAAAACAATGGGATTGTCATGGTTATGGAGCCGCATGCTGTGGATGAATCGCACGATCTTGTGGCTGCTGTTCATCGTTAATTTTCTAGGGACCGTTTACGGTTACATATGGTATTGGAATCAATTGGTTTATACATACGAACGGTTTCCGTCCTGGCTGCTTGTATTTGTGCCGGACAGTCCGACGGCTAGCTTGTTTTTTACGCTTACGCTGCTTTACTTGCTGTTCCCGCCGCCCGAATCGGCATCCAGATTTGTTCAGATGACTAGAATGGCAATTGAAGGACTTGCAGTCGTTACGTCGGTAAAATATGGCTTGTGGGCGGTGTCCATGATTGTGGCAACAGGAGCACAGGGTGGGGAGCTGAATTGGCAGCACGGCATGCTCGTGCTTTCTCATCTTGGCATGGCTGTAGAGGTGCTGCTGTATGCCCGTTTTATGAAAGCTGGTTTCAAGGCGGTCGTTGTCGCAACTGCTTGGCTGCTGCTTAATGACACCATTGATTATACGTTCGGCGTATTCCCTTGGCTCGCTGATGAGCTGATGGACGATTTGCCGCAAGTTCGCTTGTTTACCTACGGCTTATCCATCTTTAGCTTTGTAGTGGGCTGGCTTGCGCTCCGGGCAAGAAAACAAGTATAAAAAAGCATAACGATGGACATCCCCTCATAAGCTTTATTATGGGGGGATGTCCATGAGATTACGCATTGCAATACCCATTGTATTAAGTATCGCCATGCTGCTTGGTTCCGTTTCTGCGACTTGGGCTTATGCAGGCAAAGAGCCGCTTGGCGCCAGATATGCAGAGGCAACAGAGGCAACAGAGGCAACAGAGGGTACAGAGGCTAGGGTGCTTTTGGCTCGTTTCGAGGAAGCGGCTAATTCATTATATAAAGCTTCTTATGCAGACAACCGCCAAGCTGGCTATAAATATGTCCAGCAGCTGGAGCGCCTGCTTCCGCAGCTGGAGACAGGTATAGAAGGTCGCCCAACTGGTTGGACAAGGCTGCAGCAAAGCATAGAGGCTGTCTCGGATGAGCTTCTGAGCAAAAGGCAGCCCGCAGGGTGGCTGGCTGCCTCTGCTCGCATTCATCTAACTGCGGATGCAATGCTTAGACCAGCCAGTGGGTTATGGATGCAATATGAGCGAGTTATGCTCGAGGATGTAAGCCGGGTGAGTAAAGCATGGAAGCGCCCGTATGAAGAGCGGGCGGCTGCTGCAAGGGCGGCGATGGACAACTTAAGCGCGCATTTGGCACTCGTTGAAGGTCCCGCCTTTATGCTGCGTCCTGAAGGACGGACAGCAGAGCTGCATGAGCGGATTCGTTATACGAATGTGCTGTTATCTGCGGGGCCTAAGGATCAGGCTCAAGCGGGACGAGTCGACGAGGCGCTGACGCAGCTTGGAGCAGCCGTAAGCAGATTGTTCACGGACAAGCCGCAATCAGTTACGGATGAGCCTGCGCTTGCGCCACCCGCATCGGCTAACCCGGTAAGCTGGACGCTGCTGCTCGGAGCTATTATTATGGCGGTGCTTGCCTATAAAAGCTGGCGTAAATACAAGCAGCAGCCTTACGGCATAAAGCCGCTCCCTTGATGGGAGCGGCTTTATGCATCTATTCCTCATTGAAGCCTTCACCCAGCACATCATGGACATCATTTATGATGACGAATGCACGAGGATCTACACTGCGAACGATTGCTTTAAGGCGTCGCAGCTCCTGCCGCTGAACGACGCAATATACGATTTCCTTTTGCTGACCGGAAAAAGCGCCTTTTGCCGGCATTAGCGTCACACCGCGTTCCATCTCAATCGTAATGCGCTGCGCCATCGGGGTCCCTTTGTCAGTAATAATGGAGAAGGATTTGGCGGCATAGGCGCCATCCTGAATAAAATCAATGAGCTTGGCGGCAACAAATACCGTTACGAGCGTGTACAGCACTTTTTCGATAGGAATAAAAAAGAGCGAGCCTCCGATTATTACAATATCGAGAATGAGAATAATTTGTCCCATGCTAAGCGTTTTGCGGCGTGATACGATTCGGGCTATAATATCGACACCGCCCGTCGTCCCTCCAAAACGAAAGACGATGCCAAGCCCTGCGCCGAGCGTTACCCCCGCATATAAAGCAGCAAGTATGTAATCGGTTGAAGTGTGAAACGTTACGACCCAGCCTTTGGCAATAAGCTGCTCCATGACGCCAAGGAAAAAGGAAAGTGAAACGATGCCAGCGAGCGTATAAAGCATTTCGGTACGGCCAAGCGTCCTCCAGCCCAGTAGAAACAAAGGAATGTTGAGGACAAGCGTTGTAATGGACAGCGGCCATCCGGCTGCGTAATTGAGAAGAACCGCTATACCCGTTACACCGCCCTCCATAAGCATATTCGGTATAAGAAAATAGTGCAGCCCAAAAGCATATATCGCTGTGCCTAGCAGAATGGGCAAAATAATTTGCAATTGCTTAGTTGCTTTACGAAGCATCATTAAAAATCCCCTTTTTTAAAATATAAGCATATAAGCATAAAAAATCCATTATTTCACTTATTCGCTTCGCTGTCTACTGCTGGCGATAATCCTGTAGAGTAGGGAGCCGAAAAACGGCGATGATGATCCGATGGCGGTTTCCATTCTGTAGTATAGCGCAATTTTCATCGTTCAAAAACATTGTTTTCATCGTCTCTTTGCGTTAACATATGAATTATTGACAACAATTAGTTTTGACTTGCTTTTCGGGCTTCCATAGCTGTGGAAAAAGATAGTCTTGAAAGAAGGGAATTGCACGTATGGCTCAAAAAACGTTAGCAGATATCCAGCAAGAAGTGGATGATTATATTTCTCAATTTAAAGAAGGCTACTTTAGTCCACTGGCACTGATGGCAAGAATGAGTGAGGAAGTCGGCGAGCTTGCGCGTGAAGTGAACCATTCCTACGGCGAGAAACGCAAAAAGGCGGATGAAGCTGACAACTCCATTGAAATGGAGCTTGGCGATATTTTATTTCTTTTATCCTGCTTTGCCAATTCGCTCGATATTGATTTAACGGAAGCACACAATAAAGTCATGGATAAATTCAATACACGTGATAAAAACCGCTGGACTTTAAAAAACGCTGAACAGTAATACCGCTCCTCACATATGCTGTACCATCAACCTGTGTACAAGGAGGATGGGCGGTAATGAATGGGGATGCTTGTATCAAAAAGGCGTATGCTTTCATTTTGAACAGCGATTTTGAACAGGCTATTGTCTGGTTTGAGCAAGCGATTGCCGCAGAGCCTGACAATGCCAGTTATTATCATAAGTGCGCTATTTCATGCGCGCGAAGCGGGAAATGGTCGAAGGCTTATGAGCATGCCCATAGGGCGCTTGAGCTTGCGGAGGATGAACCGGAATATATTTATCATTTTCAGACGATTAAAGCAAGGCTGCAGCTTTCGAATGCGCAGCAGTTGCTGACACAACAACCGCCGGCATTGGAAGAGGCTCTGTTGATGCTGAAGCAGGCAGTAGAGCTTGATCCGCTGTGCTTTGACGCTTTTTATTGGATCGCAATGACGTATGCTGAGCTTGGGCAACTGGATGAAGCTGCTGAGCATGCGCGCGAAGCGATTCGGCTTGACCCGGGGCATTCAGCCGCCAGGAGGCTATTTGCTGATGTGAGCCGTCGGCGGCGCTTGATGCGCTACCGGATTAACGGACAACATAGACGAAGGAACAGGTGATGGATAAGTGGATACAATTAAAGTAGCAGTTATCGGAGCAGGCGGTCTTATGGGCCGTGAAGTGGTAAAAATGGTGCTGGAGGATGAGGCGCTGGAGCTCGTATCCGCCGTCGCGCCTTCAGCAGGCGCTGTAGATGCAGGAAGCTTTGCGAATAAGCCTAATACGGGAATTATCGCTTGCAAGACGATTGAAGAGGCGCTTAGCAGCGCAAAGGCCGATGTTATGGTAGATTTTACGGCTCCGCATGCTGCCTATGAACATACAAAAACAGCCATTGAATTCGGCGTTCGTCCTATAATGGGAACGACGGGTTTTACGCCTGAGCAAATTGAAGAGCTTAACCAGCGTTGTATCGAGAAGCAGCTTGGCGGGCTCATTGCGCCTAACTTTTCAATTGGCGCTATTCTGATGATGAAGTTTGCAGCACAGGCATCCAAATATTTGCCGCATGTTGAAATTATCGAATATCATGGCGATCACAAGCTTGATGCCCCTTCTGGCACCTCGATCAAGACGGCAGAGCTCATTGCAGAGGCTCGCCAAGAGCTGCGCCAAGGCAATCCTAACGAGAAGGAAACGATCGAAGGAGCAAGAGGCGGCTACTATAATGGCTTCCGTATACATAGTGTGAGACTGCCTGGCGTATTTGCGCAGCAGGAAGTTGTATTTGGCGGTTATGGCCAATCGCTCAAAATTCGCCATGACTCCTATGACCGTGCGGGCTATATGCCGGGCGTTAATGTCGCAATCAAGAAAGTGATGGGTTACAGTGGATTAATATACGGTTTCGAGCATTTGATGGATTAGTAGAAGGATTGAATTAGACAGTGGAAGAGGGGCCTCACCTATGAAAATAGCATTCATCGCGCACGACCGAAAGAAAGAAGAGATCGTCAACTTTGTTATTGCTTACGAGAAGGTTTTTGTAGGGCATGAGCTCTATTCAACAGGTACGACCGGCACGAGAATTATGGAGCAGACGGATTTGAGCATCCACCGCTTCATGTCGGGCCCGCTTGGCGGCGACCAGCAAATCGGCGCCCTTGTTGCTCAAAACGAAATGGATCTGATTATATTCCTGCGTGACCCGCTTATGGCGCAGCCGCATGAGCCAGATATTATTGCACTGCTTCGTCTTTGCGATGTGCAGGGCATTCCGGTTGCGACAAACGTAGCGACAGCCGAATTGCTGGTCAAGGCGCTGGAACGCGGAGATTTTGCCTGGAGAGAGCTTGTTCATAAGTACAAGCCTGAATTGCCGCTATGAGTGAGCCGTTAGATATTCTCGTATTTGGCGCACATGCAGATGATGCTGAGATTGGAATGGGCGGTACCATTGCCAAACATACGATGGCAGGCATGCTGGTTGGTATTTGTGATTTAACGGAAGCGGAAATGTCTTCGAACGGCACCGTAGAGCAGCGAAGGCGAGAGGCCGATAACGCCGCTGCGGTGCTTGGTCTTTATTCACGGACCAATTTGCAGCTGCCGGATCGCGGACTTGAGCTTACCCGCAGCAACATCGACAGCATTGTGGCTGAAATCCGCCGCAGCCGCCCGCGCATCGTATTTGCGCCGTATTGGGTTGATCGGCATCCTGATCATATTGCATGCAGCAAGCTGGTCGAGGAGGCTGTATTTAATGCCAAGCTGCGAAAATATATGCCGGAACTGCCGCCTGTTCAGGTGCAGCAGCTCATATATTATTACATAAATGACATGGAGCAGGTTTCACTCGTTGTAGACATCAGTGAGCAATACGAAACGAAGCGCCAATCGCTGCTTGCTTATCGCTCGCAGTTTGAGGCCATTTCCGGGGAGGAAGACCGCGTGTCGACGCCGCTCACCGACCGCTATGTGGAACGGGTGGAAGCGAGAGATATGCTGCTTGGTCAAGCACGCTCCTGGAAATATGCGGAAGGCTTTGCTTTGAAACGGCCCCATGAAGTGAAGATGTTTTAGAAGGTCAGGCAACAAATTTGACAAGATATACAAACCATTAGGAATAGAATGGATTATAAAAGCTAGAGACGGCAGGAGTGAGCAGGACATGGCACGTAAGTTGAAAATTGGGATAACCTGTTATCCTACGCTTGGCGGCTCTGGTGTCGTTGCGACTGAGCTCGGCAAGCTGCTTGCAGAGCGAGGACATGAAATTCATTTTATAACGCACAGCATTCCGTTCCGGCTAGGCCATTTTAATAAAAACATTTTTTTTCATGAAGTTGAAGTCAATGATTATTATGTGTTTCGTTTTCCGCCTTACGATTTATCACTGGCAAGCAAGATGGCACAGGTTGCCAAGATGGAGAAGCTGGATTTGCTTCATGTGCATTATGCGGTTCCGCACGCCGTCTGTGCTCATCTTGCCAAGCAGATGATTGGCGAGGAGCTCAAGACGGTTACAACGCTGCATGGAACAGATATTACAGTGCTCGCGCAGGATGAGTCGCTTAAGGACTTGATCAGACTTGCCATTAATAAAAGTGATGCTGTAACGGCGGTTTCCCAAGATTTGATTCAGGAGACAAGAAAGCTGCTTGATATTACGAAGCCGATTGATCTCACCTATAATTTTGTTGACAAGCGCATTTATTATCCGCGGGACGTCGCCTCGCTGCGACTGGATTACGCCAGCCCGAATGAAAAAATATTAATGCATATTTCCAATTTCCGTCCTGTAAAGCGGGTATCAGATGTCATTGAAATTTTCCAGCAGGTTGCTAAGACGGTACCTTCGAAGCTGCTATTAGTCGGAGAAGGACCAGAGCTATCAAAAATTCAGTGCAAAATCCGTGAAATGGGACTGGAGGATCGCGTCGTGTTTCTGGGCAAGCAGGAGGATGTGGCGCAAGTGATATCGCTCGCTGATGTGCTGCTGCTCCCGTCAGAGAAGGAGAGCTTCGGTCTGGTAGCGCTGGAGGCCATGGCTTGCGGCGTACCGACAATTGGCTCGACAGCAGGCGGTATCCCTGAGCTGGTGACGCATGGTGAAACGGGCTTCCTTAGCCCGATTGGCGATGTGGACAGCATGGCGGCCAATGCCATTCGTTTGCTAACAGATGAAGAGCTGCATGCGAAGTTTAAAGAAGCATGCATCTACCGCTCCTGTCATGCTTTCTGCAATGATCGCATTACGGCTGAATATGAAGAAATTTATTATCGCGTGCTAGGCCTAGAAGCTGAGCTTCCTGCCTCTGCGGTCGTTTGCGAATAAGTGGATAGAGGGTGAGAAGATGGAGCGCTGCACCTCGATTCCAAATGCGATGCGAGAGGCGCTGCCCATTCTCGCAACCTTGAACGAGCACGGCTATGAAGCTGTGTTCGTTGGAGGCTGCGTGAGGGATACCGTAATGGGCCTCGCGCTTAAAGATGTAGATATTGCGACGTCGGCGACACCAGAGCAGGTAGTTGCCTTATTTGCGTATTGTATTCCAACCGGCCTACAGCATGGGACGGTGACAGTGATGCAGGATGGAACCGGTTATGAGGTGACGACGTATCGCAAGGAATCGGTATATGAGAAGCATCGCAGGCCGGAAAGCGTGGCTTTTATTTCGGAGCTGAAGGAAGATTTGCTGCGGCGGGATTTAACGATTAATGCGATGGCGATGCGCGTAAACGGCGATTATTTCGATCCTTATGGCGGCATGGGCGACATTGAGCTCAAGCAGGTGCGCTGTGTAGGCGACGCGGAAGCAAGGTTTCAAGAGGATGCGCTTCGTATGCTGCGTGCCCTTCGCTTCGCTTCGCAGTTTCGCTTTCGGATCGTGTATCGCACTTGGCGGGCGCTGATTAAGCATCGCGAGCTGCTGCGCTACGTAGCGATGGAGCGTGTGCAGGCTGAGCTCGATAAAATGATTGGCGGCCCCGCTCCTCATTATGCTGCAGCGCTGCTCGCTGGCAGCGGGCTGCTTGCTTACACGCTTGAGCCTTTGCCGGGAGCTCGCGCCTTGCTAGCTGAGGCTGCGAAGATGGAGCGTGTGCAGCTGGATTATTTGACCACGCTTAGAGGTACGGACATTCGTTATGCCGCATTGATGACGCGGCCAGGCGTAACACAAGCGGAGGCCAAGGCGACGCTGCAGGCACTGCGCATGTCAGGAAGCCGCAGCAGCGTTATAATGGCGATTGTAACGCTTCATCATGAGCTGCTCGCAGACCGAGGACTGACCGGAGAGAAGCTTCGGACAAGCTGGATTGAAGCCGTGCTGCGCTATGGGCGAGATGCAGCCGAAAGCTGGCTGCATATTGCGGAAGCCAATGGGCAAGAGCACCCTTTTTCCGCTGATGTACCGAGTATGAAGCATTGGTTGTCGGAGCTGGAAATTACCTCGCTCAAGGAGCTGGCGATAAACGGTAATCAGCTTGCAGCCTACTTGGATCGCAAACCGGGCGTCTGGATGGGCGAGACGCTGAAACGGCTGCTGCTGTTAGTTGCGCTTGGCGAGCTCTCTAATTCGCAGGAACAGCTGCAGAATCAAGTTGACAGATGGAAGGAAGAGACGGATGAGCCATGAAAACTTGCTGCGTTTGTTTGCGGATCGTGAAGGCGAATATGTATCAGGCGAACATATTAGCCGTGAGCTGAATGTAAGCCGTACAGCAGTGTGGAAGCAAATACGCAAGCTGGAGTCCCAAGGATATGAATTTGAAGCTTCACGCAGGCTCGGCTATCGTCTGCTTTCGATGCCGGACAAGCTCAATATGGCAGCTTTGCTAACCAGTCTTAAAACCAGAAGCTTCGGCCAAAAGCTGCAGGTGCTGGAATCGGTTGAATCGACGCAAAATATTGCACAAATGCTCGCAGAAGATGGTGCAGAAGAAGGTACGCTCGTTGTTGCTGAGCAGCAGCTAAGCGGGCGTGGCCGAATGGGGCGTGGCTGGATCTCGCCTCTGGGCAAAGGGATATGGATGAGTATGGTCATGCGCCCGACGGTGCCGATTTATTTTGCCCCGCAGCTTACCCTGCTTACGGCAGTCGCGTTATGCCGCAGCCTAAAGCGGCTGACGAAGCTTGACATTGGCATCAAATGGCCAAACGATCTGCTCATTCATGGAAAAAAAATTAGCGGCATATTACTGGAATCCGCCGCAGAGGATGAACGGCTGCGCTATGTCATCGCTGGAATTGGCATCAGCGTGAATTTGCAGCAGGCCGATTATCCCGAGGAGCTTTTGGAGAAAGCGACCTCCCTGCGTTTGGCAAGCGGCGAGAAGCAGGTGCGTGAAGCGATAATCGCCGATTTTTTGCTGGAGTGGGAGCAGCTTTATGAGCTGTATCAAAGCGAGGGCTTTGCCCCGATTGTGACGCTATGGGAATCGCTTTCGATATCGCTTCATAAGCCAGCAACGCTCATAACCCCGCAAGGCGTCGTTGAAGGCACGCCGAGGGGGCTTGATGCCAGCGGAGCGCTTATTGTGGAAAAGCCGGACGGCAGCCGGTCGCTTATTTTTTCAGCAGAAATGGGCGAGCCCCGGAGCAAGTAATATTTACGAATCAACATATTTTTGCTAGTATGGGGTTAACAGGCGGTATCTGAAAAGAGCTGCACTGTGCTATACCTCATGCCAGCATCGGTATGGATTTGCAAGAAGGAATGGAATGTAGTAAAGGTAGTCTGCTCTGAGCCGAAAGGACCGAGACAGAAGGAAGCAGCAAAGTGATATACGTTTCCTTTCTCGAAATATAACTATTTATAAGTTTCACACCTATAAATAGGCTTATATTTCTCGGGCTGAAATGCGCCGTGCCGCCAAAGGACGGGAACAGCCGTTTCACCTTGTTTTGGGACCTTTTTAGCGACGGCTAAAAGGTTTTTTTGTGTTTATCCTAAAACAGAAGTGAAGAAGGGATGAGGCCAAGATGAGGAAACGTTTAACGATAACGAACTTGCAGCAAATGAAAGTGGAGAGCAATAAGCTTACGGTCATGACCGCTTATGATTACCCTTCAGCTATGCTTTCGGAGGAGGCGGGCGTCGATATTATTCTTGTAGGGGATTCGCTCGGCAATGTGGTGCTCGGTTATGAGACGACGCTTCCGGTCACGTTAGACGATATGATCTATCATACGAAGGCGGTAGCACGCGGAGCGCGCAATACGTTTATTGTGACAGATATGCCATTTATGACTTACGGCATCGGGCGTGAAGCTACGCTGCGCAATGCAGCTAGAATGATGCAGGAGGGCGGCGGCCAGTCGCTTAAGCTTGAGGGCGGAGAAGAAATTGCAGACGAGGTCGCAGCGCTTGTTAAAGCGGGTATACCTGTGATGGGGCATATTGGGCTGAAGCCGCAGTCGATTCATACGCATGGCGGCTTTAAGGTGCAAGGAAAACAGGAGGCGGAGGCAGAGCAACTGCTGCGGGATGCCAAGGCGCTTGAACAGGCGGGTGCTTACGCTATTGTATTGGAGTTGGTCACGGAGACGATAGCGGACCGTATTAGCCGCGAGCTGTCCATTCCGACGATTGGAATCGGGGCTGGCCGTGGCTGTGATGGACAGGTGCTGGTGTATCACGACATCCTGCAATATTCATCACCCGTCATTAAGAAAAAAATGGTGAAGGTTTACGCCGATATCGGCTCGACGATACGCGATGCTATCGGCGCTTTTGTAGGTGAAGTCAAATCCGGTGCGTTTCCAGCGGAGGAGCATGTTTTCGGCAAAAGGTCTGAGAACGCTGTAGACAGCCTCTATGGCGGATCAGCGACCCGTGAGCATGCAAGTGATGATCAAAGTGCGGGTGGAATGAAGCAAGCTGTAGAGGAGGCTGAGCGGCGTGATTTTGTGCCGAACCATAGATGAGCTAAAAGAGCAGCAAAAGAAAATGTGGAACGGAGGCAGCAAGCCAAGTATCGGTTTTGTGCCGACGATGGGTTATTTGCATGAAGGACATGCCAGTTTAATGAGGCAGTCAGCAGCGGAAAATGATATCACCGTGCTTTCAATTTTCGTCAATCCGCTGCAATTTGGGCCAAACGAGGATTTTGAAACGTACCCGCGCAATGAGCAGCGCGATCTTTCCATTGCTGCTGAAAATGGTGTCGATCTGGTATTTATGCCAGCCGTCAGCGAAATGTATCCGCGCAAGGTGCTGACGAAGGTGCTCGTCAGCGAGGTGACAGACCGCTTGTGCGGTGCATCGCGCCCGGGACATTTTGACGGCGTTGGGACGGTTGTCAGCAAGCTGTTTCATCTGGTGCAGCCACAACGGGCATACTTTGGCATGAAGGATGCTCAGCAGGTCGCGGTCATTGCCCAAATGACCGATGACTTAAATTTTCCGATAACGATCGTGCCCTGCCCGATTGTAAGGGAGCCGGATGGCCTTGCGCTCAGCTCGCGCAATGTGTATTTGAATTCGGAGCAGCGGGCACAGGCTGCTGTCCTTTCTTCATCGCTTGCAAAAGCGCGGGAATGGATGAAGGACGCCTCGATAACGCCAGCAGCGCTTGTGAATAAAGTTCGTGCTGCAATTAACGAAGCGCCGCTTGCAAATATTGATTATGTCGAAGTGCTGGAATACCCAGCGCTTGCTGCACCTGCTGCTGACGTTCCTTTTCAAAGCGCCCAACAGCGTTATATTTTGGCTTTAGCCGTAAAATTCGGGACGACCCGTTTAATTGATAATGAGCTGTTTGAACCTTTGGAGGTGAATGGCAATGTTTAGAACAATGATGAAATCAAAGCTGCACCGCGCGACGGTAACGGAGGCAAACCTCAATTACGTCGGGAGCATTACCATTGACGAGAATTTAATGGATGCGGCTGATGTTTGGGCCAATGAAAAGGTACAAATCGTTAACAATAACAATGGTGCCCGACTTGAAACGTACGTTATAAAAGGGGAACGAGGCTCTGGTGTTATTTGCCTGAATGGCGCAGCCGCCCGCCTCGTACAGCCAGGCGATACGGTCATTATCATTTCATATGCTTCGATGACGGAGGAAGAGGCTAGAAATTACAAGCCGCGAGTCGTTATTTTGGATGAGGCGAACCGGCCAGTTTCGCAATTGACAGAAGAAATACATGCGACGATTTTGTAAACAGGCAGTTGTCAATTCCTCCGTTATGTAAAGGCTGGTTCCAAGTATGAAAAGCACCCGCTTAACAAAGAATGAGGTTATCACTCCTCAATTCTTTGGTGAAGGCGGGATGCATGATGTTCCAGCATATGTTTGCGACCATGAACGAAATGCTCGACAGCATTATTGATTCCTACCCTCTGGCGGCGGAGGAACAGAAGCAATATTATGATGAGCAGCTTAACGCTTTAAAGCAGATCAGCGACGCTTTAATTGAGCAATGGATTGATTTTGAAGAAAAGTTTGCCGGTTTTACTGAGGATGAAGCAAAGCAATCCCATCCATCTCTGCTTACAGCAGCAGCGGATGGTCAAGGTCAAGCATTAATGGGGCTACAGCCTATGTCGTCACCACAGAAGGCAGAAAAACCAAGCGTATCGCAGCAGCCAATATCTGGCATGACTGTCGAGCAAGCGGAGCTCATTTCCAAAGGACAGGGCTATTATCAATTATTTATGTTTTCCCATGCTGCAAAGCAGTTCCAGCTTGCTGTAAACCATCTGCCGGAATGTAATTTGGCAAGGCTGTTTTTGGCTATGACGAATATGCACCTGCAAAATTGGAGTGAGGCGCAGCGTCATTTTCAACTGCTAATTGAACTTACGGACTATCCGAAATGGCTCGCTTTAAGCTATAATGCCCTTGGGTGCATTCAAGCGGTTCATTTAAACTTGGAGCAGGCAGAGCAATTTTTCCTTAAAGCCTATGAGCTGGACCCAAGCTTTAAGGACCCGCTGAATAATTTGCAGAGCTGCCGGGAACGTCCGCAGCAGTTGTCATTATTGTTCGGCAGTACGGAGCTATGCTGCTTGTGAGAGGATCGGATTTATTTTATGAAATATGCAGTGCTTGATTTGGAAACGACTGGACACAGCGCCTCCGATGATATTTTACAGGTGGGGCTGGTCCTCCTTGATGATGATCTTGAAGTTATTCATACGTATAATTCCTTTGTAAAGCCAACGATTGCCATACCGCCGTTTATTACGCAGCTTACCGGCATTGACGAGGCGATGGTGGCGGATGCGCCGGAGCTTTCTGATGTGCTGATGGATATGATTCCGCTGCTTGATGATGCGGTGCTTGTGGCGCATAATGTCAATTTTGACGCTGGTTTTCTAAACCAAGCGCTCGATCGCAGCGGCTATCATACGTTTGCAGGGCGCAGGCTCGATACGATTGAGCTGCTCCGCATTCTTTTTCCATCAATTACTTCTTACCAGCTTGGTGCTGTTTCTGAGCAGTTCGGCATTACGCATGAGCATCACCATCGCGCTGATAGCGATGCAATGGCGACCGCCATTATATTCGCCAAATCTGTACAAAAGCTTCGGAGCCTGCCGCTGCTGACTTTGCAGCGGCTATCTTCGCTTGTGGACAATGGCAGCGATTTAAGCTGGTTTATTACGGTTACGCTGAAGCAGGTAGAACAAAACATCGTAATGGGCGTCCCTGATTATGATTTTTTCAACCAGTTTGCACTGAAAGCTAGAGAATGGACAGAGGAAAAGCCCGCACGCGGCGAAGAGGGAGCCTCGCATTTACAGGAGATGTCATTCGAGCAATATTTGGATGAAATCAAGCACCGCTTTATGGAGCTGTTTCCTAATTATGAAGAACGCGAAGCGCAGACGGCCATGTTCCGTGAAGTGTTTGACTCGCTGGAGAGCAAACGCCATTTGCTTATTGAAGCAGGAACGGGGACAGGAAAGTCTCTCGGCTATTTAATTCCCGCGCTCTATTATGGTATCCGCCAGGATGAGAAGATAGTCGTTAGCACGCATACCATTAATTTGCAGGAGCAGCTGAGGCATCGTGATGTACCGCTGCTTAAGCAGATTTTGCCGATACCGTTTCGGGCTTCAATCTTCAAGGGCAGAGGGAATTATTTGTGCCTGCGCAAGTTTGAAAGTAAAATAAATACAAGGGATATGATGTCTCCTGTTGACGATGCGATTACAGCCTCGCAAATGGTCGTGTGGCTAGGCGAGACGGAAACGGGCGATCAGGAGGAGCTGAATTTTAGCAACAAGGGAACCGACTTCTGGTCTACCGTAGCCAGCGATGCAGATTCCTGCCTGAACCGGGCATGTCCTTGGTTTAAACGCTGTTATTATCATCGCGCTAAGCATGAAGCCAATATTGCGGATGTATGTATTACGAATCATTCCATGCTGTTTACAGACATTCAGGCCGATCATCGGCTGCTGCCGACCTACAGCCATTTGATTGTCGATGAGGCGCATCATGTGGAGGAAGTAGCAAGCAAGCATCTGGGCATGCAGCTAGGCTACTATACGATAACCAATGCGTTTACACGTATGTTTAAGGACACTCGTTCCGGGCTGCTGCCATCGCTGCGCATTCATCTCCAGCAGGAAAGCGATGAGCGGGTGCAAGGCTGGCTGGAAACGATTGATACGATTATTCCCGCCTTTACGGAAGTGAAGGAGCATTGGGAGAGGCTGTTTGAAATGCTATTCAGCTTTGTTCAAGCTTCTCCTGATGCGACGGGGGAAAACAATCAATCGGTCTACCGGTTGCGAGGCGATAGCCTCCCGGAAGGCTGGTCGGAAGTGCTCGCTGAAGAGACCAATATTCATACGGAGCTCATTCGCGTGCTGAAGACGGCTGAGAAAATGTCCGAGGAAATTAAAGATCGTATAGATGAGCTGGCTGTGCAGGCGCTTGTAACGGACTTGAATGGCGCCTTGCGCGATTTGACGAGAGTCAAGGATGATCTGCGCAGCTTTATGAAGGTCGATCAGACGACGGACGTGTTCTGGCTGGAGGCTAATATGACCTATAAGCATCGCTCGCTGCATCTTTATGCGGTGCCTATTGATGTGAGCAGCCAGCTTCAGCAGTATTTATTTGATGTGAAGGACAGCATTATTTTAACGTCCGCCACTCTATCGGTGCAAAAATCATTCCAGTTCGCTCAAGAGCAGCTTGGACTTGGCGGCTTTGAAGAAGCGGGCAGGCTGCGTACCGTGCAGTTGGCATCGCCCTTTAATTATCGTGAACAAGCGCTCGTTATTATTCCGCGCAATTTCCCTGTACTTAAAGGCTCAGCGGGAGAGCCTGCATTTATTTCCATGCTCGTCTCTTCCTTGGCAGATGCGGTGCAGCAGACAAATGGCCGAATGCTAGTGCTGTTTACCTCTTACCGAATGCTCAAGCAGGTATACGATCCGCTTAAGGCGGCGCTTGCAGCCACCAGCATTCAAGTGCTGGGTCAAGGCATTGACAGCGGTAATCGTACGAAGCTGACGCGGCGGTTTTTACAGCAGCCAGAGTCTGTGCTGCTTGGTACAAGCAGTTTTTGGGAAGGCGTTGATATTCCTGGCGAAGCCTTAACCTGCCTTGCTATCGTCAGACTGCCGTTCCAACCGCCGAATCACCCGCTGCTGGAGGCGAAGTCGGAATTGCTCCAGCGCCAGAAGCAAAATCCATTCATGAAGCTGTCCATCCCGCAAGCGGTTATTCGCTTCAAGCAAGGGTTTGGCAGGCTCGTGCGAACCGCGAAGGATAAAGGGATTGTTATAATTTATGATACGCGGGTTATTGAAACGTATTATGGCAAGCATTTTCTCTATTCTTTGCCTGGACCGAAAATTGAGCATATGCATATCGAACAAATTGTCCCGAGAATGAGAGAATGGCTTGGTGCTGAGAAGGAGGAGGAGAACGGGTGAAGCAGACGAAAATATCGGAGGCCGTCGTAAGACGCCTCCCCATTTACCTGCAAGTGCTGAACGAACTGAACAACCGGGAGGTGCAGACCGTTTCGTCCCAGGAGCTTGGCGTCAAGCTGGATTTAAATCCGGCGCAAATCCGCAAGGACTTGGCGTATTTCGGCGATTTTGGCCGCAAGGGCATCGGCTATGACGTGACGTATTTGATCGAAAAGATTCGCCAAATACTCAAGCTTGATCAGACGATTAATGTGGCGCTTGTCGGTGCGGGTAACTTGGGTCATGCTCTATGCAATTATAATAAATATTCTAAAGACAATATGAAAATTATTGCTGTGTTTGATGTGCATCCATCTAAAATAGGCTCGCAAATTAATAATTTGACCGTCATGCCGATGGATATGCTGAAACAGACCGTCGAAGAAAACAATATCCGAATCGGCATTATTACCGTTCCCGGGTTTGAAGCGCAAAACGTTGCTAATCAATTTATTGACGCGGGCATTGAAGGCTTGCTCAATTTTGCCCCTGCAATATTGAAGGTACCAGAGGAAATTCGCATTCATCATGCCGACTTTACGAAAGAGCTGCTAAGTCTGGCGTATTACTTGGAGAGGGAAAGGGATGACGATAATGAGCCAAATTTGGATTGAAAATGGACGTTTTGTAACGATGGAGGACGGCGAGCATGTGCTTCAAGGGCATATGGTTGTGACCGATGATCGCATTACATATATTGGAGCAGAGGTTCCAACTGGGCTGCAAGCCGATGTTCAGAAGCTGGACGGCAGCAAGCTTGCTTTTATGCCTGGCCTCATAAACACGCATGGGCATGCAGCTATGACCTTGCTGCGCGGCTACTCCGATGATCAAAACCTGCAAGTCTGGCTGGAGCAAAAAATGTGGCCGATGGAGGGGAAATACATCGACCTTGATACACGTGCGGGCAGCGCGCTGGCCGTAGTAGAAATGCTGAAATCCGGTACAACGGCTTTCGTGGATATGTATGACCGTATGGATCAGCTAGCTGAAGTTGTGGAACAGTCCGGCATTCGCGGCTGTCTGACGCGCGGCGTTATTGGCCTCTGCCCAGAGGATGTGCAGCAGGCGAAGCTGGCGGAAGCGATTGCTTTTGCACGCGATTGGAATGGCAAGGCAAATGGCCGTATCACGACGATGATATCGCCGCATGCCCCTTATACTTGCCCACCAGATTATATTGAAAAATTTGTGCAGGCTGCTCATGATTATAATTTGCCGCTGCATACGCATATGTCAGAATCAATCGCTGAGGTTGAGCAAAACGTTCGCGACTATGGCGTTCGTCCTGTTCAGCATCTCGACAATTTAGGCTTCTTCTCGCGTCCTGCCCTCGTTGCTCATGCTGTTCATTTGAATGACGAGGAAATTGCGCTGCTGGCTGAACGCAATGTAGCTGTATCGCATAATCCAGTCAGCAATCTCAAGCTGGCAAGCGGCATTGCTCGCGTTCCAGATTTGCTCCGCGCAGGTGTAACCGTATCTCTAGGTACGGACAGTGCGGCGAGCAACAACAATCTTGACCTGTTCAAGGAGATCAACCTTGCGGCTCTGCTGCATAAAGGCGTTTCTGGAGATCCGACGGTTGTGCCAGCGATTGAAGCTTTGCGTATGGGTACCGTATACGGCGCTCGTTCGATATGGCAAGAGGATTCCATTGGCCGCCTGCGTGTAGGCATGAAGGCTGATTTCATCGCTATTGATATTGAACAGCCGCATTTTTATCCACAGACGGATATTGTATCCCATTTGGTATATGCAGGCTCTGGCCGCGACGTTAAGCATGTATGGGTAGACGGGCGTCAGGTTGTACGGGATGGCGAATGCACATTGCTCGATGAGGAGAAAATTCGTCATGATGCCCAGGCGAGCTTCGAGAGGTTGTTGAAGGCATAATGCGGGCGAGAACGAGAAAGCCGTTTTGGACGGTAAAACGGGCTGTCTTTATTTCATTTGTTTTTGTTATCGCCTTGTTGACCGTTACGATTGTTTATTACCGCGATGTGCATAAGGAATTATGGGCAGAGGAAGCTCCAATTAAGGCGTATGCTATAGAGGCTGCAAAGTTAACGGAAGTTACAGGCATAACGAAGCAGGTGTGGGATGGCATTTCCTGGGTCGTACAAGGGAAAACCGCGGATGAACAAGAAGTTTACGTATTTCTGACAGCAGCCGAAGGTCCTGTCCTTACACTGAAACCAACGGAACATATTACAGCAGAACAGGCGGAAGCGGCTTTACAGAGCAGCGAGCCGGATGCGGCTATAAAAAGGACACAGCCGGGATTGCTGAATGGCGAGCCCGTTTGGGAAATTTTTTATAGCCGTGATGAAGCGATAACGAAATATTATTACGCTTTTTATTCATTCCGTGACGGCGTATTTGTGAAGCAATATCGTTTAGTCGGTGACAAAGCGTCCTAGCTGTAAATGCTGCTTTAGCTGTAACAGTTGGAATTGCTGGCTATTATTACACCCCCTCATTCAGAAGACGATGTGATATACTTTCGTGTATCGGAGTTGATATACGCGAAGTATATCACCGTCATTTTGAGAGGGGGATTTTTCGATGTTCAAACTCAGGTTTATGCCGATTTTGCTAACAGCTGCTGCGTCTGCCCTCGTTTTGTTTGGAGGCTGGCTCATTTATCATCAGGTTGCCTTTGCAGCTCCGCTTGCCAAGGCGGTTGATCAAATAGAAGGCATTAAATCATCGGGTACACCTATTATGGATACGGACCGTATTACTTTTCCGCTGACGCTTACAGCCGGAGCGGATTTAAAGCATGTATATGAAACGATAGTCGAGCAAAGCAAAGCTGTCGCCAAGAGCCGCGACATTCAGCTCGATATAGCGAATACCGATTCGAATGCGAAGCTGGATCAGCTGTGGTCGTCGTCCTTATTCAAAGTGGCCGAAGCGATGGAGCACAAAAACTATTCTGCTATTCCAGATACACTTAAAGCTTTGGCAGACGCACATTCTGGTGTGGAGGCTATTACCGATATTGATGATAGCAATGTCTATATTACGCTGAAAGATGGCAATGCTACGAAGTATATCATCCTTCCGCGGGTTGCCCCGCAGCTGGAGGTGTCCAGTTATGCGTAAATACAGCATCGAGATGGCGATTGGCTTTGTCCCGGTATTGATTGCTTTTCTTATATTTGTAAATGTGAATTTAATGCCTTTCGTACTGCTTGTGCTGATCGCCGCTGCTGTCGCGTATTTAGCGACGGGCAGAGGAAAGCTCGCGCATGCTTCCGGAACGAAGCGGCGGAAGGTGTCTGACAGCATACCCTTCTCCTTTGAGCAAATCGGCGGACAGGAGCGTGCCAAGCAGGAGTTGATCGAGGCGCTTGATTTTCTCGTCCGTCATGAGGAACTGAGCAAGCTTGGCATTCGGCCCTTGAAGGGGATTTTGCTTACGGGACCGCCGGGAACCGGGAAGACGCTAATGGCGAAAGCCGCAGCTCAATATACCGATTCGATTTATCTGGCTGCCTCCGGCAGTGAATTTGTAGAAATGTACGTCGGCGTTGGCGCTGGCCGGATACGCGATTTATTCAAAGAAGCCCGGACGAAGGCGAAAAAAGCGGGTAAGGAAAACGCCGTTATTTTTATTGATGAGATCGAGGTAATCGGGGGCAAACGCGACGGCGGGCAGCATCGAGAATATGATCAAACGCTCAATCAGCTGCTCACGGAAATGGACGGTATTCATGCCGATACAGCGCCGCGGCTGCTCATTATTGCAGCAACGAACCGGAAAGAAATGCTCGACAGCGCCCTGCTTAGGCCCGGTCGGTTCGACCGCCATATTGGGGTAGAACTGCCAGACAAAAAAGCGCGCCTTCAAATATTGAATATCCATGCGGCTAATAAACCGCTTGCCGATACGGTGGAGCTTGGGAAGATAGCGGCCGAGTCATTTGGCTTTTCCGGTGCGCAGCTTGAGAGCGTCATGAACGAAGGTGCGATTTACGCGATGCGGGAGCAAAGCGAGGTCATTGATGAGCAGCATCTGGCTATGGCGATTGACAAGGTGATGATGGGCGAGAAGACGGACCGCGAGGCGACGAAGGAGGAGCGCGAGCGTGTGGCGCTGCATGAGCTAGGCCATGCGATTTCAGCAGAGCTGCTCCGCCCGGGCAGCGTATCTCAGGTTGCTTTGTCACCACGAGGACAAGCTTTAGGCTACGTACGCCATAATCCTGAGCAGGACCGTTACTTGTACACAAGGGATTTTCTAAATGGGCAAATTATGATTGCGCTTGGCGGGGCGGCGGCTGAGGAAATCTTCTACGGCAATCGCAGCACAGGGTCGCGTGGCGACTTTGACCAGGCGATGAACATTGTCCGCACACTTGTTGAGTCGGGCTTAACGGAGCTAGGCATTATTCATCCCGAAATGATGACGCCTGATGCGTGGGCGAAAATTAATCGCTCCATCCTTGACGATTTAATGGGCAAGACGATTGCAATGCTGGCAACTAAGCGCCAGGTTTTTCTGGACGCGCTAGATGTCCTGATTCGTGAAGAAACACTCAGCGGCGCTGAGTTTCGTGAATTGCTTAAGAAGTTGTCACATAGCGCATCATAATAAAGCATGAAAACCCCTCCATTTATTACAATTTGAAGGCAGACGACATGTCTGTCTTCTTTTTTTTCAGAAAACCGTTATAATTAACATTGAACATAACTACAAAGAGAATGTTTCTCATTTACATGGTGTAGGGAAACGACAAGGAGAGAATCATGTCTATTAAAAAAGTTGGCGTAGTTGGAGCAGGTACAATGGGCCAGGGCATTGCCGAAATGTTGGCCTCGAAAGGGCTGGACGTTCATTTAATCGAGATTTCGGAAGAAAGATTGACATATGGCAGGCAAATGATTGAGCTTAGTCTGGATAAGCAAATTGAGAAATGGGCTTTGACGCAGGCCGAGAAGAAATTGATTATGAATCGTATTCATATGACCCTGTCTTATGATGCGCTGGCTGAATGCGAGCTGGTCATTGAGACGATTACGGAGGATTTGGAAAGCAAGAAGGCTGTCATTAGCCAAATTGATGACATTTGCGGCGCTGAAATTATTTTGGCGAGCAATACGTCCACACTTAGCTTGACGGAGCTTGCTAGCGCCTCTGCACATCCGGAGCGGGTTATCGGGCTTCATTTCATCTATCCGGTACTCAAAATCGATTTGGTGGAAATTGTCCGTGGTCTTAAAACGAGCGAAGATACCTTCGCAAGCACCAAGCATTTCGTTGAAGAAATTATTCATAAAAAAGGCGTCATGGTATTTGAATCCCCTGGATTCGTAACCTCCCGCCTTATTTGCTTGTTCATAAACGAAGCTCTGCACGTATTGGAGGAAGGCGTCGCTTCTGCTGAAGACATCGACAGCGCGATGCGTGTCGGCTATTCCTTCCAGCATGGTCCTTTCGAAATGGCGGATCGCTTTGGCCTCGATTCCGTCCTTGCGGCACTGGACCGGATGTTCCGTGAATATGGCGAGCTTAAATATCGTCCTTCCATCGTATTGAAAAAAATGGTGCGTGCTGGTCAACTGGGAGCAAAAACGGGCGTTGGCTTCTTCAAATATGACAAGGAAGGAGATCGGATCTAATGAAAGTACTCGTTATTAACGCAGGAAGCTCTTCTCTGAAGTATCAGCTATACGACATGCGTGATGAATCGGTGCTGGCCAGCGGCCGGGTTGAACGAATCGGGATGGACTCCTCCATCGTGACGCATGAACCAGCGAACAAGCCGGAAGTGCGCGATGTGAGCGAAATTTTGGACCATGTGACGGCAGTTAAAAAGGTTATCGACATGCTGACGCATCCGGAATATGGAGCAGTCGCGACAATGGATGAAATAGAGGCGGTCGGCCACCGCGTCGTGCATGGCGGCGAAGTATTCAACAGCTCGACGCTTGTGACAACGGAAGTTAAGCTTGAAATTCGCCGCTTGTTTGATCTAGCGCCGCTGCATAATCCAGCCCATATGATGGGGATTACTGCGGTTGAAGCGAATATGCCGGGTGTTCCACAGGCTGTTGTATTCGATACAGCCTTCCACCAGTCGATGCCGAACACTTCTTATCTGTACCCAATTCCTCAGGTGCTTTACCGTCGCCACAAGGTGCGCCGCTACGGCTTCCACGGCACATCGCACCAGTATGTGAGCCAGCAAGGCGCAGAGCTGCTTGGACAGCCGCTGGAGTCGCTTAAAATGGTTACGGCACATATTGGCAACGGCGCAAGCTGTACGGCGATTTTGAATGGCAAATCATTCGATACAAGCATGGGCATGACCCCGCTTGAAGGTTTGATGATGGGTACACGCAGTGGTGATCTTGACCCGGCGATCGTTCCTTTTGTCATGAATAAAGAAGAACTGACGCTCAGTGAAGTCAATTCCATGCTGAATAAGCATAGCGGCATGCTGGCGATTTCTGGAATCAGCAGCGACATGCGCGAAGTAACGGAGGCGATGGAGGAAGGCGACCGCAATGCGAAGCTTGCTTTTGATATGTATACGTATCGTGTTCGTAAATATATTGGCGCCTATGCGGCGGCGATGAACGGCATTGATGTGCTGTTGTTTACGGCTGGCGTTGGCGAAAATTCTTCGGCATTGCGCAAAGCGGTATGCGATGGCATTACCTTCCTGGGCATTGAGCTGGATGAAGAGAAAAATGCAAAGCGCAGCAAGGATGCGCGGGTTATTTCGACAGACGCTTCTCGTGTGAAGGTGCTGGTTGTTCCTACAAATGAAGAGCTGCTGATCGCTCGTGATACTTACACGCTGGTGCAGGCTCAGGCAGCGGGTGCAGCAAACGTTTAATTTTAAAGCAGGTTTTAAGGGAAAGGCGGGCAAGCAGTGAGCAATGATGACATCTGGAAAGCTTATTCGCGCGGTATGGCGGCTGTAATGGAGGAGGGCGGTGTGCACATTTACGCCGTGCTGCTTCGTTCTTATCGGCAGCTTGGGCTAACGGATAGCGAGCTGCTGCTGCTGCTGCAGCTTAAGGCATTTCGGGATGTGGAGGGAAATGGCTTCCCGACGCCAGATGAGCTGGCAGAGCGTATGGACGCAAGCGAGCATAGTATCGTCGAGCAGCTTGGAAAGCTGATGAAAGAAGGCTTTCTAGCGATTGATGAGCATCTGGACTCCCAAACAGGCATCCAATCCGAGCAGTATAACTGGAGCGGCTGGCTGCTTAAGGCAGCGGAGTGGGCGGCTCTGGAAAAACGCGAGTCGAAAAAAGCCGAGAAGGCGCAGCGCCAGCCGGTGCAGCGCGCAGCAAATCCGGTCAATCTGTTTCATATTTTTGAGCAGGAGTTTGGCCGGCTGCTGTCGCCAATCGAATGCGAAACCATCAGCGGCTGGATGGATGAGGATAAATATGCGGAAGAGCTTATTCGCTTTGCGCTTAAGGAAGCAGTATTTGCTGGGAAGCTGAGCTTCCGCTACATTGACCGCATCTTAATTGAGTGGAGCCGCAATCGTGTGACGAACGAGGATGAAGCCCGCGCCCATGCGCAGCGTTTTCGCGGCGGCAGGGGATAAGGGCACGAACGGCTTGTTATTTTTGTCTATAAGTCAGTGAGATAATGAGTATTAGGGGTTAATATAGCAGCGGCCGTCAGCCTTAATAGGGTGGCGGCCGTTTTTTTTGAAAATATAAGCATTTATAAGTTTCACACTTATAAATGGGCTTATATTTCTAAGGCAAAGCTCTTCATCGTCATGGAAGGACGACAAGGTCGTTTTTGCTTGCTTCCTGGCTGCGGGCCGCTGTTGGCGTGTAACTGTATCCATTTTTTATAAAGTGGTAGGAACAGGGATGGCAGAAAGCGAATGTAAGGGGGAGCATAATGAAAGGAGATGAGCAGAGCATGCGGCTTACAAACAAAATTGGCGTCATCGTCGATAGCTTTGGCGTTGGCGTAAGCGAAGGTCTGCGTTTGGCGAAGGATGTTGGTGCGGAGGGCGTGCAAATATATGCAGTAGATGGGGAGATGGAGCCTGCTGTACTGACAGGAGCCAGGCGTAAGCAGCTCAAGGAGGAGATCGCTCAGCTTGGTCTTGAAATTTCGGCGCTATGCGGCGACTTAGGTGGGCATGGCTTTCAAGATAAACGGGCCAATCCGTTGAAAATCGAAAAATCCAAGCGCATTTTGGATTTGGCGGTTGAGCTTGGTACAAACATTGTGACGACCCATATTGGCATTGTGCCGGATGATCCGAACAGTGAAATTTACGCCTCCATGCAGCAGGCATGTGAGGAGCTGGCGAACTATGCAACTAGTCAGCAGGCTTTTTTTGCAATTGAGACGGGGCCGGAAACAGCAGCGCATTTGAAGGCATTTCTGGATACGTTAGGCTCGCGTGGCGTATCGGTTAATTTTGATCCGGCGAATATGGTCATGGTCACGGGGGATGATCCTGTTAATGGGCTGTATATACTGAGGGATTACGTTGTACATACACATGTGAAGGATGGCGTCCGCCACCGAATGGTGGACCCCCGCCAAGTCTATGGAGCGTTAGGCTATGACAAAATGGATCATGGACAAATCGCGCGAATGGCGTCCGAAGGTCCAGATTTTTCAGAGCTGCCGCTTGGCGAGGGCAGTGTAAATTTCACTGCATATTTTAACATGATTCAAACGATTGGGTACAAGGGCTATTTGACAATTGAGCGAGAGGTCGGCTCGCAGCCAGAGGCGGATATTCGCAAAGCTGTCGAGTTTATTAAACGATACCGCTAGCAACTTGAACTTAAGTCTGAATGTACACACAGTTTGCCAAGCATCCCCTTACCTCTTCATTAGCCCGAGCAACCTCTCCATTAGGTCGTGGAGAGGTTATTTGGGCTGTGTGTAAGTCCATGGCCTAATGCAGGCCGTTTCCCTTGCCTTGAACCTGTAAATGAAATTTGATTATAGTCATGAAATTATGTATAATTATTCATTGTTAAGTATTAATATTCATATCAAGGGGGAGCTTTATGCCATACAAAGTTTTTGTTGATGGACAAGCAGGATCGACAGGCTTGAAGATTTTTGAGTATTTATCAAAACGATCAGACATTGAATTTCTCCGGATTGATTCCGCCAAAAGAAAAGATGCTGAAGAACGAAGAAAATTCCTTAATGATGCAGATATCGTTTTTCTTTGTCTGCCCGATGCAGCTGCAAAAGAAGCCACTGAGCTTGTAAAAAATGAAAAAACAAAAATTATAAATACCAGCACTGCCTTTAGAACGGATAAAGACTGGGTTTATGGACTGCCTGAGTTGAAAAATCAAAGAGAGCTCCTACAGTCCGCATCAAGAGTGTCCGTTCCTGGCTGTCATGCAACTGGCTTTATTCTGACCATTAAACCGCTAATTGAAGCAGGCATTCTCCCAAAGGATTATCCTGTTACATGTTATTCTGTGACAGGCTACTCTGGAGCTGGCAAAAGCGGGATAGAGGAATATGAAAATTCAGCGTTAATGGCTGAAAGAAAGCTCCATGTTCCAAGGCATTATGCGCTTCAACATAAGCATAAGCACATACCCGAGATGCTGATGTATTCAGGACTTTCCTTTGAGCCATTATTTACGCCCATAAAAGCGAATTATGCACAAGGGATAGCTATGTCAGTTCCTTTAGTGAGTAGGATGTTGTCCAAAAATGCTTCTGCAAAAGATGTACACGACGTATTATCAGCGTATTTTGAAGCGGAGCGTTTCGTTCATGTGATGCCATACGATTCAGACGCATATCTGGATGAAGGCTGCTTCATGATTTCTGAGTGTAATAACACGAATCGAATGGAGATATTTGTTTTTGGACAAGAGGGCAACGTAAATATAATGTCCAGATACGATAATTTAGGCAAGGGTGCGTCGGGTGCTGCTGTACAAAACATGAATATCATGCTTGGATGGGATGAAGGTAACAGCTTGGTGAACTAAATTATTTTATAACAAATGCTCCAAGACGATAAAAAAAAGAGCCGCCTCTGCACTTTTATGCATCGAGACAGCTCTTATTCGTCTTCATCTTTATACAGTACGCGCTTGAAGCGGCATGTTATTTGCGGCCGTTCAACAGCTCCCAGCGATATACATATTCAAATATGAACTCAAACGCCTCCAAATGGCGCTTCGCTTCAAACGGATTTGCTCCCCAAGCGTAAATACCATGCTTGCGCAGCAAAATGCCGGGAATTTCCGGCTGCAGCCGCTGAGTTACTTCAGGAACGATTTGCGGTATGTTGGCGAAGTTGGACACAATTGGAATGTCGATATGTGCCTCCTCATCCCAAATATTGAACGCCTTAATCAGCTCTACACCGTCAACCGGCACAGATTTGCGATCCCAGAACCATTCCGAGATGACGCTGTTAAAGACGGTATGCACATGAAAAATAGCGCCTGCGCCCGTCTGCCGATAAATTTCGCAGTGAATCAGCGTTTCCGCTGAAGGCTTCAGCTTCGTCGCTTCGACAGCTTTGCCTTCCTTATCGACGAACAAGTAGTCTTCTGGTGTATGAGCCGTTTTATCCTTGCCGCTTGCCGTAATGGCAAAATGGAACTGCTCGGGGTCGAAATCGCCGACGCGTACCGACAGATTGCCGCTCGTGCCAGGGAACCAGCCGCGCGAGGCGAACAGCTCCTTCACTTCACGCAGATCAGCCAGCGCCTTCTGCTTCTGCTCCGTTGTAATTTGCTCAAATGTCATTACGATTCATCCTTTCCCTTGTCAAGCACGCGAATAATATCATGGAATGTCTCATATTCGGAATGAGGCAGGCCAAGCTCTTGGCATTTCGTCGTCAGATGCGAGCGGGAAAATACCGTATCCGCCAGCTTTGCGCCTTCAAAGTCCGTCACGCTGTCGCCAATGACAATACGTTCATATTGCTCAGCGGGGAAGCGTCGCATAATGGTCGTTTTGCACATGCCGCATGCGTTGCTGCACTGTCCGTCACAAGGATGCGGCCATGTAATTTCAATATTAGGGCCGCTAAAATCGTGGCCATTGCAATAAATATGATCCTGCGGAATATCGAAGGGCTCAAGCACTGGGTAGACGAAAAAGTCAATGCCTCCGCTTGTTACGTAAAATTCAATATCCTTTTTCCGGCAGTAGGAGAGGAGCTCTCCAAAGCCTTCGCGAATGCGCGCATTCGTAATGCCAAAATGAACAACCTCGCTCATCATTGAGGAAGGGAGGAGGCGAAACAGCTGGCCAACTCCATCACGAATCGAAATTTGCTGTGATATCGTCTGCTCCACAATAGGCTCCCAGCCTGGCGGGTTAAAATGGCGGATAATCGCAATAATATTATCGTTTATCGTAATAGTCCCGTCGAAGTCGCAGAAAATGATGCGTTTTTTTGATGCTGTCATTCTTTAATCCCCCAAGCATCAATGGCAGCCTGTAATGCTTCGCCGCCAGGAGCCGCGGCAGCCTCGCGCAGATGAACGCCGTTCATCGCCGCATCAATCGCCAGACGGAAGGCTTGTCCCCCAGCAGCGGTGCCCATTGGATGACCGTGAATGCCGCCGCCCGCATTAACAACTACCTCGGTGCCGAAGTCGCGCAAAATAAGCGGAACAAGGCCCGGATGAATGCCTGCGGATGGAACCGGGAAGCTAGTAAGCAGACCGCTAGATGGTGCCAGCAGCGCATCCTTGACGGCGAGATTTTCTTCCTTCGGCATGACGACCGAGCCGTAAGGAGAAGGGAACAATACGAGATCAGCTCCCGCAAGGCGCATGAGCTTGCCTAGCAGCACAGAAGCACCAATGCCATAGTGCGGCGATGGATACATCGCGCCCGCCATAGCCGGATGGGCAGCAATAGGCACATTGATTGATGCATCCTTGCTCAGCTCATGCAGCACATCGTAGCCGTATGCCAGCACATTAAAGAGCAGGGCGTTAGCGCCAGCAGCAATAGCTTTGCGCGCCTGAGAAGCTAGCTGCGAAGTAGGTCCAGTCAAATTGACGGCATAAAGCAGCTTTTGGCCTGTTTCCTGCTGGGCGCGCTCGGCAGCCTCCATACAAGCCTCAACGCGTTTTTCCAGCGGAGTCAGCGGATTTTCAAACAAAATCTCATCATCTTTAATCAGATCCACGCCGCCAAGCGCCTGCTTATAAAATTGCTCCTGCAGGTTCGCCAGATCATGTCCGACAACGGATTTGAAAATGCTCATCAGCAGCGGACGCTCCTGAACACCGAGCAGATTTCGAACACCCTGCAAGCCAAACTTCGGACCCGGGAAAGCAGAGCCGAACGATTGTGAAACCTCAATATCAATCAGCTTAATGCGACCGTCCATCGACAGCTTGCCGAAAATCGTAACGAGCAGGGCAGGGATGTCGCGGCTGAAATTAATATCTGGATAAGCAATGCGAATATCTGCGTAGCGATTGCCTTCTCCGCCTTCATGAACCTCAACGGACAATACTTTGCCGAGATGCTTCTCCATTTCGGATTTGCGGGCTTCCGGCAGGTCGGTCCAGCTTCCAACCGTCAGGCCGACGGCGATGGATAACGCTTTTTTATTAAAATCCGCTTTGTCATCAAAGCTGCGGTAAGTAGCAATGCAATATTCACTCATGATTTCAAGCTCCTCTCAATATCGGCACCAATTTCGCCTGCGCGCTCGGCGGAACGCTTCATGCCGCTGGCAATGGCCTCGGCTAAGCCTTTCTGGCTCATCACCTCAAGGGCTGCTTGCGTCGTACCGTTCGGGGACGTCACCTTGCGGCGCAATTCGGCAGGCTCCTCGCCAGTTGCACGAACCATTTCGGCAGCACCGAGCACGGTCTGCGTAACAAGCTCCTTGGCCGCCGTTTCGCTAAGACCCATGGCCTTCGCTGCATCAATCATGGATTCCATAAAATAATAAACATAAGCTGGGCCGCTGCCCGATACGCCAGTAATAACATCCTGAGCGTTTTCCTCAACGACTGAGGTGATGCCAACGGATTGGAAAATAGCTTCCGCCAGCTGCTGCTGCTCCTTCGTGACCGCTGCGGAATAACTGATGCCAGTAACGCCAAGCCCGATCGTGCAGGAGGTATTCGGCATTGTGCGTACAATCGAAAGCTTATGACCAAGCAGCAGTTCAATTGAAGCAATGGATAGTCCGGCTATAACCGATATAATAAGCTGATGCTCTGAAATAAACGGTTTAATGCTCGTGATCGCTTCAACAGCATCCTTAGGCTTCATGGCGAGAAAAATAATGTCGGCTTCCTTCAGAAACGCTTCGTTCGAGGAGCCTTGCAAAATCGTTTGAACGCCATACTGGCTGTTAAGCTCGGTGAGGCGATCGGCATTTTGCCGATTGAGCATCGCAATATGTCCCGGCTGGGTCAGCTTCTGATTAATCATGCCGCGGGCGATGGCTTCTGCCATGGAGCCAGCGCCGTAGAACGCGATTTGCAGGGATTGAATACGATCAATCGTCTTGGTGTCTGTATCTAGTGGCATAACGGTTTCCTCCAGTATTTTGAAATCGTAAAGGGAATGCGGCATTAGCCGCGAATTTGTCCTGAGCCCTTAATCCGGTATTTGGTTGATGTGAGAGCAGGCAAGCCCATTGGCCCGCGCGCGTGGAGCTTCTGCGTGCTAATGCCGATTTCTGCGCCAAAGCCAAATTCAAACCCATCCGTAAAGCGAGTCGAAGCATTGTGATAGACAGCGGCCGCATCAACCTCCTGCATAAAGCGTGCAGCATGGCTCGCGTCTTCGGTCACGATGCATTCGGAATGCTGCGTGCCGTAGGTGCTTATATGGGAAATGGCCTCATCTAGGCTATTTACTATTTTTACGTTCAAAATGTAGTCATTGTACTCTGTCGCATAATCTTCTTCGGTTACTGGCTTGGCTTCTGAAATCAATTGCATAACGCGTTCGCAGCCGCGAAGCTCTACCTTTGCTGCTGTAAACTGCTTGGCAAGAGCAGTGAGCGATTCGCGGGCAAAAGACTCGTGAACGAGCAGCGTTTCCATGGAATTGCATACGGAAGGGCGCTGTGCTTTTGCATTGAGAGAAATGTTTGCCGCCATATCGAAATCCGCACTTGCATCAATATAAGTATGGCAAATGCCTGCGCCAGTTTCAATAACAGGGACGGTAGCATTTTCGACGACGGTACGAATAAGCGCCGAACCGCCGCGTGGAATAATGACATCAATCAGTCCGTTTAGCTTGAGCATTTCATTAACCGATGCGCGATTGGAATCTTCAATGAGCTGGAGGGCGTCGGCTGGCAGCGCCGTCGCTTCAAGCGCATTGCGCAGCACCTCGATAATTTTACGATTGGATTCAAGTGCAGCCGAGCCGCCGCGGAGCACGACGCAGTTGCTTGTTTTGAGGCATAATCCAGCTGCATCGACCGTCACATTCGGACGTGCTTCATAGATGATGCCAATCACGCCGAGCGGAACACGAGATTTCTCGATATGCAGTCCATTCGGACGGTCGAACTGCTCCAGCAGCTCGCCAACAGGGTCAGGCAGCTGAGCAATTTCACGGAGCGCTTGGGCAATCGCTTCGATTCTTCCCTCATCGAGAGCAAGACGGTCGAGGAGGGAGCGGCTAGTGCCTGCTGCTTCTCCGCTTAGCAAATCGAGCTTATTCGCTTCAATAATGTCAGCTGTATGCGCGATTAAAGCGTCAGCGATCGTGTACAGCGCCTCATTTTTCTGATCAGTCGTAACGGTATTCATGATGCTGGCGGCACGTTTTGCCAATGTGGCTTTTTGGACGACTTCGCTTGTCATAGTTTGTTCCTCCTAAATATAATTAATGAAACGGCGAGCTTATTTTAACGAAACCCATTCATCCCTGTGGATTACTTCGATTCGACTTACGTCAATTCTGCGCTTCACTTCCTCGCTGCCAAGTCCAGCTGCTGCCTTAGTTTGCCAGGCCTCGTAATTGACAACCCCGCGTCCAATCGTATCGCCGCTGGCGCTGAGCACTTCAACGATATCGCCAGAATGAAAATCTCCGCTGCTGTCTGTAATGCCGGCGGGAAGGAGGCTTTTTCCTCCTGTAAGCAGGGCAAGCTCTGCTCCTGCATCAACTGTAATCGTGCCTTGCGGCATGGAGTGGAAGCCGAGCCATTGCTTCTTCATCGGCAGGCTATGCATTTCCGTATCGAAATACGTACCTTTGCCGGAACCGCTTGTAGCAAGCGACAGATCCCCGGGCTGCTGTACTTTCCCGATAAAAGCGGGCACGCCGCCGCGCATGGCAATGCGGGCCGCTTCAATTTTGGAGCGCATGCCGCCTGTTCCGACTGCCGAGCCAGCACCGCCAGCGAACTTCATAATGTCTGCGGAAATGCTGTCGACACGCTCGATTTTGACTGCTAAAGGATTTTTGCGTGGATCCTCGGTATACAAGCCGTCCATATCTGTAATAATAATGAGCTGACCGGCTTTAGTCATCGTTGCAACCAGCGCTGACAAATTATCATTATCCCCAAATTTCAGCTCATCGGTTGCAACAGTATCGTTCTCATTAATAATCGGAATCGTACGCAGCCTGAGCAGCTCTTCAATGGTCATCAAAGCGTTCTGGATTCGCTTGCGGTTCGAGAAGTCGGCCCGAGTCAGCAAAATTTGTGCAGCCCCGATATTGAACTTGCTAAAAGCCTCCTGATAAGCCTGCATAAGCAGCGCTTGCCCAACTGCGGCGGCCGCTTGCTTCTCATGCACGGCTTTGGGGCGAGACTCATAGCCAATTTGGCGAAAGCCAGCGGCTACCGCGCCAGAGGTAACTAATATGACCGAACGGCCTGCTTCGTGCAGCGCGGCAAGCTCGGATACAAAATAAGCGATGCGTTCCTTATTCAGTCCGCCTTCCTCGGAGGTTAGCGAACTGCTGCCGATTTTTACTATGATTCGTTCCGCCATTTATCCATCATCCCATTTCCTGACAAAATAAAAAAGACTCCCGTCCGTAAAGGACGAAAGTCTTATAAGCTTCCGCGGTACCACCTTAATTGACTGTATGCCGCTTAAGGCAAACAATCCTGCTTGGGCCTCGTAACAGGAGGTGCTGTCCGATTCATCATCGGCCGTTCAGGGGCAGGTTCAGCGAGCAGTCGAGGTGAATTCTTGCAGCCTCTGGAATTCACTCTCTGGGCACGACCTAGTCAAGCTTACTAATCCCGTCATCACGTTTCATGTTCAGTTGATGCAAGCATATCATGATCGACTGGCTGCTGTAAAGAGAGGCATTCGCAGGCGGCTAGGCTTTGAAAATGCCAAGCTTGCCAATACGTTCAACCGCTTCCTCCAGCCGAGCTTCGCTCGTAAGCAAACCAAGCCGCACATAGCCTTCGCCGAAGGACCCGAAGCCGACACCCGGCGCGACAACGACATCCGCTTCCTGCAATAAAAGATCCGCGAAAGACTCAGACGTGTAGCCTTCCGGAACAGGCAGCCAGCAGAAGAAGGAGCCTCCAGGGCGCTCTGCTTTCCAGCCGATGCGGTCAAGGGCGCCGAACAAAGCTTCGCGTCTGCGCTCATACATGGCACCGAGCTCCGTTACACATTGCTGCGGTCCAGTCAGCGCTTCGGCAGCCGCTTCTTGAATGCCGCCAAACAGGCTGCAATAATAATGATCCTGCATAAGATTAATTAAGGAAATGATCTGTGAGTTGCCTAGTGCAAAGCCTACGCGCCAGCCCGCCATGTTATAGGACTTGGACAATGTATAAAACTCAATGCCGACTTCTTTTGCTCCCGGCGTTTGGAGGAAGCTGATCGGGCGCTCGTTATCAAAGCCAATCGCGCCATAAGCAAAGTCACTGGCAACAACGACACCTGTGCGGCGGGCGAATTCAACCGTCTGTGCATAAAATTGTGCGTTAGCGACCGCTCCAGTCGGATTATTCGGATAGTTCATAAACATCAGCTTGGCCCGCTCGAGCGCAGCTTCGTCAATGGCGCTATAATCGGGCAAAAAGCGGTTTTCCGCCGTTAGCGGCATAAAGTGCATATCCGCTCCAGCGAGTGCCACGCCTGACCAATAATCGGGATAGCCCGGATCAGGCACGAGACAGACATCGCCGGGATTGAGCAGGCACTGGCTAATTTCCACCAGGCCTGTTTTCCCGCCGAACAAAATGGCGACTTCCGTGGTTGGGTCTATATCAACGTTATAATCTTCCTTATAACGTTTTGCGACGGCTTCCTTGAGAAAAGGGTAGCCGCTAAAAGGCGGATAACGGTGATACATAGGGTTAGTAGCAGCTTCCTGAAGCTTTGCCACAATATGCGGCGGTGTCGGCTGATCGGGATTGCCTTGTCCAAGGTTAATAACGTCGCGGCCTTTGGCGACTTGGGCATTAGCCTTCGCAACCAATTTAGCAAAAAATTGCGTAGGCAAGCCCGTCATACGATCTGCTGGTTTAATGATATGCTGTTCCAGCTTTGTTTCCATTTTTATTCACACTCCACATCCAATAGTTGCTCATGAACAATAAGCCGTTAAGCATTACTGTAGCACGCAAAAACCATTTATGTCGAGTGATTCAGTTGGAATGAATTTTTAAGTGGCCGGAATGCCAACTTTTTTAATAAATGCGGCGATATCCTCCTTAAACAATAGAAGCAGCGGCCTGCGCTGATCATCAAAAACTAACAGCTGTGGCGCCTTGCCGGCACATACGAATAAAAAAACTTCTTTTACTTGGAGTGAAAGATTGTTTGTGCTTAGCTTGTAGGGCTCTGCGAGTGGAACGCGATACACATAGGTACAGGTATTGTCATTCGTCAATTGAGGGGCGAGACCTGTAACAGAGCCTAGCCAGCTTTTTGCCATTTTTTGGTAGTTCTTGTCATTCGGTACGGTCAGAACGACTTTACCGGCCTTTACATCAAAAACTTGAACCGGTCCTACGGTTGAATGCTCTTTCGCTTTCTCCTCAGCAAAGCCAGTGGAGGCGAAAATAAATAGTGAGCAAGCTGCGCACAGGGCAGCTATCCATTTTTGCAGCTTCATGTTGGCATGCTCCTTATCTGTATATGGCTTAGTAATTGTACTTGAATTATTATCCCCATCTTGACACAGAACCATGTGAAGGTATCATTAGGGAAAATGAATGGTTGCATGATAATAGGAGGCTCGATGAATATGAATACTGAGAAATTAAACGTTGCGCTGCTGCAAATGGATATAGATGCAGGTAATCCAGAGGCTAACTTTGCCAAGCTGGAGCAAATGCTTGAGAAAGCGGTTAGCGGTGAGCGAAAGCTGGATGTTATTATTTTTCCCGAAATGTGGAACACGGGCTACGCGCTGACGGAAATTGAAACGCTAGCCGATGTGAATGGAGAACGTACGAAGCAGTTATTGTCAGCCTTCTCGGCCAAGCATCAAGTGAATATTGTTGCGGGCTCAATCGCGGAAAGCAGGGCGGATGGGATTTATAATACGATCTTTGCTTTCGACCGTGCGGGGGAAACGATTGCGGATTATTCTAAAATTCATTTGTTTCGTTTAATGGACGAGGAAAAATATTTGCAGGCTGGCGATAAGCTAGGCTTCTTCCAGCTCGGCGGTCAGGAAGCCGGCATGATGATCTGTTATGATATCCGTTTCCCTGAGCTTGCTCGCAAGCTGGCGCTTGGAGGCGCCAAGCTGTTATTTGTTCCAGCCGAATGGCCTAATCCGCGCCTGCATCACTGGAAAACGCTGCTGACCGCAAGAGCGATTGAAAATCAAATGTTCGTCATTGCCTGCAATCGGGTGGGGCAAAGCGGCGAAACGAGCTTTTTCGGCCATTCACTCGTGCTTGATCCGTGGGGGGAAACGATTGCTGAGGGTGGGGAGGAAGAAGCGATTATTTATGCGGAAATCGATTTGTCGCTAGTTGATGCCGTTCGAGGCAAAATTCCCGTTTTCGAAGACCGCAGGCCTGGACTCTATTAGAAGCATGATGAAAAATCAGCTCCGCTGCCTATTTCATCATGCTCCCCAGTACATTTATTATTTATAGTGGACAATGGTTTTGTTCATCGTCCTAATGAAAGCTTCTGTAGCTTTAGACAGGTAACGGCCTTTGCGGCTGGCGATGACCAGCGTCCGAGATGCTTTGGGCGATAGCGGCAAATAGATGGGAGCGAATTCGCTCCCTCTTTGGCGTGTCAGCATTTTCGGGACGAAAGCGATGCCCATGCCGCCCGCGACGAGCGATTGGACGGTTTCAATATTGCTGCTTTCAAATACGATTTGCGGCGTAAAGCCTGAAGCCTGACACAACTCGACTGTAATTTGCCTGAAGCCCTGGCCTTTTTTTAATCCGATAAAGGGTTCGTTGCGCAATAGGCTAATCGGCACAGGCTCCGTGCTTTCCGCAAGCGGATGCTGCGGCGGGATCGCGAGGCAAATTTCTTCTTCCATTAATGGCTCCCATGCAAGCGAGGTGTCAGCTAACGGAAGAGACAACAAGCTGAGATCGGTGCCGCCGCTTGCTGTTAGCTGCTCCAGCTTTGCTGAAGTATCCTCCACGAGCACAACTTCAATTTGAGGATACTGGGCGCCGAATACCGGAAGGACAAGCGGCAATATATGCGAGCCCGTAATCGGCAGCGTTCCGACGACGAGGCGTCCGCGCCGCATTTGTGCCATATCGTCCATTTCCTGCTTGAGCTGCTCGATTGCATCAAGGATCGTTTGGGATTTGTCGACAAAAACTTGCCCGGCCTGCGTCAATTCAACGGAATTGGTCGTGCGCCGAAACAGCAGCACGCCAAGCTCCTGCTCCAGCTTCGACAGCTGCTGGCTGAGCGAGGGCTGGGCGATATGCAGCTTTTCCGCTGCACGGGAGAAATTTTTTTCAATTGCGATTTGCAGCACGTACTGCAGTTGTCTGAGCTCCATTGGCAACCTGCTTTCTTTTTGTCTGGGAAGACCTTCTTCATTTACCGTTATAGTTGTTACCTATAGACATTATAGATATTATATCTTGGATCAATCAAGTGCCAGATGGTATGCTTAGAGCATCATTTTTGAACAGAAGTCGAACAATGGGGTGAATGTAATGGCTAAAAGAACGATGTTTGAGAAAATTTGGGACAATCATGTCATTTATCAAGAAGAAGGTAAGCCAAGCATTATTTATATTGATCTTCAATTAGTGCACGAAGTAACTTCGCCGCAAGCATTCGAAGGTCTTCGCATGTCTGGTCGTAAAGTACGTCGTCCAGATTTGACATTCGCAACGATGGATCACAACGTTCCTACGAAAGACCGCTTCAACATTAAAGATCCAATTTCCAAGCAGCAAATTGATACACTGACGCAAAACTGTAAAGATTTCGGTGTAAAGCTGTTTGATCTTGATAATATCGACCAAGGCGTTGTACACGTTATGGGTCCAGAAATTGGTCTTACGCATCCGGGCAAAACGATCGTTTGCGGCGACAGCCATACTTCCACGCATGGTGCGTTTGGCGCGCTGGCATTTGGTATTGGAACTTCCGAGGTTGAGCATGTAATGGCAACACAATGCTTGCAGCAATCGAAAGCAAAAACGATGGAAGTTCGCTTCACGGGCAGCCGTAAACCGGGCGTAACGGCAAAAGATATGATTTTGGGCGTTATCGCAAAATACGGTACGGACTTCGCTACTGGCTACGTTATCGAGTACACAGGCGAAGCGATTCGCTCGCTGACGATGGAAGAGCGCATGACAGTTTGCAACATGTCGATCGAAGGCGGCGCTCGCGCAGGTCTGATCGCTCCTGACGAAACGACGTTCAACTATCTTCGTGGACGCGAATATGCTCCAGCCGATTATGATGCAGCAGTAGAAGAGTGGAAATTGCTTTCCACTGATGAAGGCGCAACTTATGATACGGTTGTTGAGTTTGATGTAGATTCTCTGATCCCGCAAGTAACTTGGGGTACAAGCCCTGGTATGGGTACAGATATTACATCTTCGGTTCCTTTCCCGGATCAGCTGCCTACAGAAAACGAGCGTAAAGCTGCTGAGAAGGCACTTGAATATATGGATTTGAAGCCAGGCACGCCTATGAACGAAATCGAGATTGATTACGTGTTTATCGGTTCTTGTACAAATGGACGGATTGAGGATCTTCGCGCTGCTGCTGAAATCGCTCGCGGCTACAAAGTTAGCGATAGAGTTACGGCAATCGTAGTTCCAGGCTCGGGCCGCGTTAAAATTCAGGCTGAAAAAGAAGGCCTTGATAAAGTATTTATAGATGCAGGCTTCGAATGGCGTGAAGCAGGCTGCTCGATGTGTCTGGCGATGAACCCGGACGTTCTGGAGCCAGGACAACGCTGCGCTTCGACATCGAACCGCAACTTCGAAGGCCGCCAAGGCCGCGGAGGCCGTACGCATCTCGTATCTCCAGCAATGGCTGTTGCTGCAGCTGTTATGGGCCGCTTTACAGATGTGCGTGATTGGAATGTCAAAACAGAAGTGTTGAACTAATCAGAACGTGCGAGAGGGGTATTACCGATATGGAACCATTTAAACAGTTTAAGGGCATCGTTGCTCCAGTCGATCGTGTCAACGTAGATACAGATGCGATTATTCCTAAACAATTTTTGAAGCGTATTGAGCGCAGCGGCTTTGGACAGTTTTTGTTTTACGAATGGCGCTTTTTTGAAAACGGCGAAGTAAACCCGGAGTTTGAGCCGAATAAGCCACGCTATCAAGGTGCTTCCGTTCTCATTTCTCGCGCTAACTTTGGCTGCGGCTCCTCCCGTGAGCATGCGCCATGGGCGATTCTCGACTATGGCTACAAAGTCGTTATCGCACCATCTTATGCGGACATTTTCTACAACAATTGCTTCAAAAACGGCATTTTGCCGCTTAAGCTGAGCGAAGAGCAGGTTGAAGACTTGTTCCAGCGCACAGCGAAGCATGATGGCTACATGCTGAATGTTGATTTGGAAAACAATCGTCTGACTGATGATTACGGATTGGAAATCAACTTTGAGCTTGATGAGCACCGTCGCCAGTTTTTGCTGCAAGGTCTTGATGATATCGGTCTGACGCTTCAGCACGAAGATAAAATTACAGCTTACGAGCAAAAACGCGCTGCAAAAGCGCAAGCATAAGCTGCAAATAAGGTGAAACGTATAGAGAAGGATGGAAAAACGATATACGTTTCTACCTTTTAAAAAAGAGGGCAATTTCCTGTCGGAAAATTTGTCCTCTTTTTTCCTCTATACGCAACTTTTTCTTACGCTATGCGTCTAATATTTTAGTCTGTTTAAGTCGAATGCACCCCATTCGATGAGGGCAATTTCAGTCATCGAGGTGGAAAATGAAGAAATTTGTACCGATTCTGTTGCTCATGTCGTTGTTATTTACACTGTTTTCCAGTGCAGGACATGCTGCCGAGGTTGTGCCAAAGCTTTATTTGAATGGGGCTTTATTAGATTCGAAGGTAGCGCCGCAAATCGTCGACAACAAGTATACGCTTGTGCCGATTCGGCTTGTGTCGGAGAGTATCGGCTACAATGTAGGCTGGTCGTCAGCTACACAGACAGTTACTGTACATAATGGTTCTGATTCCATCGTACTTACGATTAACCAGGATGTCGCCTTTATTAACAATGAGCAGGTGAAGCTCGATACCCCAGCTCTGCTGCAAAAAGGGACAACCCTTATTCCGCTGCGGTTTGTTGGTGAATCTCTCGGGATGAAGGTCAATTGGGATCAATCGACAAAATCCGTCCAATTGTTTAAAGAACCAGATCCAACGCCCACTCCAACTCCAACAGCAGATCCGGTTGTCACACAGCCTGATGGCATTGTAACAGGTATTTCCTATGACAATGAAAATGCAATTATTATTCATTACGAGGGAAGCGCAGTCTACAATCAGCCCTTTAAGCTAGAAAACCCGAAACGGATCGTAATGGACATTCCAAAGGCCTCTTACTCGGATACGCTTTTGGCACAGCTGAGCTCAGGGCAGATCAATCTTGAAGTAGGCGAGCATCCTTACTTGAATGGCATACGCTATTCGTTGTTCTCGACTAGCCCGGCAACCGTCCGCATTGTGCTTGATCTGAAAGCAGATGCCGATGTGGATATCATAAACAGCGCGTTAGGCGAAATTCGCGTGAATGTCATTGATCCGCTGCCTGTGGAAGCTACACCGTCACCAACGCCAACTCCAATGCCTTCTGCAACGCCAACGCCAACTGCGGGTCCAACACTGCCAGCAAACGGTGTTTATTCGATCGTAATTGACGCGGGGCATGGCGGCTCTGATCCAGGTGCCAAAGGAATTAACGGCAGATGGGAGAAAGAATTTAATCTCAGTATTTCTTTGAAAGTGAAGGCCTTGCTGGATAAGGAATCGAAAATAAAAGCTTATTTATCCCGCCCGGATGACAATTACGTGAAGCTAGAGGATCGGGTAAAGTTTGCTGAAAATCTTAAAGCCAATTTATTTTTGTCTGTTCATGCCAATAGCAATCCAAGCAGTGCCGCAACAGGTACGGAAACCTATTACACAAGAGCTAGCAGCAAGGCATTTGCCGATGCGGTGCATAAGCAGTTTGCTAAAGCAACAGGTCTTAAGGACCGCGGGGTCAAGCAGCAAAGCCTGCATGTAACGAGAGAAACGACGATGCCGGCGATTTTGCTCGAAGCAGGATTTTTGTCTAATGCCGACGATTACAAGAAGCTGTTTGATGAAGCGGTGCAAAATAACATAGCTGCTGGAATTGTCGCAGGAATCAAGGATTATTTAAAAATATAAGCATCTATAAGTTTTACATTTATTCATAGACTTATATTTCACCTGCGAAACGGAAGCTTGGCAGCCAAAGACAAGCTTCAACCGTTTACGCTTGAGCTATCGTAGAGACGGGGGGATAACAGATGCTGCGAACAGTAAGCCAGTTCATGGTAACTTTATGTATAGTTGGACTTGTAGCGGGCTGCGGTGCGGTAAATAAGCCGACTGAATCAGGCGCGGGCAGCAGCCCGTCGCCTTCTATTCAGCCATCTGCTGCTCCGACAGCCGAGCCGTCAATTGAGCCTGAAAAACAGACAGCGGAAATAAAGGTATACGGGGGAAATGAAGAGCTGGACGGTTTAGTGGAGCAGCAGGTTCAGGTTGCCTATAGCTCAGAGCTGGAGCTTGTTCAAAACGCAATAACAGCACTGCAGCATGTGGAGGGCGAAGGCGCTGTATCACTGTGGAAGCTGATCGAGGTTAAATCGGTGCTGCTGGGAAGCGATGGCCAGGTGACGATTGATCTCCATCTGTCTGATGAATCCCGGCTCGGTTCGCCAGGCGAAGTATTAGTGCTGGAGACGCTCCAGAAAACATTGTTCCAGTTCGATTTTGTAAAAGCCTATGATTTGCTCGTCGATGGAGACAGCGCTGATACGCTGATGGGCCATGTTGAGCTTGAGCATCCAACATTCAGGCCCTAGCTTTACCGCCAGAGGAGGCTATCAGCCGTTTGCGCTTGAAATATAGGAAAGAACTTGATTTTTGATTCATTCTCTATATTTCTACGCGAAACGGAAGCTTTACCGCCAGAGGAGGCTATCAGCCGTTTACGCTTGACGTTATGAAACTATTCGAGGGGAACGATAATTATGGCATTGTCACGATCATCAAAATCTATTATTGCAGGTACGATTGCATTTTCCGTTTTGGCGGGGCCGTTTGTAGTTCCCGCGCCTATTTCGTATGCGGCGACAGTAAGCTCCAATCCGTTTAACGATGTAGCATCGAATCACTGGGCGCAAAAGCATATTACAAAGCTTTCGTTTCAAGGCATCATTAATGGCTCAAACGGTTTATTTCGTCCGGCTGACAATGTGACGCAGCAGGAAGCCGTTCTTATGGCTTTGCGTTTTATTGGTGCAGCAAATGAAGCGCCGGCTGATGATACGGTTGCGTTTCCGGAAACATTTGTCATTAAGAGCGATTTTAAGGGCGAAGTGAAGCTTGCTTTCGATAAAGGCTTGCTGGATCAGGCTGAAGAATATGCGCTTGCCGCTTCCGGCGATCAAGCTGTAGGCTGGGGACAACGCCCAGCTACACGGGAATGGGTAACGAAGCTGCTCATTCGTGCTATTAATCAGAAGAGTACAGCGGACAGCCTGCAAAATGCCGTTTCATCGTTTAATGATGCAGACCAAATTGCCAGCAGCTACCGCGGCTATGTCAATGCTGCTGTTTCACTAGATTTGGTTAAAGGCGTAACAGCCGTCAAGTTCGATCCTAAAGCGAATGTAAACCGTGCAAGCCTTGCAACACTGTTCAGCCGTGCTGAGAAGCTGTACCCGGTTGAATATGCAGGACAAGCAACGGGTGTGCTGCTGCAAGCCAGCGACACGGGCATTACGATTTACAGCAAGGAGCAGTCGGCTGTATACACGCTCAGCGCAAATACGGCCATTTATCGTTATGACTCGGAAACGCCTATTGCAGCTAAGGATCTTGTACAATATGCGAATGTAACGGTTATTACGAAATCGGGTACGGCTGCGTACGTGGAGCTTCAGGATGACAAGCCGCAAATAAAGACGCTAACAGGCACGGTTGGCCGCGTGCTGCCGGATCAGAAGCTGCTATACGTGTGGATTGATAATAAGCCGGTAGAGGTTTATTACGACGACTCGCTTATCGTAACCGAAACGTCTGGCAAGACGATTGCCATTAGCGACTTGAAGGAAAACAGCGCAATTACAGTGACGCAGGATACGTTCCGTGCGTCCCCTAAGGCGCTGAAAATTACAGTTGATCAGCAGACAGGAGCAGCCGTGCTGAAAGGTACGTTTATTTCTGGCGATGCAAGCGTCCTTACGTATGAAGACAGCGCAGGCAAGCTGAACTCTAAATTTTTGGGCAGCACGGTTGAAATTATAATCGAAGGCATCGTAGGGCCAACGATTGGCGATTTGATTAAAGATGTGGATCAACTGCAAATTACAACGAATGATCAGGATCAGATTACAAAAATCGAAGTCATAAACCGCAACGTTCAGACGCTTGTTGGCGCTCAGGTGGAAAGCTACAACGCGGACAAAAAATTCCTTGTCGTTTTTGACTCTGCCGGGAATAAAGCTTACCCGCTTTATTTGACAGACAAGACGAGAATTGACAACAACGGTAACGCAATCAAGCTGGAGGATATCGGCACTTGGCTGACTAAAAACCGCAAGCTGACGATTACTTACAGTGGAGACAAGGTTGTGTCCTTGTCGATCGCAAGCAAATACACGGGCAAACTCGTTTCCATTAATGCCTCCAGCAACTCCGTTACACTAAGCGTGCCTGGCGGCGTAGATGTTACGGTTGCTTATTCGGCACCAACGGTGGAGGTTCCAGGCATTTCAGCAGCATCTCTGACTGATCTTAAAGTTGGCGATACGATTACAACGGTTATGAATGTGAATCAGGATCGGGCAACGCTCATTCAGGTTCATCGTCCAATCCAATATGAAGTGCGCGCAGTAAACACTGGCACCAAAAAGGTTACGGTCGTTAATGCGCAAAATGTACAGACAGATCTAGTGCTGTCGGGAATCGATATTACGAATGAGACAGGAAGCAAGGTGGCGATTGATACACTTGTTCCGGGTACTTTGATTAATGTCAGCTACATTGGCAAGCAAATAACTGCCGTGAAATCCATCGTTGTATCTTATGGAACCGTTCAATCGGTAGGCACAAACAGCATTACGCTGACGAATGAGAACGGTCAGACAACAACGGCTGCGCTTGGTCAAACATTTTTCATTACGAAGGGCACATCTACTTCTGCAACTACATCGACGCTCGCAACGGGAGATCGGGTCCAACTGAGCAAAAATGAAAATGATGTGGTGCTGGTCACCGTAGCCGTTGGCCAGACAAGAACGTTTTGGCAGTATGACGCTACGGCTGGACAGCTGTGGACACTCAAAACGACCGATGCGGACAATGGCAATTATTTTTATGTGACAGGTACAACGAAGCTGTTGAAGGATGGAAAAGCGATTTCGCTACAGGACATCATATACGGCGATCAGATCATCGTTTATGCCTTCAAAAATAAAGCGGTGGAAATCGTAAAAGTGTAAATTGGTAAGGTTATGTGACAAACTGCCCTGCGGGGCAGTTTTTTTATTGTTTTTTCAATATTTATGGTGGATTATAGTTGCATGGAGAGACGATTTTCGCTACACTTTGAACGATAGTGTTGGAATGGGAGAGAGGACGATGAATGCGAAGCAGAAGATGCGGCACATATTGGATACTCTTGCGGAGATGTTTCCAGACGCACATTGCGAGCTGAACCATTCTAATCCGTTTGAGCTGACGATTGCCGTCTTAATGTCTGCGCAATGTACCGATGAGATGGTGAATAAGGTAACCGAGAGCCTATTTCAAAAGTATAAGCAGCCGGAGGACTATGTGGCGGTTCCGCTGGAAGAGCTGGAGCAGGATATTCGAAGGATCGGTTTATTCCGAAGCAAAGCTTCCAATATTCAAAAATTGTGCCGCATTCTCATTGATAAATACGATGGAGAAACTCCTTCCACGCATGAGCAGCTGGTCGAGCTGCCGGGTGTTGGACGCAAGACGGCGAATGTCGTCATGTCTAATGCGTTTAATGTGCCGGCTATTGCAGTCGATACCCATGTTGAACGTGTATCCAAGCGCCTTAGTGTAGCGAAGCCTGATGATTCTGTGCTGGAAGTTGAGAAGAAGCTCATGAAGCTTGTTCCCAAAGACGAATGGACCCTTACCCATCATCGGCTCATATTTTTCGGCCGCTATCATTGCAAGGCGCAAAATCCACAATGCGAGGTTTGTCCGCTGCTGGATTTGTGCAAAGAAGGAAAACAACGTATGAAGCCAGGCTTAAACAAGAAAACTGTTAAGAGAGTGGCTAAATAAGGTTGGCTAATAACCAATACTTTTAAAATGAAGGATGATGACAGTGAAGTGTATTTCCGTGTATACAAATAGTTTTGAGCTTTTCTCTGATATTTATGAGCAAGTGCTTAGCTCCCCGCCAGAAGAAAACGAGGATATCGTAGTGGAAGGCGTAACCGTTAGCGGCTCTGGCGACGTGCCTGACCAATACATCGAGCGTATGCGTCAAAAACCGGAAGTCGTTGTTATGCGTGAAAAAGAGCGTAACATTATGATTTTGCAGCATGGCAATGTATTCGAAATTTGCATGCCTTCCGATGATGAGGAAATTGCATAGATTATGGCTGAAATGACGGTACAACGCATTGAAGAGGCAACAATCCTGGCAGCCCGCAAAATGACGGACGCAGGTGATGCGCTGCACGCCAAACAAGTTATGGAGGTACACAGTAAGCTGGCCGAGGGTCGGCTTACTGTTGCTTTTTGCGGTCATTTTTCCGCAGGCAAGTCCACGCTGATCAATCGGCTGTGCGGGGCTCAGCTTCTGCCCTCGAGTCCGATTCCGACCAGTGCGAACGTAGTGTCCATAAGAGGCGGAGCAGAGGCGCGGGCAAGCATCATCACGGAGAAGGATGGCAAGGCGTCTAGCCTCAGTGTCCCTTTGGAGGAGTTGGACCGCTATTGCGTAGACGGTGAGCAGTTCCAATCGGTCTCGATTACGTATCCAACTGAAAGATTAGGCAATCATACGGTGCTTCTGGATACGCCGGGCATTGACTCTACGGATGATGCCCACCGGATGGCAACCGAATCAGCGCTGCATTTGGCGGATGTCGTGTTTTATGTCATGGATTATAATCATGTGCAATCGGAAATTAATTTTGCATTTGCCAAGCAGCTTAAGGATTGGGGCAAGCCGTTATATTTTATTGTGAATCAGATTGATAAGCACAGGGAACGCGAGCTAACGTTTGCTGAGTATCGCAAAAGCGTAGAAGAGGCGTTTCAAGCTTGGCATTTGGAGCCAGCGGGAATCGTTTATTTGTCGTTGCGCGAGCCGGATCATCCGCATCAGGAGTGGGAGGCGCTTACGCGGCTGCTTGACGAGCTGAAGGAACTGCGCGAGCCGCTCGCAGCTTATAGCGTCGATGCTTCGCTGCGCCATCTTGCAGCGGAGCATTTGAAATGGTGCGAGATGCAGGATGAACCGGAGAAGGAGCGGCTGCTTGACGAGGCAGGCGGAGAAGAGGAAGCGCAGCGGGTCAAGGCAGAGCAAGGCGAGCTGACGCTGCAAACGAAGCAGCTTGAAGCAGAGCCGGAAAGGCTGCGTCTGGAGCTGCGCCGGGATTTGCAGGCGCTGGTAGACAATGCAATCATTACGCCAGCTCCGGTGCGCGACTTGGCTCATGCGTTTCTGGAAAGCAGAAGGCCTGGCTTCAAGACGGGGCTGCTGTTCGCTGGAGCGAAGACGGCTGCTGAGCAGGAGCGCCGTGCGGAGCTGTTCTGTCATGATTTCGCTGGCCAAGTGAATGCGGCAGTTGATTGGCATGTAAAGGATTTGCTGCGCCGTGCCGCTGAGAAAGTTAGCTACGCAGCGGAAACGCTGGAGCAGCAGCTTGCCGAGCAGTTTAGCTGGAAGCCGGATACGTCATGGCTCATTCAGCGCGTAAATACGGGAGCGGTATTCGGCAACGAATATACGATGACGTATACGCGCGAATTAGCCGCAGAGGTGAAGGAGCTTTACCGGAAGCGCGGCAATGAGCTGATAGACGCGCTGACGGCGCATGTGGCGGCAGCGAGCGAGACGGCCGCTGCAGACGTTCGCGGACGGCTTGCGGCGCTTGATGCGCAAGCTGGAGCGCTAGGGCGGCTTGAGGCGCTCGCGGAGCGCGCCGCGCAGCATGCGGCGCAGGTTGCGGGGACGCTGCCGCAACCGGTGGCGCGGCCGGCGCTGCCTGCGCCGCAGCGTGCAGCGGCGGATGTGCGCGCGCACGCTGGTGTAGACGGCGGCGCGGCAGCGGGCGCCGCCGGGGGTGGCCGCGCGAGCGAAGCTTCGCCGCGCGGCGACGGGGCGGCAGCGGGCGACGCTGCTGCCGCAAGGGCAGGCGGCGCGGGCACCCGCGCGCCGCGAGCGCAGGCTGCGCTCGGCAGCGGTGAAGCGCTGTCGCAGCAGCATGGCGCAGCAGCGCGCTTGCTCAGCGCAGCCGCGCTGCTGATGCCGCACGCGCCGCTAGCCGCGGCCGCGCAGGCGATGCAGGACAAGGCGAACCGGCTCCGCAGCAGCCGGTTCACAATCGCGCTGTTCGGAGCGTTCAGCGCGGGCAAATCCTCGCTCGCCAATGCGCTTATTGGCGAGCCGGTACTGCCGGTGTCGCCGAATCCGACGACGGCGGCGATCAACCGTCTCATGCCGCCATCGGACGGCTGCGAGCATGGCACGGCGGGCGTCGTCATGAAATCTCTGGGCGCCGTCCTTGAAGACCTGCGCTATTCGCTCGCTTTGCTCGGCGAAGACGCAACGGACACTGCGCTGCCGGACGCTGCCGCTCTCATGCGCGCAATCGACCGCCTGTCGCCAGATGCGATTCACGCTGGCGGACGTCCGCACTACAGCTTCCTGCGTGCAGCACGCGCGGGCTGGGAAGCGCATGAGGCGCTGCTTGACCAGCGCCTCACCGTCTCTCAGGCGGAGTACGAGCGCTTCGTAGCGGAGGAATCGCGTTCCTGCTATGTCAGCGAAATCGAGCTTTATTACGATTGCGAGCTGACGCGGCAGGGCATCGTTCTCGTAGATACGCCGGGAGCCGATTCCGTGAACGCCCGTCATACGGGCGTTGCGTTCAATTACATTAAAAATGCCGACGCTGTCCTGTTCGTCACCTATTACAACCATGCTTTCTCACAGGCAGACCGTCAGTTTCTTATGCAGCTTGGACGGGTCAAGGACCAGTTCGAGCTCGACAAAATGTTTTTCCTCGTCAATGCGGCTGATTTGGCTGCGGACCAGGAGGAGCTTGCGGGTGTCCTGAAGCATGTGGAGCATAATTTGCTCCAGCATGGCATTCGTTCGCCGCGTCTCTATCCGGTTTCAAGTCTGGATGGTCTCGACGCGAAGCAAAATGGCGATAGCGAGCTGCTGGCACGCTCTGGCATTGACGCGTTTGAGCGCTCCTTCCTGCATTTCGTTAGCGAGGATTTAGGCCGGCTTGCGATTGACGCAGCTGAGCAGGAAATTGTGAGGGCGGCAGCTACCGTAAATGGCTGGCTGAACAGTGCCGCAGGCGATGCGGCCACGAGAGAGCAGGAGCGCAGAGGGCTGGCTGCCCTGCAACAGCAGGCAGAGCTGCTGCTTGCCTCCTACCGCTCCAGCGAGGCGCCGCCTCAGCAGGCACAGGAGCTAAGCGAGCTGCTTTATTACGTCGTGCAGCGCCAGCAGCTTCGATTCGGTGAATTTTACAACTATGCGTTTAATCCTTCTGCCTTGCAGGATGATGGTCGCGATTTGAAGAAGATGATTTGGACGGCTTGGCTTGATTTGCAGCGGCAAATTCAGATGGAGCTGGCGCAGGAGCTGCAAGCGACCTCGCTGCGTCTGGAGAGAATTTTGAATGGCCTTTTGCGTAAGCAATATGACAGCTGCGCTTCCGAGCTTGCCGCTCTGCTAACCGGCTACCAATCTATCCCTTATGAAAATGCGGCCATTCCTACTCCGGAAATCGACGTTGATTGGACGACAACGGATATTACAAGCAAGTGGCTGTGGAGTCGCTTTAAATCGCCGCGGCATTTTTTCGAGGGCGACGGTAAAGGACAGCTGCGCAAGGAGCTTGAAGCGCTGCTCATTCCATCGCTCCAGCAGTGGATGGCTGCTGAGAACAGGCAGTGGACCGAGCGCTACAGCGCGCTTTGGAAAAAGTACGCTGAGCAGTCAGGCGAGCAGCTACAGCAGGACGTTGTCAACTATGTAGAGGGCAAGCGCGTCTCGCTGGCGGACAATGCCGATGTGGGCCAATTGCGTGAGCTGCATCAGCAATTAATTCATCTTCATAGCGCAACAATTGCATAAGCTTTCATCTAATAATAATCTGAATGCTTTCAGCGACTGATAAAAGTTGCTGAAAGCATTTTTTATTTGGCCAAGCCAAGTGAAATTGTTTGGGCTTGTTTTGTGTGTTTTTGTGCAAAAATGGCGTAAGACCCACACTTTAGGGATGATTTAAGACGATACTTGAGCATAGGTTAGTTAGTGTTTCCAAATTGCCATAATCGGCTGTTTAAATGTAATATACGGAAATTTACTCAGATTGCTCCTGTCATGGGATGCTGATAATATTCATTCATGCTTACAAAAAAGAACAGGGAGTGGGTATTTGCTTGGACGTCTTTAGGCAACTGAAACGATTTTACTGGGTCGAACGAAAATTCCTTCTGACCTCCATCGTCTGCCTGATGTTTGCGACGGCGCTCGGACTCGTATATCCGAATTTGCTTCGCATTTTAATCGACGATGTCATTAAAGAAGAGCAGTATGGCAAGGTGCCGGCGTTAGCGCTAACCGTTGTGGGGGTTGTGACGTTAAAGGGCTTCATGCAATTTTTACATGGTTTTTTTGGGGGAAGGATCGGCAACCGAGTAGCTTTTAGACTTCGCAATGCTTGTTATGACAAGTTGCAATCGCTATCTTTTCAATATTATGACAAAGCGAAAACAGGCGATCTCATGTCGCGCTTGACCGCGGATTTGGAAGCGATCCGCAATTTTATCGGCTTTGGCTTCGCCCAAATTTTGAACGTAGTGCTGATGGTCGTGTTTGGCGGAGCGATGATGCTGTCCATCCACTGGCAGCTGACACTCATTACCTTGGTTACGATCCCGCTGCTGGTGTTTACAGCTTTGCGCTTCGAGCGCAAAATCCACCCGGCCTTTCAGGAAATGCGCCGCGCGCTCAGCAGCCTGACGACAGCCGTGCAAGAAAACATTACGGGTGTTCGCACGGTGAAATCCTTTGCCCGCGAGCCGCATGAAGTGAACAAATTTTCAGTGAAAAACGAAGCCTATCAGACGAACCAGATCGGTGCAGCGAAAATATGGGCGCATTATTTCCCTATTATGGAGTTGTGCGCCAACATAAGCGCAGTCATTCTGCTTCTAGCAGGCGGAATGCTCGTCATTAGAGGAGAGCTCAAGCTAGGCGAGCTGGTGGCCTTTTTCAGCTTAACTTGGTACATTATCGGCCCCATGTGGGGCATTGGGTTCCATATTAACAACTATACGCAATCCAAAGCCTCCGGCGAGCGGGTGCTGAATCTGCTGAATGAGCATGTCCATGTGAAAAACCTTGAGCATGCTATTGTGCTGGACGATCAATTGGTTAAAGGGCATGTCCGCTTCAACGATGTAACCTTTCAATATCCTGATAAGGCTCCGGCGTTAAGCAATCTCTCTATTGATGCGCCGGCAGGCTCGGTCATTGGTTTTCTGGGAGCTACAGGCTCTGGAAAATCGACGGTCATCCAGCTCCTCATGCGCGCCTACAATGTGAAAGAGGGCAGCATTACGCTTGATGGCATGGATATTCGCGACATTGACGTGTCCAGTCTCCGCAGACAGATGGCTCCCGTTTTTCAGGAAACGTTTCTGTTCTCCGCTTCCATCCGCACCAATCTGGCTTACGGCATGCAGGACGTAACGGATGAGCAGATTGAACGCGCTGCGAAGCTGGCGAAGGCACATGACTTTATTATGGAAATGCCAGAAGGCTATGACACCATTGTCGGTGAAAGAGGAATGGGGCTGTCTGGCGGACAGAAGCAGCGAATCGCGATTGCCCGCGCCCTCATTAAAAATCCGCATATTCTCATTCTTGATGATGCGACGAGCGCTGTAGATATGGAGACGGAGCATGAAATTCAGGCGGGCTTCAAGGAGCTCATGGCGGGGCGCACGACTTTCATTATTGCCCACCGTATTTCCTCGCTGCGCCATGCGGATGAAATTATCGTTCTGGATCAAGGCGTAGTCGTGCAGCGCGGCACGCATCAGCAGCTGTTGGCACAGCACGGCCCGTATCGCGATACTTACAAAATTCAATACGCCGACTTCCCGCTCGAAGAGCTTCAGCAGGCGGACGTGCAGCGGAAGGAGGGGGCGTTCTAATGAGCAGTACATCCGGGACAGATAAATATGATAAGAAGGAACGATTTATTTACAAAGATGATGATGCCATCGAGAAGCCGTTTAACTGGGCGCAGGTGAGCAGACTGTTTGTATACATGAAGCCTTACAAGCGTCAGCTGATTCCAGCCATTTTCATGATGTTTGTTGGTACATTGACACGCCTGGCGACTCCGGCACTCGTCATCCTCGCGATTGACGAGGCGATTCAGCCAGCGGAAGGCGCGGCAAGCATGCCCAAGCTTTACCTTTACGCGGGCCTGATGCTGCTGCTGTATGTCATCCAATGGGCTGCCAACAGCTACCGAATCAAATATACAAACATTATTGGACAAAAGGTTATTTATGATCTGCGCCATGATCTATTCAAGCATATCCAGAAGCTCAGCTTCCGCTTCTTCGACAAGCGTCCGGCAGGCTCCGTGCTTGTGCGGATTACGAATGATGTAAACGCCCTTCAGGACTTGTTCACGAACGGTGTCGTCAATTTGCTGATGGACTGCGTGCAGTTGCTCGGAATCGTTGTCATTTTGCTGGTCTGGAACTTCAAGCTGGGGCTTGCCATTATGGTGACGGTGCCGCTGATGTTTATCGTTTCGACTGCGCTGCGCAAACGGATTCGCTTTGCCTGGCAGGACGTTCGGATGAAGCAATCACGCATTAATGCTCACTTGAACGAAAGCATTCAGGGGATGAAAGTAACGCAAGCTTATGTTCAGGAAAAAGACAATATGCGTTTTTTCGACTATATGAATACGGTAAATGTGAAATCATGGAATAAAGCATCGGCGCTCAACCAAGCGTTTGGTCCAGTCATTGAAATCACCTCAGCGCTCGGTACCTTTATTTTGTTCTGGTATGGCGCACATTTGATTCAACAAGGCGCGATTACAATCGGCTTGCTCGTCGGCTTTGCCAACTATATCGGCAACTTCTGGGACCCGATTAATCGGCTCGGCCAAATGTACTCCCAGCTTCTGATTGCGATGGCATCCTCCGAGCGAATTTTTGAATTTATTGATGAGGAGCCAAACGTAAGCGAAAAGAATGCAGCGAAGGCGCTGCCGAATATTCGCGGCGACGTTGTGTTTGACAACATTATTTTTGAATATGAAAAAGGACGCCAAGCGCTCAAGGGCATTAGTCTGGAGGCAAAGGCTGGTCAATCCATCGCTCTCGTTGGACATACAGGCTCGGGCAAAAGCACGATCATCAATCTGCTTTGCCGATTTTACGATCCAGTTAGCGGCAGCGTGAAAATTGACGGGAAGGATATTCGCGATGTCACAATCGAAAGCTTGCGCTCCCAGGTAGGCATCGTGATGCAGGACACGTTCATATTTTCGGGCACGATCCGCGACAATATTCGTTATGGCAAGCTGGATGCAGCGGATGCAGATATTGTGGAAGCAGCTAAAGCGGTACATGCCCATGATTTCATTATGAATTTGCCGGATGGCTATGATACGGAAGTAGAGGAGCGCGGCAACATTTTGTCGATGGGTCAGCGCCAGCTGCTCTCCTTTGCCAGAGCCTTGCTCGCCAATCCGCGCATTCTCATTCTCGATGAAGCGACAGCAAGCATTGATACCGATACGGAGCTGAAAATTCAGGAGGCACTTAAGACGCTGCTTGCTGGACGGACCTCCTTCATGATTGCCCATCGTCTGTCAACGATTCGCAATGCCGATGAAATTATCGTGCTGGATCACGGCCGCATCGTCGAGCAGGGCAAGCATGAAACGCTTATAGCCAAAAAGGGCGTATACAATGGACTGATAGAAGCCCAATATCGCTTCTTGTCAGCTTAAGTCGAATCGAAGCGCGGTCAAGGTCTTGATTTTTACTGCAGGAACCTCCACAATGGAAGAAAAAACAATTCGGAATCGGAATCGTTGCCCTGAAGGGGCAGCCGCCGACAATTATCCGGTTTGCTTCCAGGAGGTTCTTTTTATTATGTATGGATCACCATTGTCCGGGGCTTCGCGTAAGCTAATGCTGTTGGGATCAGGAGAGCTTGGCAAGGAGGTTGCGCTTGAGGCGCAGCGGCTCGGAGCTGAGACGATTGCAGTTGATCGCTATGAGAACGCGCCGGCGATGCAGGTTGCTCATCGCTCTTATGTGGTTGATATGCTGGATGGAGCAGCACTTAGACGTATCATTGAAGAGGAACGCCCAGACTATATTGTGCCGGAAATTGAAGCGATTGCAACCGAAACGCTGCTGGAGCTTGAACAGGAGGGCTTCCGCGTCATTCCAACAGCTCGGGCTGCATGGCTGACGATGGACCGGGAAGGCATTCGCCGCCTTGCTGCCGAGCAGCTTGGCCTGCCGACGGCCGCCTACCGTTTTGCCGATACGCTGGAGGAGCTGCGTGAAGCGACAGCAGCGCTAGGTTTTCCATGTGTAATTAAGCCAATTATGAGCTCATCTGGCAAAGGGCAAAGCGTCTGCCGCAGCGAGGCAGAAATTGAAGCCTGCTGGAACTATGCCATGGAAGGCGGTCGTGCGAAGAAGCAGCGGATTATCGTTGAGGGCTTTATTACGTTTGAATCGGAAATTACGCTGCTTACGATTCGCTCTGTATCAGGGACAAGCTTCTGTGCGCCGATTGGTCATGTGCAGAAGGATGGCGATTACATCGAATCGTGGCAGCCTCATGCCATGAGCGTGAAGCAAATCGAGCAGGCAGAGGAAATTGCCCGCAAGGTGACGGAAGAGCTGGGCGGCTACGGCCTCTACGGCGTTGAATTGTTCCTAACAAAGGATGGCGTGCTGTTTAGCGAGGTTTCTCCGCGTCCTCATGATACAGGTATGGTTACGATGGCAACGCAGGATTTATCGGAGTTTGCGTTGCATGTTCGCGCTATATTAGGCTTCCCGATTCCAACGATTAGATTGCTGTCTCCAGGTGCTTCTCACACGCTCAAAGCGGATCGCGAAAGCAGCGAGTTCCGTATTGGCGGTGTGAAGGAAGCGCTGGCGCTGCCGCATACGCAGGTGCGTATATTTGGCAAGCCGGAGACGAAGGTTGGGCGCCGGATGGCTGTTGCGCTCAGCACGGCTGCAGATGTGGAGCAAGCACGTGAAACGGCGCGGCAAGCGGCGGAGCTGCTGCACGTCACATACGGAGAATAAAATGCAGAAGGGCTGCCGCGTCCAGTTATCGTATGGGCGCAGCAGCCCTTCTTTCTCGGATTGAAACGCGCCTTGCCGCCAAGGTCGGCAATAGCCGTTTCACCTTGAATTCTAAGACTGTATAAGTTTTATTCTTATATTCACTTAGAATTCTCCGTCAAAGCTCTTCGTTCGCCCTAGAAGGGCTACGAAGTCGTTTTTGCTTGAAATATAAGCATTTACAAGTTTCCCACTTATCATTAGGCTTATATTTCTCGGATTGAAACGCGCCTTGCCGCCAAAGGTCGGCAATAGCCGTTTCACCTTGCCCTACTTTGTTTTTTTCCAATACACGCCTGTAGAATCTATTGTGACGAGCGGATCGGTAATATGATGGGCGTTGCGGAAATCGGTTACAGCTGCGGAGCAATAGCCGATGGAATAATCGTCAATGACGATAAAGCCTCCGATGGTTACTTTGGGATACAGATGGGTCAGCGCATCCATTGTCGAGGAATACATGTCGCCATCGAGGCGGGCAATTGCTATTTTATTCGTTGGCGCCGACGGCAGCGTATCCTTGAACCAGCCTTTAAGAAAGATTATGCCATTGTCATACAAATCGTATTTTTGAAAATTGCTGACGACTTCGGGCAGGGAAACGCGTAAAAAGTCCTGTTCATGAAATTTCGAGGTTTCGTCAATGGGACAGCGAGCCTCCGGTTTGGGCAGTCCTTCAAAGGAATCGGCGACGATGACTTTCCGGTTCGTTATGCCGTGCACCTTCAGGAAGCCGCGCATGAAAATACAGGTCCCGCCGCGCCATACGCCGGTTTCAATAAAATCGCCCTCGATGTTGTTGGTAATGACGGCATTCATAAGCTGATGCAGATGATTCATGCGAATACGTCCAATCATACTATGTGCAATGAGAGGCCAATCAAGACCTTGCAAGCGATTTTCCTTCGTCGCGCCAGGCTCATGCTCCAGCCAAATTTCAAATAATATTGCTTTTTTCAACATTTCCAAATACATCTCTTTTGGTGTATTATTGCTCATAATCACAGTCCTTTTCTTTTTTATGGTTAACGTATGAATATGAATCAAGGTTGAAAATGGCTTGTGTGTACGACCATTGGCGCGAAAAACTTATACATCGCCCATCATTTGTAAATGATTGTGAAAAGGAGAGAAACAAGCGATGCGTTCATCTCAAAGATTAGGCATTATAATTGGAAGCTGCTCCCTGTTAATCACGATATTAATGCTTGCAGGCATTGGTTATTCGATTAAGGATCAGTTGTTTCCCTCTGTTTCCGCACAGCCGCAGGGTACGGTGCTTCCAGACCAGACGCCTGAGAAAAATCAGCTTCGCATTGTAGCGATTGGCGATTCTCTGACCAAGGGTGTTGGTGATTCTACAGGCGGGGGCTATGTTAAGCAGGTCGTAGATAGCTTGGCTGCTGAACCGGACAAGCAAGCGGAGCTCGTCAACAATTTGGGCATTAGCGGCCTGAGAGCCGACCAGCTAGCAGAAAATTTAAAGACGGATAAGGGCATTGCCTATGCGCTTCAGCAGGCCAATGTCATTTTGCTGACGATTGGCGGCAATGACCTGTTTCAATCGCTTCAGGGAGCTGGTGAGTCCAACACTTCTGCCGGAGCCGATCAAAGCATGTCGCTGGAGCAGGTAGAGAAGGGGCTTGAGGAGGGCTTGAAGCGGCTGAATGATGTCCTGTCGGAGCTGCACAGGATTAATCCGGACGCCCGCGTCATTTATATGGGCCTCTATAATCCGTTTTTTGATGTGAAAGAGCTGCGGGATGGCAGCTTGCAGGTGCAGAAGTGGAATGAACGAGCTTATGAAATGCTGCACGGCTATTCGAATATGACGATGGTACCGACATTTGATTTATTTGAGGAACGGATTGGCAGCTACTTGTCCTCCGATCATTTTCACCCGAATCATGAAGGTTACAAACAAATTGCGCAGCGGTTCGTGCAGGCGTTGTAGCAGAAGGAGTCGCTATGGAACAGACAAATGTAGTGCTGCAAGTGACAAATCTAAGCAAAAAAATTCGCGGCAAGCAAATTATTCACGATGTCAGCTTCGAGGTGCGAGCGGGTGAAATTTTTGGCTTCCTTGGGCCGAATGGCTCTGGCAAAACGACGACGATTCGCATGCTGGTCGATCTGATTAAGCCGACCTCCGGGCAAATACGAATTTGCGGGCATGATGTCCAGAAGCAGCCGGAGCTGGCGCTTCGCCATATCGGGAGCATTGTAGAAAACCCTGAAATGTATGGATTTATGACGGGCTGGGACAATTTGCAGTATTTTGCCAATATGCTTAATGATGTGGATGAGGCGAGAATTAGCGAGGTTGTTGAAATCGTCAGTTTGACAGAGCGTATTCATGAAAAAGTCAAAACATACTCGCTCGGCATGAAGCAGCGTTTAGGCATTGCCCAAGCGTTGCTAGGACGTCCGAAGCTGCTTATACTTGATGAACCGACAAATGGGCTTGATCCTCTAGGTATCAAGGAGCTGAGAGCTTTTGTGCGAATGCTTGCCGGCGAAGGCATCAGCCTGTTTATTTCAAGTCATTTGCTAAGTGAAATTCAACTGATGTGCGATAGAGTAGCCATTATCAACAAAGGCCGAGTGCTTGCCGTTGGCTCGGTGGACGAGCTGGTGCAGCAGGCTGGAACGTATGTATTATGGCAGCTGGAGCCTCGGGAGCAAGGGATTGCTTTGCTGCTGCAAGGCGGCAAGGCAGCCATCGTCTCGGAGGAGGAGCACCGTATTGATGAAAGCGTGCTTGCCAGCATGCCGGGTGCCGTCGTGACAACGATGCCGCTGGAGGATATTGCAGGTACCGTGAAGAGGCTCGTGGCAGCGGGCATTAGCGTAGAAGGGGTGCACAAAGCCGCTCCTACACTGGAAGAATTGTTTTTGAACATGACGGAGGGGAAAAGCCTTGCATAAACTACTGCTTCTGACCGAGAATGAAACCTTGAAGATGTGGAAAAAAAGAAGGTTTCTCGTCATTATCCTCGTACTCCTTGTTATTATTCCAATGTTCACGTATGCTCAGTTAACCGTAGCCCAGAACAATAAAGACAAGTTTGCTGACTGGCGCAACGAGGTGCTGCAGCAAATTACGGATATGCAAAACAGGCTGTCGAGCAATCGGATTCCTGAGGAGTGGAAAAAACAGCAGCGTATAGCCGTACAGCAGCTCCAATATTATTTAGATCATGATGTCAATCCGAGCAGCCCGAACGGCGTGACGTTCACGCGGGAGTTTATGAATAATGCGGTTGGGCTGTTTATTCCGCTGCTTGTCTTGACCATTGCCTCTGATCTCGTATCCGGCGAACGCGGCACCGGAACGATCAAAATGCTGCTGACCAAGCCGGTTCGCAGATGGAAGGTGCTGTTTAGCAAGCTTGCGGCGCTTACGCTTTATGTATCGCTGCTTGTCGGCGTGATGGTGCTGCTTTGTTATTTGATATCGGGCATGTTTTTCGGCTATGGAGGCTGGGGCTTGCCAATCTTTACCGGTTTTATAATCAATGGCAGCGAGGTTGACACAAGCTTTGTGCATGTTGTGCCCCAGTGGTTGTATATGCTCATGCAGACGGGACTCGTATGGCTGTCCGCCATGACGGTAGCGATTCTCGCCTTGATGGTGTCGGTTCTTGTAAGAAGCACAGCGGCAAGCATGGTCATTATGATGGCTTCCGTTATTGCAGGAACCATCCTTTCGAGCATGTCCTCCTCATGGGAAAATGCCAAATATTTATTCGCCGTGAACCTCAATTTACCGGCATATTTGGAAGGGTCGCCGCCGCCGATTGAGGGAATGTCATTTTCTTTTTCCCTTATCGTGCTTGCGATTTGGGCGATTGCGGGGCTTATTGTCTCGTTCAGCGTCTTTACTAAACAGGACATCTTGAATTAAAATAGCTTGAAGATACGGTAACCGTAGTAACAAGTGCTGCAGATAAGGGGGGCGCATATGGCAGAGCATACAGATGTTTTTACACAAGCACCGGCTGCGGATCGAAATTATGAAGCCGATGATATACAGATTCTTGAAGGCTTGACAGCCGTACGGAAACGTCCGGGAATGTATATAGGCTCTACGAGCAGCTCAGGGCTGCATCATCTCGTTTGGGAAATCGTCGACAATGCTGTCGACGAGCATTTGGCAAAGTTTTGTTCCGCCATTGAGGTAACTTTGCACAAAAACGGCTCCATTACGGTCTATGACAATGGACGAGGCATTCCGACAGGGATGCACAAAAGCGGAATTCCAACGCCTCAGGTTGTATTTACGATCCTTCACGCAGGCGGAAAGTTCGGCGGCGGGGGATATAAAAAATCAGGCGGCCTGCACGGCGTCGGCGCATCGGTCACAAATGCGCTATCCGAATGGCTGGAAGTGGAAATTTTCCGTGATGGAAAAATACATAAGCTTCGGTTCGAATATTGGGTAGATGAGGATGGCAAGGAGCATGTTGGTGAGCCGACAACGGGACTTGTTGTAACGGGAACGACGTCACGCACGGGAACGAAGGTTACTTTTAAACCGGATGGACGCGTCTTTCAGGCTGGAACTACGCTGAATTACGATACTTTGGCGGAACGGCTGCAGGAAATCGCCTTCCTCAACTCAGGGCTAAAGGTGACGATTAAGGATGACCGCAGCGGCAAAAACGATGTTTTCCATTATGAAGGCGGGGCGCGTCAATTTGTTGAGTTTCTCAACGAGGATAAGTCGGTGCTGCATGAAGTCATTCATTTTGCTGGCGAGCGTGAGGAAATTGAGGTTGAGGTGGCGCTTCAATACAATGATGGCTATACGGAAACGCTGGCTTCATTCGTTAATGCCATTCCTACACGCGGCGGCGGTACGCATGAAACGGGCTTCAAGACTGCGTATACGCGCGTCATGAACGATTATGCGCGCAAAACCGCGATGCTCAAGGAGAAGGACAAAAACCTGGAAGGCAATGACCTGCGAGAAGGCATGATGGCGGTCATCAACATCAAGATGTCTGAGGTGGAATTCGTCGGGCAGACGAAGGATCAGCTTGGGAGCGCGTCTGCTCGTGGCGTCGTTGATGCCATTGTAACGGAGAAAATGCAAGTGTTTCTCGAAGAAAATCCGCAGGTAGCGCAGCTGCTGCTCAAGAAGGCTGTTCAGGCTTCGAAGGCGCGGGAAGCGGCGCGCAAGGCGCGCGAGGATATGCGCAGCGGCAAGAAGAAGAGCGAAAGCTCCAATCTTGGCGGCAAGCTGACGCCGGCGCAGTCGAAGGATGTGACGCGCAATGAGCTGTTTATCGTCGAAGGCGACTCGGCGGGCGGCTCGGCCAAGCAGGGGCGTGATTCGAAGCATCAGGCGATTTTGCCGCTTAAGGGTAAGCCGATGAATCCGGAGAAGGCCAAGCTGCATGATATTTTGAAAAACGACGAGTATAAAATGATCATCGCCGCGATTGGCGCAGGCGTAGGCCCGGAATTTGATTCCGAGGAATGCAACTATCACAAAATTATTATTATGACGGATGCCGATACGGACGGTGCCCATATTCAGGTGCTGCTTCTGACGTTCTTCTATCGTTATATGAAGCCGCTCATCGACAGCGGACGCGTATATATTGCTCAGCCGCCGCTTTACAAGCTGACGCGGAAATCCGGCAAGCTGGAGACGGTGCGTTATGCGTGGACGGATGAGCAACTGCAAAATTATTTAAAGGAATTCGGCAAAAACTTTGAGCTTCAGCGCTATAAAGGACTTGGCGAGATGAATCCGGAGCAGCTGTGGGAAACGACGATGAATCCGGAGACGCGGACGATGCTGCAAGTGCAGATCGAGGATGCTGCGAAGGCGGAGCGCCGTGTGTCTGCGCTGATGGGCGACAAGGTTGATCCACGCAAGCGCTGGATTTTGGAAAATGTTGATTTTGCGGAATATGAGGAATAGGAGGCAAGCAGCATGAGCATTTTGGAACAGTTTCTTCCAGCTTTTCTTGAAGAAATCGTGGGCGACCGCTTCGGCCGCTACTCTAAATATATTATTCAGGACCGCGCGATTCCCGATGTGCGCGATGGCTTGAAGCCGGTACAGCGGCGTATTTTGTACGCGATGTACGATTCCGGCAATACGCCGGACAAGCCATATCGCAAGTCTGCCAAAACAGTCGGAGATGTAATGGGCAACTATCATCCACACGGCGACTCGTCAATTTATGAAGGCATGGTGCGGATGGCGCAGCCTTGGAAAATGGGGCATATCCTCGTTGACGGTCACGGCAACTGGGGCTCTATGGATGATGATCCCGCAGCGGCGATGCGTTATACGGAAGCTCGTTTATCTCCGCTGGCTATTGAGCTGCTGAGAGATATTGATAAGCGTACGGTTATGTTCAAGGATAACTTTGATAATACGACGAAAGAGCCGGTTGTGCTGCCGTCACGCTATCCCAATTTGCTCGTAAATGGGGCCAGCGGCATCTCTGCCGGCTTTGCGACTGAAATCCCGCCCCATAACTTGCGTGAGGTCATTGATGGCTGTATCGCGGTTATGAACCGCCCTGAGACGACGCTCGAAGAGCTGATGCATATTATTAAGGGGCCTGATTTCCCAACGGGCGGACTCATTATGGGTGAGGAAGGCATACGCGATGCATATGCGACCGGCAAAGGCCGCATTTATTTGCGCGCCAAAACAGCGATTGAGGATATGCGTGGCGGACGCCAGCAAATCGTGATCACTGAAATTCCTTATCAGGTCGTCAAATCACGTCTTGTGACGGCAATGGAAAATATTCGTCTGGAGAAAAAGGTCGAAGGCATTGCGGAGGTTCGCGATGAGAGTGGACGGAACGGCCTGCGAATCGTAATTGAGCTGAAGAAGGATACGGATGCAAACGGCATTTTGGCCTATTTGCTGAAAAAGACCGATTTGCAGGTTGCTTATAGCTTTAATATGGTCGCTATCGTGAATAAAACGCCGCAGCAGCTTGGCATTCGCCAAATGCTTGATGCGTATATTGCCCATCAGAAGGAAGTTGTAACCTTCCGTACGCAATATGATCTGGAAAAGGCCGAGGATCGTGCTCATGTGCTGGAAGGGCTTGTGAAGGCGCTAAATTTGCTTGATGAAGTGATCGCTGCGATTAAAGCGTCGAAAAACCGTGCCGATGCCCAGCAAAATCTCGTGCAGAAGTTTGCGTTCAGCGAGCGCCAGGCGGATGCGATTTTGACGTTGCAGCTGTATCGTCTGACGAATTTGGAAATTACGTCGCTGGAGAAAGAGCATAAGGAAGTCATGAAGCGCATTGCCTATTTGCGCAGTATTCTGAACAGCGATAAGAAGCTGATCGGAGTCATTCGTGACGAGATGATGGAAATTCATACGAAGTTCGGAATGGACCGTCGTTCCGATATTCAAGGAGAGGTTGAGGAGCTTAAGGTTAACCTTGAGGTAATGGTTACGCCTGAGGAAGTGCTCGTCACCTTGAGCAATGAAGGCTACATGAAGCGGACAAGCATGCTGTCCTTCACGCGTTCCGGCGGAGAGGTTAGCAATGCCGGCGTTAAGGAAGGCGATATTATCCGCGGCTTGTACGCCGTCAACACGATAGATAATTTGCTGCTCTTCACGAAAAAAGGGCAATATTACACGCTGCCGGTTCATCAAATTCCAGAGTTTAAATGGAAGGATACAGGGACTGCAATCGTCAATATTGTTCCTATACCGAAGGATGATGCGATTATTAGCGTCATTCCCGTGAAGGATTTTAATGTTCCAGGCGCTTCTCTCGTCTTTGTAACGAAGCGTGGACAGGTGAAGCGGACTGAACTCAAGGATTATATGTCAACGCGCTCAACTGCGATTGCGGCCTGCAAGGTAGCTGAGGGCGACGAGGTCATTAAAATTATGCCAAGCGATGGCACGAAGCAGCTAATGCTTGTGAGCAAGCAGGGCTGGAGCATTCGCTTCTCCGAAAGCGAAGTGAACACGATGGGCCGTGTCGCTGGAGGCGTACGCGGCATGCAGCTGAAGGAAGACGATGAACTGATCGCAGCGGAATGGGTCTCCGAGGACGAAGGAGAATTATTCGTCGTCTCCGATCTTGGATATGCCAAGCGCTCGCTGCTGCTGGATTACCCTGTTCAGGGCAGAGGCGGCAAAGGCGTTCAGACATTTGAATTTAAAGAAGGCAAGCGCGTGAAGCCGAATGGCTCGGCAATTGTGTATGCTGTTTATTGCAAGGAAGCGATTGATCTCGTAGCGCTCACGTCATCCGGCGCTAAGCTGCCGCTAACGACGGAGAAATCGCCAATTGATGATCGCAGATCGATTGGTCGAGCGATCGTTCCACTTGAGAAAAATGATGCCATATCAGCGGTCATCGTCCGTCCATCTGATATCATTCAATCATAAGGGCGATTAGGCGGATCAAAGCGTTCAATTAACTGGATCATCGCATCCAGCATAACCCACAATGGTACGAGCTCATCCGGGCGATCGAGCCATTGTGGGTTTTTTATTATGCCGTAAGCTTTAATTTTGCGAATAATTTCGGCTTTCTCGTTGTCCATTGAGGTTCACTCCTTATGAGGCTGTGGATTGTGGATGGCGAAATAGGGAAAGCGCCCAGATTCATTGTATGTCTACTCTTGTCAAAACGTTCGGGTATATCGCAGTTTGTGAGGGAAATTATTAATTGGGTTAACCTTTTATTCGACAATCTCGGATGGTATAATTGGAATTAAAGAGAAATGGGACAGGAAGCGGGTGCATAAATGGTTTCTGATGAATTTACTCGATTGTGGACGAAGCTAAGCAGAGAATGGAGGACAGGTCTGGAAGAGGGGCTGGCGCCGCTCACTGAAGGTCAGCTAAATGTGCTGGATTTATTGCTGCAGAACCAACCGATGAAGCCATCTGATCTATTGCAGCATTTGGCCACGACACCGGCAGCGATTACTACTTTGCTCGATCGTATGGAGCGTAATGAACTAATTGTACGTACAAGAGATACAGCTGATAGACGAATTGTATGGATATCTGTTTCCAGCAAAGGGAAATCAGAGGCACAGCGTGGCAAGGAAGTACGCACAAAGCTCATTTCTGAAGCGCTGGATCGGATTTCCTCTCATAATCAGCAGCTGCTTGTTTACTTATTAGGCAAGGTAGCGAATAGATAATAGATAGTTTGGCCATTGCAGAAGGCAAGTGAACAGGCGAGTAAAGGAAGACGTCGGGACTATATTCTGTACATGAAACGGGCGTTGCCGTCTTAGGACAGCAACGCCTATTCATGCTCATCCTTCCGTCAGCTTCTTTGCCTGCCCGTTGCAGCAGCGACGCTTAGGACATGGACTCGAGCCGAGTTCGCAGCAGGGTGAGATTTTTTTTCAGAGAAGCATATAAATCCGGGGTGAGCAGCTTGCTTGACTGCTCCGCAAGCGTTTGCTCGACAGGCAATATGCGATAGCGATAATGATGATCTGGCTTGTAGCGGTAAACCCAAGTCGGAATCGCTTCAATATCGGCAAGCTGGATGCTGCCGTCCCCGTTATTTTTGCGGATAAGCACTTGATAAATAACGCCATAATCCTTCGTGTCTCCACGTTGATTGGAAATAAAATTGCCCATCGAATAAATAATAAGTCCTTGGCGCTCGCGCCCGTTGTCATCCGTAGCCTCCAGCACCTCATAGGGCTGAATAACATGCGTATGCGAGCCGGCGATAATATCGGCGCCCTCCGCAATCAGCTTGCGGGCAAGCCTCTTCTGCTCCTCATTTGGCTTCGTCTGATACTCCGTTCCAAAATGGAGCGCCACCGTAACGAAATCAGCGCCTGCTTTTTTCAGCTTCTTAATGTCACCTATCATTTTTGGCTCGTCAATTAGCGGAACCATATAAGGTTTTCCTTTAGGAATAGCAATGCCGTTCGTACCGTATGTGTATGCGAGCAGCCCCATGCGAATCCCGTTTTTTTCGACGATCATATTTGTATCCGCTTCCTTTTGTGTGGCGGCGGAGCCTTTTGTAATAAAGCCCTTCTCCTTCATATGCTTAAGCGTCAGCAGCAGCCCTTTCTCGCCTTTGTCGAGCACATGGTTGTTGGCATTGGTCAATATGTTGAAGCCGGCGTTTTGCAGCGCATCAAGCAGGGCAACAGGCGCATTAAACGTCGGGTAACCCGTATAAGCGAATGCTGATCCGGCAACAGGCGTTTCTAAATTCGCCAAAACCCAGTCGCCTTCCTTCAATATCGGCTCTACATCTTGAAAGAAAGGATCGAAGTTATAGCTTTTCGTCTTCTTATTATAAGCGCCAGGCAGCTCCGGGGAGTGCATCATAATATCGCCAACTGCGACCCATAGCGCTTCCTGATAGCTATTAGAAGGGCTGGGTAGGGGAGAGGCGGCTTCCTTCGTTGTTGTAGGTACTGGTGATGGATCAGATGAAGGCACAGGGGAGGTTGTTGCACTAGGAGCTGCTGACTGTTGTGCGCCGGCGCCTGCTTCCGACGCCACTTCCAGCGAGGAATCGCCGCTGTTAGCAGTAAAATGAGCGGTAAACGGTAATGAGCTTGCTAGCGTCGGGTAAAAAATTATAAGGAGTCCTGCTGCTGCGAGCAGCAGCAGGAGCAAATTGACGGCAAGATGAATTTTAGTCCTTCGGCGCATATGCGGAATCTCCTTCAGCCAAGTAAACGTCTGCTGCGGCTTTGAGCTCAGCTTGCGGCCACCAGCCCCAAGCTTTCGAGCCATAAGGGATGGAACGGAAGCAGACGTGCTCCTTCGTTATAGGATGGGAAACCGAAACGGAAGTAGACCACAGCGCGATATCGGCAACGCCGCTCGTTTGCGGCGCTCCATATTTGCGGTCAGCTACAAGCGGGCAGCCAATAAAGGCCATTTGCGCGCGAATTTGATGAGGCCGACCCGTATGCAGCATGACCGCTATCAAAGAATAACGGTCTGTACTGGATATAACAGTATACTCCAGCACAGCCTCCTTCGCCTCAGGCGCTTCCTGCTTGAATACGGTCACTTGATTCAGCTTCGCATCCTTGCGTATAAAGTGGCGAAGCTTGCCGCTTGCGGCATGAGGCTTGCCATGTACGACGCACACATAGGTTTTGCCAAAATTTCGGCTGCGTACAGCTTCGGAGAGCCGCGAGGCCGCTTTGGAGGTTTTGGCGAACAGCATGGCGCCGCCTACAGGCTGATCAAGCCGGTGAATAAGGCCGAGAAATACATTTCCCGGCTTATTGTGGCGTTTTTTTAAATCGCGTTTGAGCAGCGTGAGCATATCCGGCGTACCGGTGTGATCCTCTTGGGAGGGAATGCCCGGCTGCTTTACAACGGCCAATATATGATTGTCCTCAAACAGCACTGGAATTTCGCCAATGCTGTCCCCAGAGGAGCCTGCCATTAGACAGACTCCCAGCGGCCCAATATGCCGCAAGGCAGATTAAGCCCGGATGCGGTAATCGGCAGGCCGATTTCGCCGCAATGAATAGCTCCGCCAAAGCGTTTCGCCATCGTCATATGGAGCAGATTATGAAGCACGGAAGGGGATAATCCCGTCGTGTACGAATTAATGAGCATAAATAATGGATTATCGGATAAAATCGTCGTGCAAAACTCAAGGAACGGGAACAGGTTCTCTTCCAGCTTCCATGTCTCGCCATTCGGGCCGCGTCCATAGGATGGCGGGTCCATAATAATAGCATCATATTGCCGGCCACGACGCTGCTCGCGTTGCACAAACTTGAATACATCATCGGTAATGAAACGAATCGGCTTATCGGAAAGCCCGGAAAGCTGAGCGTTTTCTTTTGCCCACTGCACCATGCCCTTGGAGGCATCCACATGAACAACCTCTGCACCGGCTGCCGCAGCGGCAACCGTAGCTCCACCGGAATAGGCAAAAAGATTCAGCACGCGAATCGGACGGTTTGCCGTGCGAATTTTGTCCATCATCCAGCTCCAGTTTACCGCTTGCTCAGGAAATAGCCCCGTATGCTTGAAGCTTGTCGGCTTAATATGAAAGGACAGCTCTCCATATGAAATTGTCCAGCGCTCAGGCAGCTGGGAATTGAACTGCCATTCGCCGCCGCCTGAGGAGCTGCGATGGTAGTGGCCATCGGTTTTTTTCCACAGGCCATTCTCCTTCGCTATCGGCCAAATAATTTGCGGGTCTGGTCTGCGCAAAATATAGGAGCCCCAGCGCTCCAGCTTATCTCCATTTCCTGTATCTATAACCTCGTAATCTCTCCATTTATCTGATACGTACATGATTTTAGTATTCCTTCCCAATTTTAAAATTTGTATTATAATATTAAGGTCAACGCTTATTATAGCGAAGCTAACAAGTTGAAGCAATTAGGAGAGGATATTTATTCGAAAGGGATTTTGGGGATGGGTTGCTGGATTTGCCGCAAGTGTGCTTCTATTTGCAATAACAGCACAGCTGGCTTCACGTACAGAGCCGTCACAGCTCGACAAAGAAATAGCCGCATTCGCTGAGCAAATGCGGGGAGAAGGCTGGACAGCTTTTTTCAAAGCGGTATCTTATTTAGGTTCTTCGTTATTTATTATTGCAGCGACTTTTGCGCTTTTTGCATGGTTCGGCTGGCGCAGCGGCTGGCTGAAAGCAGCACCCATTATAATGGGCACTGGACTTGTATACATAACGAATACGTTGGCCAAAATGGCCTTTGGCCGAGGCCGGCCAGAGGAGGCTTGGGGTATAGAGGCAGCTGGCGCAAGCTTCCCAAGCGGAAATGCGATGCTGGCGCTTTCGCTTTACGGGCTGGCAGCTATATGGATTGGAAGGGATGTCTGGCTCAGTCAAACGACGAAGCGGATCAGCTATGTAATCGCAGCATTGCTTATTTTATTGATGGGCGCCTCGAGGCTCTATTTCAGCGTCCATTATGCAACCGACATTATTGGCGGGTTCGCAGCCAGCTTTGCTATCCTCGCACTTATGATGGCTATTCTGACGGCTCGCCGCTAAAGCAGGCGGCAAGGGCATTCAGACCAGACGGCTAATCATGATTCCGATTCGCGTAGTACACTAAGCATCTTGTCAATGGATGCTTTGCGCTTATCTTCATCCATATGATTCAGCAGCCGCAGCAGCTCTTGCGTTTCTTCTCTGGCTAGCCCAGCCTCTTGCTGGCGGGTTTCACCTTCAATAATATAATCCGTCGTCACATGAAAATAGAAGGCGAGCTTAATTAGCGTCTCATATACAGGCTGGCGATTGTTAATTTCGTAATGACTGTAAGCTGAGCGAGTGATCCCGATTGCACGGGCAACGGCTTCTTGCGAAAGATTTTTTTGCAGGCGGAGTTCCTTCAATCGGTCTCCCATCGTCATTTTAGTGGCTCCTTCAAAAAAGCTGAAATAATAATACAAGCTTAACTATTAATTTATGATACAAAATGTATCATTGTCAATAGTTTTAGCGAAATTAGCAGGGAATATTTGTATTTAGGGAGGGCGAAAAACAGTGGTACTAACCTTTGAATGTGTTTGCGGCAATCAGACCGGACTGTTCGCAACCGGAGATCGAGATGATCAGGGACGAGAATATTTGGAAGCGGAGGACGATGATCGCATCAGCTGGATCATGGGCGAGAACGGTATATTGTTCAAATGCTCCTTCTGCGGTCATACGTACCGATTAGAGAAGCAATAGCTTGTCGGGAGAGGCAAGAAGAAACCGGATTTTACGCTTTACGCGTAAAGCTCGGTTTTTTTTGCTTTTGATTGTCACAAAAACGGAGACTGGATTGTCTTATCTTATGAGAACCGAAAAACACCTATCTTCCAGGAGGAATTAAAAATGAAATTAAGAATAAACTATCGCACGGCGAACCCAGCTGTATTTAAGGCGTTGATGGAATTGGAGAAAGCAGCATCAAGCTCTGGCATTGATCCTATCACCTATGAGCTTATTAAGCTTCGGGCATCGCAAATTAACGGCTGTGCTTTTTGTCTGGATATGCATAGTGAGGATCTTATGAACAAGGGTGAAAGCATGCAGCGCATTTTGCTGCTAAGCGTATGGCGAGAAGCGCCCATTTATACGGAGAAGGAATGTGCCGTTCTGGAATTGACCGAGCATGTGACTCAGGTTTCGGAAGCAGGAGTGCCGGATGAGCTGTACAATCGGGTGAGAGACTATTATGATGAAGCGGAATATGCTGCATTAATTTTAGCCATTATTACGATTAACAGCTGGAATCGAATGGCCATTTCAACCAGCATGTTTCCTGGCTGCTTTGATTAAAGGAATAGTATAGAAATGCTATATTTGGTTTTTTTTGATTAGGGAAAGGAGGAATGGGAAGCGAGATGGCGGATACACAGATATTGTGGAAAGTCGCAGAGTGGTATGCGGATTATAAGTCGCTGCTTAGCTCGCTTGCATACAAGCTGCTTGGATCACGTCAGGAGGCGGACGATGTCGTTCAGGATGTTTTTGTGAAGCTTCAGTCAGCGGAGCCTTATCCGCTGAGTAATGTCAAAGCCTATTTGTGCAAAATGACGGTCAATCGCTGCATGAATGTGCTGCAATCTGCCCGCAGCAAGCGAGAAGCTTATGTCGGTGAATGGCTGCCAGAGCCATGGAGCGGCGATTATGACGATGAGCCTCTGGAGCAGCTTGCGCGCAGGGAAACGATCAGCTATGCGATGCTCGTCATGCTGGAGCATTTATCCCCATTAGAGCGTGCCGTATTTGTGCTGCGTGAAGGCTATGGCTTTGGCTACGAGGAGCTTGCGGAGCTGGTAGGCAAGTCAGAGGCAAACTGCCGCAAAATTTTGAGTCGTGCCAAGCAGGCGCTTGATCTGTACCGCCAGCTTCCACAATCGCATGCTGACGAGCGAGAGCTGATGGTGGACGCAGCTGCATTGGAGCCGTTTGTTGCCGCATTTGAACAGGCTGATATTGGAAAGCTGCTTGCGTTGATGCGGCAAGATGCTGTGCTGATCACCGACGGCGGGGGCAAAGTTACTGCTGTGAGACGGCCCGTTATTAGCGCACGCCGCGCTGTCATCCTGCTGCGGAGAATGTCTACGCACAGCCTGCACGCTGCGAGCCTATCTATCTCCATTATAAATGGGCAGCCAGCGCTCGTATTTCGCCGTGAAAAGGCTGTACAGGCGGTAATATGTCTGGAATGGGTTCATACGGAGGCCGGCAGCCGTATCAAGCGTATTTATACGATGTATAATCCAGATAAGCTATCGCTTATTTAATGTGGGGCTCTACTCATAATTTGCTTGCTGGATGCAGAACATAAAGCTTAGTAAGCAGCAAATGAATGAGGAGGAACAGCATGATGAAGCGTATAACACTCCGACTGCTAAGCCTGTGCTTGGCTGTATGGCTAGGCTGCCTTGGCATGGGCAGTGCGCTGGCGCAGCCGGGGGTTTATCATTTTGGGTTTAAGAAAAGCGCAGGAGGACAGCTGCCTTCCATTAATGAGGAGGGCTTTAAAGGCATCGTCCAGCAAAATGGGGCGATTTTCCTCGGCGATACGAAGCAAAAGGAGCTCTATCTAACCTTCGATAATGGCTATGAAAATGGCTATACAGCCAAAGTATTGGATACGCTCAAGGCCAAGCGTGTTCCTGCCGCTTTTTTTGTAACGGGTCATTTCATTAAAGATCAGCCGGAGCTAATTAAGCGTATGGCGTCGGAAGGGCATATCGTGGGCAACCATTCCTGGAGCCACCCGGATATGACACAGTTAAGCTCAGAACAAATCCAGAGCGAGCTCCAAAAGGTGGAGGAGCAGTCGGCACTGCTGACGGGCCAGCAGCAAATGGCGTATTTGCGACCGCCAAGAGGCATTTTCAGCAATCAGGTGCTTGCAGTAAGCAAGCAAGCTGGATATACAAGCGTATTCTGGTCGGTTGCCTACAAGGATTGGGACATTAACAGCCAGAAGGGCGTGGCATACGCTCAGGACCAAGTGATGCGCCAGCTTCATCCCGGAGCCGTTATATTGCTGCATTCGGTTTCCTCCGACAATGCGGGGGCTTTAGGAGCCATTATAGACGGTGCGAGGGCACAAGGCTATACGTTCAAAAGCTTGGATCAGCTGACGAGTCGCAGCTATTAATAGCTGCTGGCTGCATTGCAAGTGGAAGGGCGGCAGCCGAATACGATGAGTAAAAATGGAAGACATACAAATAAAACCAACCCCGTGCTTAGTTAGTGCAGCACGGGGTTGGTTTTATTTGTATAAAAGGCATGCTGTGCGCAAGAAGAGCGCCGATAAATGTTATTTTGTTCCAGCGGTATATTGGGCACTTGGAAGTTCAACGGTCCAGCCAAATGGGTCGGCAATGACGCCCGTTTGGATGCCTGTTAACGTCTCATACAGCTTGCGTGACAACGGTCCTGTCTTACCGCCGCGCAGCAGCAGCTGCTCATCGAGGTAATGCAGCTCTCCAATTGGAGAAATAACCGCGGCCGTACCCGTACCGAAAGCCTCCTCCAGCGTATCGTTATGATAAGCCTCGACAAGCTCCTCAATGGACAGCTTGCGCTCCTCAACGGGAATGTTCCACGATTGAAGCAGCTCAATAATGGATTTGCGCGTAATGCCGTCGAGAATGCTGCCGTTCAGCGCCGGGGTTACAATAGTGCCATTGATGCTGAAAAAGACATTCATGCTGCCAACTTCCTCTACGTATTTACGCTCAACACCGTCCAGCCACAAAACCTGCGTACAGCCTTTAGCTGCTGCCTCTTCCTGAGCCTTCAGGCCTGCGGCATAGTTGCCGGCTGTTTTGGCATTGCCGACGCCGCCTTTAACCGCACGTACATATTCGGATTCTACAAAAATCTTCACCGGATGAATGCCTTCCGCGTAATACGAGCCGACTGGCGAAAGGATAATCATAAACATGTAGTTTTGCGACGGGGCTACACCAAGTGATGGTTCATTCGCAATAATGAACGGGCGGACGTATAGAGATGTTTTATCCTCATTAGGAATCCAGTCCTGATCAACAATAATGAGCTGCTTCAAAGCTTCCAGTGCAATTTCCTCGTCAAGATGCGGAATGCTCAGACGTTCGTTAGAGCGGTTTAGCCGTTTAAAGTTTTCTTCTGGACGGAATAGCAATATGTTGCCGTTATCTGTGCGATACGCTTTCAAACCTTCGAACACCGTTTGTCCGTAATGGAACACCTTGGAGGCAGGGTCGAGCGTAATCGGCTGGTAAGGAACGATTCTTGGGCTATGCCAGCCCTTCGATGCTTCATAGTCCATTATGAACATATGATCGGTATAATGTTTTCCAAACCCTAATTGATCGGTTTGGGGCTTTGTTTTTTTGGTAGCAGTTAATTCAATGGCAATCGGTTTGCTCATTTTAGAATCCTCCCACATATATACGTGATAATCGTTTAGTTGAATCGTACCACTTAACCAAGTATATTGATAATATCTGTTTTGTCGGATCATCATACTTTTTAGGTATAGGAGAATGCATATGGACATACGTCAGCTCAAATACTTTCTGGCGATTGCCAAGGAGGGGCAAATTACGCGCGCCGCCAAGCTGCTGAATATGGAGCAGCCTCCGCTGAGTCGACAACTAAAGCAAATGGAGCAGGAGCTGAACGTCACTTTATTTGACCGCAATGGCAAAAGTCTAGTGCTGACCCACGCGGGAGAGCTGCTGCGCGATAAGGCGGAAAGCCTAGTCAACCAATTTAATGAAACGATGCAGGAGGTGAGAGAGCTCGATGCGGGCATACAGGGCGTGCTGCCCATTGGCTCGGTCGTTTCCTGCATTTCGCTGCTGCCGCCTGTCATTGAGCGGTTTCGAGACAAGCATCCCGAGGTGACGTTTAAAATTTGGGAGGGCGATCATTATTTGCTCGGCAGCCAGCTCGAGAAGCGCAGCATTGAGCTTGTCGTTGCCAGACTTCCGTTTGAGTCGGCGTCTGATTCCTTGCCTTACTCGATTTTGCCGCTGCCATCCGATCCGTTCGTTGCCGTACTGCCTTCGAAGTGGAGCACAGATCCACGCAAGCAATCCATGCAGATGAGCGAGCTAAAGGATTTGCCGTTTCTTGCCCTCAAGACAGAGCGGACAACGGCGATGCATGAGAAGGTGATGATTGAATGCCGCGCTCACGGCTTTGAGCCAAAAATTATATGCGAATGCTCCAGCGTTGCCATTATAATGGCGCTTGTGGCAGCTGGAATCGGCGTTACCGTCTTTCCAAAATCGGTCATGGCCTCTTTCCCGCTGCCAGCGATTCGCATGCTGGCGATCACGGACACAGATTTTCAATCTGATGTCGGTATCGTTTGGCTTAAAAATCGTTATCTTTCCAATGCCTCTCGTCATTTTATTCAAATGTTTCAGCAATAGCCGCCGCTTCGGGCTCTTTAGGCGTTATTTTGAATTTGCGCGTTTCCTCCCGCAGCTCAGTAGAGAGCGAGGTTAACGCTTCTGATGAAGCGCTCATTTGCTGAACGGTCGCCATTTGCTCCTCCGAGAAGGAGGAAATGTTGCGAATGTCCTCGGCAATGCTTTGCGACATCGTAGCCAGGCGTTCCGACAAATCAGCCATCGTGCGCGAGTCATCGCCAAAATGGCTGACGGCCGCTGTAATTTCTCCAATATGAAGCGTCGCCTCCTGTACGGAAGCGTCGATATTACGGAACGACTGGCCGGCCTGCTGGACAACCTTCATGCCCGCATCCGTTTCTTCAATTCCTACGCCAATCGAATGGGAGGCGGTATTCGTATCCTTTTGAATATTGGCGATCAGCTCGAAGATTTGTTCTGCGGATACGCGAGCTTCCTCTGCGAGCTTGCGCACTTCGCTTGCAACGATGGCAAAACCTTTGCCTTGCTCGCCAGCATGGGCCGCTTCTATTGATGCATTCAAAGCGAGCAGATGCGTCTGGCTGGCAATTGCGGTAATCACATCGGCAATGGCGCCAATCTCCTGCGATCTTGCCGAGAGCTGATGAATAATCGCGAAGGTCTCCTCCGTCGAATGTTTTATTTTCTCCATTTGTATGACGGTTTGCTCAATAACGGAGCCGCCATAATTTACCTCTTGAACGACTAGGGAAGAAGCATTAAGGCTGATGTCCGCGGACTGCTTTATCCTTTCAGCCCGTTCGAAGTTGCTTTCAGCTTTATGACGTGCACCCAGCATGCCCTCATGCTGCTGCTGGACTTGCCCAGATATCGTAATGATATGAGCCGTTAGCTGCTTCGCGGCTGCTGTATTTTTCTCCGAGCCGTCATGTAAAAGCAGGGAAGAGGCAGCTACTTGCTCAGCCCCTTGGTTGATTTGTCCGATGAGCTGCAATAAATATTGCTTCATGCGGTTGATGGCCCTGGCCGTTTCACCAATTTCGTCATTTTGCTTCAAGGTCAGCTCAGAAACGAGTAAGTTGCCGTCGGCGATTTGTTCAATATTTCGCGATATACGAACGACAGGCTCTGCTATGTAATGACTAATGGCTCTTGCCACAATTAAGCCAAGTAATATAATGAGACATGTTAGAAGTGGAAAAAGCAGTTCGGCAGCGCTAGCGTTTTTCTCCGAACGGTCGTCCTGAAGAAGGGTGTTCAGCTGTTGCTGCTCATAATCAAGCCATTCGGTGACTTTATCGGATGCTCCAGAATTTGTGGCTGCGGCAGCCGCATCGGCCAGAAGCTGTTGTCTCTCTGTATTAACGATGCTTTGCTTCAATGCGGCATAATCCTTATCCTTGACATTAAGCTCAAAATAGGAGAGGCCTGACAAACCGATAATCAAGACGAGAATGATTGAAAATCCGGCCATGATTTTTTTGCGAAGCGTAAAGGTTAGCAACTGATTGAATTCAGATTTAAAGTCGTACACCGCAGTTCCTCCTGATAGGTATAGAATGATTTCTCGGCAGTTTCTTGTCGTAAAATAACTATTGTTGTCAGTTAATGTTATTGTACAATATAATCATTTTGTACCGTTAATACTATTTTTGTGATTCTTAAGGACTAAGGAGCTGAAGGCGTGTATCAACAAAAGCATTTGAAAAGGCTTGAAATTGGATCTTTTGTATTAAGAATCGTAATGGGGATTATTTTCTTATTTCACGGTGTTGACAAGTTTGTTATGGGGATGGATAGCGTCTCGACGATGTTCAATACCTTTGGCATTTCGGGATTTTTCGCCTATGTGATAGCAACACTTGAGGTAGTAGGCGGAGCAGCATTGATTCTCGGCCTTGAAACTAAAATTTTTGCGGCCCTATTCGCCATTCAAATGATTGTAGCGTTCTTGTATGTAACGAGTGGAAGCGGCTTAATTAATGGCTTTGAAATCGATTTGCTGCTCTTTGCCTGCTGTGTCCATTTGATGATGAATGGCAGCAGCTGGCTATCGCTCGACAATGTGTTTCACGGCGGCAGAAGAAGGGTCCAGTCAGAGGAAGCCTAAGCTTTTACGATTTGTGTGACCAAATACATATGGGTGAACTTGATGAGAAAGGTTGGATTGATGCAGTTGCCAAATGGAGAAAAGACGGAAGAGACAAATTTATCGAAGAGTTTACAACCAATTTCAACGCAATTGAAGCAAAATGAAGGTAAAGCAATCGTTCTACAGCGCGCGGATCCGTGGATTTATAAGCATGTAGATGGCTGGTATTATTTTACGGCGACAGAGCCGGATTATCATTATATTGAGCTGCGTCGTTCGCAGACGATTGCAGGGCTTGCTGATGCGGAGCCTGTTGCGATCTGGCACAAGCATGAGAGCGGCGAGATGAGCGAGAAAATTTGGGCGCCGGAAATTCATTTTATCGACGGCCGCTGGTACATTTATTTTGCTTCGGGCAGGACGGATGCAAGCTTTGCTCATCGTACCTATGTCCTTGAAAATGAAAGCGCTAATCCGCTGGAGGGCGCATGGACGGAGAAGGGCAAAATCATAATGAACTGGGAGTCCTTTAACCTGGATGCTACGACGTTTGAGCATAAGGGAGAGCGTTATCTGGTTTGGGCGCAAAATGATCCGGCGATTAAAGGCAATACAAACCTGTACATCGCGGCGATGGAAAATCCTTGGACGATTCGCGGGACTCAGATTATGATTTCAACCCCGGAATACGATTGGGAAAAAATCGGTTATTTGGTGAATGAGGGACCAGCGGTCATCAAGCGGGGCGGGCGTATTTTCATCAGCTATTCGGCAAGCGCTACCGATTTTAATTATTGCGTTGGCTTGCTAACGGCATCGGAGGAAAGCGACCTGCTTGCTGCTGCTTCGTGGACAAAATCGCCGGAGCCGGTATTTAAGACGGATGAGGAGCGCGGGCAATATGGACCAGGCCATAACAGCTTCACTGTAGCGGAGGATGGCGAGACGGATGTATTCGTGTATCATGCCCGCATTTATAAGGAGATTGAGGGCGACCCGCTCAATGATCCGAATCGTCATACGTTCATTAAGCAGCTGCATTGGTCAGAGGATGGCAAACCAGATTTTCAGGTGTGAGAAAGGATGGCAGCGTTATATATAGCCTTTCCTATATTATATTTTCAAAAAAAAGCGGCCCACATCGCTGTGGGCCTGTCCTAGTTATATGATCAACTGTGGGGTTGATAGTTATTATTATATAAACAAAACCTTAGTCGAACCTTAAAGAACTTTGTCTAACGATTGTCTAAAACGTGAATGATTGACGTCAAATGTGACAAAAAACGCTATATGGTTGAAAAATGGCTCGAATCCAGCCGCTGCCCGACTAACCCATAGGGAAACGGTCACAATTCAGCATTTTTGATTGTGATTTCAATCACAATCAAAAACGCATTCCTTGTTTATACTGGTGAAGATCAAGTTTGAAGGATACTGAAACCTGTGAGGAGAGTGCGATGATGCTGAGCGAGAAAACCATTGCTACAATTAAATCTACTGTTCCTGTATTGGAAGTCCACGGCACGACCATTACGAAGCGTTTCTATGAAACGATGTTTGCGGCTCATCCGGAGCTGCTTCATATTTTTAACCATGCCAATCAAAAACAAGGCAAGCAACAAAATGCTCTTGCAAATGCGGTTTACGCCGCCGCTGTTCATATTGATCATTTGGCTGCTATTTTGCCAGTCGTGAAGCAAATTGCTCATAAGCATAGAAGCTTGGGCATTATGCCCGAGCATTATCCGATCGTTGGAAAATATTTATTAGCTGCAATCAAGGATGTGCTGGGCGATGCGGCTACGGATGATATTTTGCAGGCATGGGCTGAAGCATACGGTGTCATTGCTGATGCGTTTATCGGCGTGGAGAAGGAAATGTATAAGCAGGCAAAGCAGCAGCATGGCGGCTGGGAAGGGTTCCGGGCTTTTGTGGTCAATAAAAAGGTTCAGGAGAGCGACAACATTACATCCTTCTACCTTCTGCCGGAGGACGGCGGTGCAATTGCAGGCTTTAAAGCTGGGCAATATGTGAGCATGAAGAGGGAACTGCCGAATGATGAATATACCCATATTCGCCAATATAGCTTATCGGACTCGCCAAGCAAGCCTTATTACCGCATTTCAGTCAAACGCGAGGACGGGCGGGATGGCCAGCCTGCCGGCAAGGTGTCCGTGTCTTTGCACGAGCAACTGCGCGAGGGAGATATCGTTCATTTGTCAGCACCGGCTGGCGATTTCACCGTGGATTTGGAGGATACGCGGCCTGTCGTGCTCATTAGCGGCGGCGTTGGGCTGACACCGATGATGAGTATGCTGCATGCTGTAGTAGAAGCTAATCCAGAGCGACAGGTTACCTTTATCCATGCGACCACGAATGGAGACACGCACGCGATGAAGGAGCAGGTAATCGCGCTGGCTGGCCGTCACCCGCAATTGTCCGTCTTCTTCTGTTATACGCAGCCAACGGCACATGACAAGGCGCTTAGAGATTACCACAAGGAAGGGCTGATCAATTTTCCATGGCTTCGCACAGCTATTCCGACGACGGATGCCAGCTTTTATTTTTGCGGACCACAGCCGTTTATGAAAATGATCAATCGAGCACTGCGGGTGTTTGACGTTCAGGATTCCGATATTCATTTTGAGTTTTTTGGTCCGGCTGAAAGCTTGAACGATGGGCAGGGCGAGGAGCAGGAAACAACCGATACCATTTAATTTAGAAGGATGCTTTGTTCACTGCGCTCTCGTGTACCTTTGCGCGCAGTAGACGATTGACGGTTTCGCGGCGCAGCCCGATCAGTTGTCCAATTTCATCCTGCGTCAGCACATCGCAAAGAGTAGCAGGTGAAATATACTGGTCGAACCATTGCTCCAGCTTGCGAAGCTTATCAATCGGTGCGGCCTGTGTCAATTGATCAATGCGCTGCTGCATCATGCGCAGCTTGTTTTGCAGCAGCAGCGCAATATCGCGGCATTTTTCCGGCTCGGTCTCCAGCGTTTGGTACCATTCTTGGGGCGGCAACACCTCAATATTGCTGGTGACCAGCGCTACAGCTGTTCCGTGATATGCCTGCTGGGTTATGAGCGAATGATGAGGAATTATTTCTCCAGCGGTAATAATATTCATTAGAATCGGATTGCCATCCTCATGCAAGCGAATAATTTTGAGCATCCCGCTTTTAATGTGGTAGAGCGGTCCTAGCTCTCCTTGACGGAATAGTGTTTCTCCTTTATGAAGCAGCATAACGAGTATCATCCTTTCTAGTATTTCTTATTATATAAATGATAGCGGCATTTCCTAGTCGGGATCAATCAGTGTCAGGCTGATTGGTCTTTTTTTTTGTAATATAGACATGCATAAGCTATTCTTTAGTGATCTATCTCACAGTAGTTTGGCACATTATACTGGTACATTCAAATAAATAAGAACAGCTTGTGAAAGGATGACCTTCTTAATGAACATATTCAAGGAGAAGAACGATAGCAAGCATCAGAGAAAAGCAGTGTCACTTGGCGATGCGCAGCAGGCCTTGCTCGCTCGGGTTCATCAGGCCGGTACGGTCAAAATAGCTCTGGCCGATGCCGCAGGCTACTGCTTGGCCGAAACTATTCACGCACGCGAAGCGATTCCGCATTTTCGCCGCTCCGGTATGGATGGCTACGCCATTAGAACGGCTGATTTGCAGCAGCTACCTGTTATGCTTGAAGTTATAGAACAGCTGCCAAGCGGTACTGTGCCGACAAAAGCGATTGTGCCTGGCACGGCGGCGCGTATTATGACTGGCGGGATGGTGCCGGACGGTGCCGATGCCGTCATGATGCTGGAAATGACCGAGGAGGCCGAAAAGGCTGGCCAGCCCTATGTCATGCTGCGCAAAGCAGTGCCTGCCGGAGCGAATATATCGCCAATAGGCGAAGAAGCATTTGCTGGTGAAAGGATGGTGGAGGCGGGCGAACGGATCGGGCCGGGGCAGATGGCTTTGCTGAGCGCACTCGGCTGCGCGGAGGTTCTTGTGTACCGCAAGCCGCTCGTTGCCATCATTTCAACCGGGAGCGAGCTATTGTCTATTCATGAGCCGCTGGAAGGCGCCAAGATCAGAAACAGCAACATTTATATGCTTGCGACCCAAGTGCGGGCATGCGGCGCTGAGCCGCTTTTCGTGGAGCACATTGCGGATGATTATGCAATCGCTGAAGGCATGCTGTACAAGCTGCTCGCAAGCGATGTGGATATTGTAATTGCAACGGGTGGCGTGTCTGTCGGGGATTATGATATTATCGCTGATTTCTTCCAGCAGTGGGAAGGGGAAACGCTGTTTAATAAAATTGCGATGCGCCCAGGCAGCCCAACGAGCGCAGGCGTGTGGAAAAACAAGCTGTTCTTGGGGCTGTCCGGCAACCCAGCAGCGTGCTTTATCGGCTGTGAATTATTGGTGCGTCCCGTATTGCTCGCTATGCAGGGGGAGCGCAAGTCAGCTGATGCTCAGCGGCATGATGCCTTTCTTGCTGCCGATTATAACAAGGTTAATGCCTATCCCCGCTATGTACGGGGCATCCGATATTTCAACAACGGACTGGTGTACGTAAAGCAAGAGGGAGTGGATATGTCGAGCGCGCTCGTTACGTTAAAGGATGCCAACTGCCTAATCGTCATTCCGCCTGCGAAGACGAGCATCAAGGCGGGGACGCTGGTTAGTGTCATTCCTCTTGCCGCCTCTACTTTATAAGATTGGGCAGTGCTGCAATACACTGCACTGTAATGTAATGCACAAATTTGCCCTATAGCGTATGAAAGGAAAAAGCACCGCCCATACACATCCCGAAATACATTCGGAAAGGAAGAAGGGCGGCGTTGTGCGGCTCAGCATAATGAGTGGTTGATGTGCATGGATTATTGTGCAGCCGCCTACTTGGTCGTCCTGACGTTTTAGTTTAAATCAAGAGTCCGCTACGGAGACGGCAGCGGCAGTGCTGACGCGGTCAATAGCGTCCTCCTTCATACGTTTGCGTGTATTCCAGTCAAAACGCCGCGCATTGCTCCAAAAATTATAATCTCCTGTATAGTAGCCTTGTTCATCTACCTCAAGCTTTTTGCGGGCAATCATTTTTACATAACCAATGACGCGGCTGAAGGTGGCGATATCGTCGCTGCCGCATACAGGACAGGAATAGATGTTTTTTCCATCCTCAGCGACAATTTGCTGGCTGCAAGTCAGACAGCTTGTCAGAGTCGGAGTGAGTGTAATATATTGAATCGGCTTCTCGAAAATTTTTCTTAAATATTCGGCCAGCCTCTCTGGAGCCAGCTTCGTTTCAAGGAAATGATGCAAAATGCTGCCAGAGGTCGCATAAGCCTGAAATTCAGCGCTGTTCTCCACCTGTTGCAGAAAATCATCCTCGCTGAACGGCAGCATGCAGCCTGAGGTTAAATAAACATTATCCCCTGTACCCTGTACGAAAATTGTGCGGTCATGTTTTTTTGCCCATTTCACATCATGACGGGCCAGCTTGATTGCGGCATTTTCACCCGGAGCATATTCAATGCCGCAGGCAACCTGATCGCGAACGATAAATGCATGGATCGTCTCTGTCATGAACTGCATGATTCGGTGGGCGAGCTGCTTGCCTGCCTCATTGTTCATCCCGCCCTCAAAGCCGATATTGATGAGCCCCTCATGCATGCCAGTAACGGCAAACACATTAAAATAATTGGACAAATCACGGTTTAAGGCAAAAAAGGTTGGATATAGCTCTTTATTTTGCTCAATCCACTTGCGCTTGGCCATATGGCCTTCCTGCATAATGTTCAACAGCTCCTTGATTTTCGCAAGCAGCGCAGCTTCATGTCCGCCGTATTCCATGAGGACGCGGTTCATGTTTAAATTAAGAACTTGTACGGCACCTGTAGAGCCAGTGGAGCTGCCAAAAATCCCGCTTCCGAGACGTGACAATATCGTTAAGTCGATTTGCAGGCGGCAGCACAAGCTGCGGCTGACCTCGGGATCACGCGGTTTTATATAAGGGTTCAGACGGCGATAATGCTCGCTTTCGAACGGCTTGCTGCGGAAGTTTTCGAAATAAACGCCGCCCCATTGGTACATGCCATCAAGCAGCTCTAGAAACAACGGATTGCTGTAGTCAAAATGATCGTCGATCGGTACTGTCATTAGCGGAAAGGTGAACGGGATGCCATTGCCTGTACCTTGCTTCATCACCGCAATAACCGCCTCGTTAATCCGGTCAAAGTAGGCGGATGGAATTTCCTTGTAGCGCATGTCCAGCGGCGAGCCGCCAATGATGACAAAATCATCCTTGATTTCGTCAGAAGGCTTGCCAAATTCCAGCGTAATGTTGGTGAAGGCAGATTGCGAGCCGCCGCGCAGCGGCATATTCATTTCCCAGATCAAGCTTTGGAACAGCTGCTCAAGCTCCTCGGCGGTGAAGCTATGCCCTCTGACCGTCTCCTCATAATAGAGATAGGAGGCGGATACCGTCGTCATTTGCGAAAGCATGACAGCGCCGGATACCTGCTGCGACATAAGAACGACCAGATTGCTGAAATGACGCAGCAGCGTGTCGAGCTTTTTCGTCGGGTGCGAGGACATCATATTTTTCGCCAGTGTTGGGATGCCATTCGCCGCAATATCCTTGCAGCCTACACTTAGGCAATAAGGGCTCAGTTGCTTGTCGTGAATGTACACAACGCCGTCCCAATAGAGCTCGGTAAGCGCAGGCGGCAAAATATGCTCCAGCAAATATTCCTCCTCGGCAAAATTATTTAAATTATGGCGCAGCAGCGGCAGCGAGTAGACAAAGTTGCTGTTTTCTCTTTTTAAGTAGTCGGCTTGCTTCGTCTCGGACCTAGAAGTAAACGTGCGGATAATATCGGTAGATTGGGTAAACATTATCGGCCTCCGTTCTATTTTTGCGGTGGATGGTAGGGATTCAGGTAATAAGGTACAATACTGTCATACTTGTCCTTCAACTGCTCAATATAGGAGGCAATCTGGACGAAAAACTCCTCGCTCAGCAGCGGATAACGAACCGTCCTTACTTGGCTAAGAATGCTGTTGTGGCGAATGACGAGATCGACGGAGTCGAGGATGTCCTCACAGAAGCGGACGGTAGGCTTAGCGCCGATAATCGCTTTGAACACCTCGGCATCCTCCGCTGGGTTCAGCAGGTGAAAGGGCAGCTTCATATCAATATGAACGCCGTCGATTAGCGCAAGTTCAAGCAGATGCTTCAGCTTGCCAGGGAACGTGCCATTCGTCATCACAATGATTTTCCCGCTGAAAATAAGGCGCACACGCCGCAGGAAGCTTTCCAGCTCGGCCGCGCTGCTGATTAAAAATTCGCCCCCGCTGAACAGCACGGCGTCGAACAGCCCATCGCTGCCGCTTAGCCGCTCAAGCGTCTGCTCTGGGGTTAACAGCAAATGCGGAACCGGCTTCTGCGCGATTAATTCCGCATCATTATGGCAGCCATAGCAGCGCATATTACAGCCGTTCCAGGCGTGAATCAGCAGAGAGAGATGCCCGGGCAAATCTGTAAAGGTACGGATGAACCGGGGGTAGAAGGTCAGCATTATAGTCTCCTTCCTACTGAAATAACTACATTTAGTTTCAGGAGTTAATGATAATACAACATGTGGTAGTCGTGAAGTGATAGGGATCACAGCGGCGTGAGAAAAAGAAGGAGAGGGACCATTGTCAACTTCCATTATTCAAATTGTCGGCTTTAAAAACACCGGAAAAACGACATTGACTGCCGCGCTGGTCAAGCAGCTCGCCGAAGCCGGCTTCCGCGTCGGCACGATTAAGCATGACGGACATCATTTTGACATAGATCATCCGGGCACCGATACATGGCAGCATCGCGAGGCGGGTGCGCATAAAATCGCCATCACCTCGCCGCATCGCACGGCGATTATGGAGCAGCGGCCGACACCGCTGAAGGAGCTGCTTCAGCAGTTTAGTGACATGGACTGGGTCATTGTCGAGGGCTTTAAACAAGAGTGCTATCCGAAAATTGTCTTGATTCGCGAGGAGGAGGACGAGGCGCTCGTTAAGCAATTAGAGCAGGTCGTTGCGGTTGCAGCGTGGTATCCGGTACGCTTTGAAGGGCTTCCGGTATTCGCTGTGCAGGACAGCGCGGGTATGGCGGCTTGGATGCAGGAGGGGCGCGGCAAGGGAGCATTCGAGCTGGGGGAGCCAACGTAAGCGTATAAGCGGGGTAAAGTGAATTAAAGTAAATTAAAGTAAATGAAGGAGATTCATTATGAACACAAATGCTCGTTTCGATTCATTAGAAAACATTTTTACGATAGAATGCAAGGATATCATTTTACGAGAATTTTTAGTTGCTGATTTAGATGATTTTCATTCACTCACCTGGCAACCCGAAATACATGAATTTTTGCCAGGCTGGAACGTATCGAAAGAGCAACGGGAAGATTGGTTTATCAACTATGAGCTTCCAGAAAACAAACAGTTTTTGAATGCTGTATCAACAACTGGAGACATTGGTGAGCTCCGTCTCCGATTAGGAATAATATTGAAAGAGACAGGAGAATTTATCGGTTGGTGCTGTTCAGGAATGAAAGATGAATTGCCATCGCCAAATCGAGAAATCATGTATGCCATTTCTAAGGATCATAGAGGTAAGGGATTTACAACCCAAGCGTCACAAGGACTGATCCATTATTTGTTTGAGAGTACGAACGTTAAGGTGCTTAGTGCAATTGCGCTTCTAGATAACGTTCCGTCCAATAAGGTCATACAAAAATCTGGTTTTAGCTTTCACAGTATTATTGAAATGGATAACGAAAAATACAACTATTATAAGCTTGATAAAAAGGATTGGGCCGGCAAACGTTAGCTTTGCCGCCTGAGGGCGAGCAAAGCCGTTTACGCTTGGAATATAATCAATAAGCCTGCATAGTTTCTTCCACGAAATGAAGCTTGAGCATCATTTCAAGCTTCCAGAAGGGGCATGTCGTACGTATAGCGCATAGCTTCACTTATGTAGAGAATAGGTAATATAGAACAAATTGTATAAACCAAATAAATCATACGGAAAAAAGCCTTCCTACAGGCTGAACCCTTGCAGGAAGGCTTAATTAAATGCGGCAAACCTCCTTCGGACATTGCTCGCAATTGCAAATCGCTTTCAGATGCTCCATGTCCTTCAGCACGATATAGCCGTGATCGAATGACAATGCCTCTTGTTTTTTTAGCTCGCCGAGCATGCGGTTGACGCTTTCCCTGGCAGCGCCAATATAGTCGGAAAGCTCGGTGTTTGTTATTTTCTCTGAAATCAGCACGCCATCCTCCGTTTGCTTCCCGAAAGAATTCGCTAGCCGAATAAGTGTTGAGGCTAAAGCTCCCTGCTTCCCATAAATGACGAGGTCGCGAAATTTGGATTGGGTGAGACGATGCATAAGCCCCATCCACTTCATAAATTCAATTGCCAAATCGCCATGCTGCCACAATAAAATTTCCAAATCGCTTTTTTGAATAATGCCGATAGTGCAGTCCAGCACGGCTTTTGCGCTTGAGCTGTGGCAAGTAGGGTTAAAAGGATCGAACTGGCCCAGCATATCACCTGTTTGATATTGCGAGAAAACAAACTCCTTGCCCTCGGTGTTGTTTTTAATGAGCTTAACGCGGCCTTCCATAATGTAATAGAGCTTGTCGTCGGCATCGCCCTCCCAGAAAATATGGCTGCCGGCCGGAATATGATGGGTATACATAATTTCATTGAGCTTCTCAAAGCTTGTCTCTGAAAAACAAAATGTATTGTATACGGTTTGTGTGTAAGGTCTCGCTACTGTCATTTGTTTCATCCCCAATTACCGCCTTTGCTGCTAGTATAGCGGGACTATCCGCTTGAAATAACTTATTCCCAATGTAACAGAAGTCCATCATCGCCAAGGTGACTAAAATCACACTTTGGCCATATTAATTGTAAATAAAGCCTAAGAGAGTGATATTTGTAACAGTATCGCCTTATAAAACCTTCTATAATGTAGCCAGAAAAGGGTGTCCACTACAGAACGGAGGGACATATATGCTGACGGGAGCCATATTGGCCGGCGGGCAAAGCCGCAGAATGGGCGGTCGCCATAAAGGTCTGCTTCCTTTTGTAAACGAAAGCATCGTTGAGCGGCAGATCCGCACGATGCAGCAGCTTTGCGCTGAAGTCATTTTAGTAACGAATGACCCGCGAAGTTTTTTGCCGATTTTGGGGAGCAGCATTCGCATCATTACAGACTACATTCCAGACAAAGGGCCGCTGAGCGGCATGCATGCCGCCTTGACCCTAGCGACACATTCGGACATTTGGGTCGTGGGCTGCGACATGCCGCTTATTTCAAGCACGGTTGCCGAGCAGCTGTGGAAGGTGAAGCGGGAACATCGCTCTGCGGCGGCCATTCCGTTTGCGGCTGGCAAGCTGCATCCGCTGCATGGCGTCTATGACAAGCGCAGCGCTGTCGAAATAGAGAAGCTGCTCGAAATAAAAGAATATCGGGTGATGACGTTTTTGAACGGAATTTGCTATAACGGAGTTGATTTGCAGCAGCTTGAAGCGCCCGCCGAGCCGCTTAGCTGTGTGACGAATGTGAACACGCCTGAGGAATACGAGCGCATCATCCGCTTGTATGAATGACCGTAGTAGCGCTGCCGATTCTCGTGTGCGTCGGCACCCGATGGTTCAACCATGCAAACATCGGTTGAGCATTTGGCGACCTATCGCTTCATCTTCAAGCGTGGCGTTAACCGCTGGGCACAGCACGTGCTGCTTGGCCGGGGAAGTATTTTATCCAGCTGCGTTTCGTTTCCGCTCGTGTTCGGCTGGATGTATTTTACGATGGGAGAAAATGGTCTGTACACCGTCGTCGCCTTCGGTATCAATTTGACTCAGGTGAAGGCGGAACAGACATTTACCATAGATGCACTGGGAGGAATTGACGATGAAATCGGAATTTATGCTTGATTTATGCTTCATCCGCAAGCAGGAGCCGAGAAGCTCATTTGCAAAATCCATTGAAGGGCTGCTCCAGCAGCTGTTCGCCAAGAAATTCTCCTGGTTTCTGGAAGAGAAGCAGGAGGGGGAGCTTGAGGTCGTCAATGCGGCGGTGAAGGGCTACAGTGACTGGGAGAAGGATGAGGAGGTGCTGTTGTTTATTGAGGAGCAGGCACCGCCGGAATTTTGGGATTGGATTCATGGATACAGGCTTGAGCTGGATTTGAAGCGTCCCGTGGAATGCAAGCACTGCGGTTAGAAAGCGGCCAGTTCAAATACGGGAGCAGGTGCAGCCTCATGATGGAGCTGCAGCGCTTGGTGGATGAGCTGATGTCGTATGCAGGCAGCAGTATTAAGGTATGGATGGAGGATCGTTCGGCGGAAAAGCAAACTTTGCCGAAGCCATACACGCTGTTTAAGGGAAAGGCGGCGAGTGACGGAATGCAGCTGCATGATTGGGTGTATTTTTTATAGGTGAGTACAGTCTTTACTATAAAGCTCCGACGTCGCTGGGTTCGCGACGGCGGGGCTTGTTTTTATAATATCGGTTTTTAGAACGAGAAACAGAATTAAGCACTAGAACAGAGCTAGACAAGAACTAGAAAAGAATTAAGAAGAGGCAGCAGGGCGCGATCAATTTGGGAATCTATAGGGGGATTCGCACGCCAGTCCGCAGCAATCATGCTATAATTGAGAAATGGGTTGCTGGGGATGATTCGGATTAGCCGGAATACGCTTGTGAACCTAATCTACAGATGAGAGAGTGATTTTAAAATGCTGCGTCGATTTTTTTCGTATTATCGTCCCTATAAGGGGCTGTTCTTTCTTGATTTCGGCTGCGCTATTGTTGCTGGATTGCTGGAGCTGGCCTTCCCGCTGGCAGTTAGTCAATTTATTAACGACTTGCTGCCGAGCCAGAACTGGCCGTTAATTTTAGCCGCATGTGCGGGGCTGCTTGCCGTTTATGCGCTCAATACGGCTTTAAATTATGTAGTTACCTACTGGGGGCATATGCTAGGCATTAACATTGAAACGGATATGCGGCGCAAAATGTTCGACCATATCCAAAAGCTCAGCTTTCGCTTCTTCGATAATCACAAGACAGGGCATTTGATCGGCCGCATTACGAATGACCTGAATGATATTGGCGAAGTAGCGCATCACGGACCAGAGGATATATTTATTGCGGTTATGACGCTTATTGGCTCCTTCTCTTTAATGGCCTACATAAACCTCGAGCTTGCACTTATAACCTTCATCATCATTCCAGTCATGGCTTGGCTGATTATCGTCTTCGGCGGCAAAATGAGCAAAACGTACCGTCGCTTGTTCGGCGATGTCGGCAATTTTAACGCCCGTATTGAAGACAATGTCGGCGGCATTCGTGTCGTTCAATCGTTTGCAAACGAAGAGCATGAGAAAAAGCTGTTTTCGGTAGACAACCAAAATTTCCGCCTGACGAAGCTGCTCGCTTACAAAACGATGGCGAAAAGCATTTCCGTCAGCTACATGATGATGCGTCTCGTTACGATTTTTGTTATGATTTGCGGCGCTTATTTCTTTATTCAGGGCAAGCTGGATATGGGTGAATTTATGGCGTTCATCCTGCTATCGAACATTTTCTTCCGCCCGATTGAGAAAATTAATGCGGTTATCGAAAGCTATCCAAAAGGCATCGCCGGCTTTAGGCGTTACACGGAAATCATTGATACAGATCCTGACATTGAAGATCGGCCAAATGCGACAGAGCTCAAAAAAGTCGTCGGCAATGTCCGTTTTCATGACGTGAGCTTCGGTTACGAAACGAACAATATGATTTTACAGAAAATCAATTTGGATATTAACGCTGGAGAGACGGTGGCCTTCGTCGGGCCGTCTGGCGCAGGGAAAACGACGATTTGCAGTTTATTGCCAAGGTTTTATGATGTGCTTGCGGGCAGTATTACGGTAGACGGCAAAGATATTCGGGACATTAAGCTGGCATCGCTGCGCAAAAATATTGGAATCGTGCAGCAGGATGTGTTCCTGTTCTCAGGCACCATTCGTGAAAATATTGCTTATGGCAACTTGCTCGCAACAGAGGACGAAATTTGGGAGGCGGCGCGCCGGGCATCGCTCGAAGATTTAATCCGAAAAATGCCTGAAGGGCTAGATACCATTATTGGAGAGCGCGGCGTCAAGCTTTCGGGCGGACAGAAGCAGCGCCTGTCGATTGCTCGCATGTTTTTGAAAAATCCGCCGATTCTCATCCTCGATGAAGCGACCTCGGCACTGGATACGGAGACGGAAGTCGCCATTCAAAAATCGCTGTCCGACCTGTCCGTAGGCAGAACAACGCTAGTCATTGCCCACCGCCTGACGACGATTAAAAATGCGGATCGCATCATTGTCGTCGACGAGAGCGGCATAGCCGAGCAAGGAAGGCATCAAGAGCTGGTTGCGGCAGGGGGTATTTACAGCAAGCTGCATCAAGCCCAATACAGCACGGTCTAACCGTTAAGGCGCGAGCTGCTTCTTTAATAAAATGGCTTGATAATCCTCTGGCGTGTTCATATTAATGAATTGCTCTATTATGGCTGGATTGTCAGGCTTGTAGGAAATGACGGACAACTGCGGCAGCACATCCATGACCTTCAGATTGCGGCTGTACAGCGCGGCCGCCCATTTGCCCAGCGTTCGTCCATGGAAGATGGCAAACAAGGGATGGCTTCGCTCCTCGATGATGGGAACGACAGCATCCTTGGCTGGATGGCTGCCAAGCAGCGCCAGCATTTCAATAAAAGGCGCAGCGGTGAGCAGTGGATAGTCACAGGCCGCGACAATGTAAAGGGTGTCCGGTTCCTGATCGCTCATTCCGGCATGCAGTCCGGCAATCGGGCCAAGACTTGGAAAGATATCAGGCTTAATGGTAATAGAGGGAGCAAGGAAGGGATATAATTCAGGCTCATTCGTAATGATAGAAATACGGTCTGTTAGAACACTTAGCTGCTCGGTTATCATTTGAATAACAGGCTTGTCATTAATAAGGAGCAATTCTTTGCGCTGCTGCATGCGGCGGCTTTCTCCTCCGGCAAGTACAATAGCTTCCAGGTTCATTCTCGTTCACCTTGCTTTCCATCATTCGTTGATGTCAGGAACATTGACAAATACTTGACCTCTATTCATAATGTAAGGAACTTGTTCGCTATTTACCCTAGTGTAAAGGATGAGGCTATCATTAAACAACATTCTCTTTTGCATAACCTGAGGTGAGGAGCTTGGAGCATTCAATAAAGGATCAATTGAACCGTGGTCTGCGGGACCTGCGTATATCTGTTACTGACCGTTGTAATTTCCGCTGCCGTTATTGCATGCCGGCCGAAATTTTTGGCAAGGACTATCCGTTTTTGCCTGAGGACAAGGTGCTCAGCTTTGATGAGATAGAACGGCTCGTAACGATTTTTGTATCACTCGGCGTGAAGAAGCTTAGAATTACTGGCGGAGAGCCGTTGCTTAGAAAGGATTTGCCAACGCTGATCAAGCGCTTGAATGCCATTCCGGGCGTTGAGGATATTGCGCTTACGACCAATGGGGTTCTGCTGCCCAAATCGGCTGCTGCACTTGCGGAAGCTGGAATGCGGCGGGTAACGGTCAGTCTGGATTCGCTGAATGACGAGCGGTTCCGGCTAATGAACGGCAACCGCAGCGGCGTACAGGCCGTGCTGGATGGCATTGAAGCGGCATCTGCTGCAGGCATGCCAGTCAAAGTCAATATGGTGGTCCAGAAGGGCGTCAATGATCAGGATATATGGCCAATGGCAGCTTATTTTCGTGAAAAGGGACATATTCTTCGGTTCATTGAATATATGGATGTGGGTAATTCGAATGGCTGGAAGTGGGATCACGTTTTTTCAAGCAAGCAGATTTTGCAGCTTCTGAAAGAGCATCTGCCGCTTGAGCCGGTGGAGGCTCATTATATAGGCGAGGTTGCTTCACGCTATCGCTACCTGGATGGATCGGGGGAAATCGGTTTTATTTCCTCCGTAAGCGATGCGTTTTGCAGCACCTGTACACGGGCACGCATTTCTGCGGAAGGCAAGCTGTACACATGTCTGTTTGCCTCGAAGGGCTATAATTTAATGGAGCTGCTGCGCGGTGACGAAACAGATGAGTCGATTCGCGAATCCATTACCCGCATATGGACAAAGCGTGATGATCGTTATTCGGAGGAACGGGCTACCCGCACCCAGTCGCCAGCGAAAATTGAAATGTCTCATATCGGCGGCTAATCTATTTAAGAATGACCGCTAAGGCCATCCCACCACGCTTCTGCGAGAAGCGTGGTTTTTTTCACAAAAAAACATCATAATCGTCTATCACTTTTTCTAATGGAAATCATCATAATTGTTAATTTATAAGGCTAAATTAGGGTGAAATGCCCCCATTTCACTCGGGTTCAGCCACATTTTGCTTCAGAATCGGATATTTGGGAAAAATTAGGGGGTAATGCACGCATTGCCCGATTGCACTTAATATGTTAGTTTGAATATTAATGATGGACTAAAGTGTGTAAGCGCAGTTTCAAGGTGAAACGGCCGAAAGCCGTCCTTTGGCGGCGCGGTGCGTTTCAGTCCGAGAAATATAGAGCAAGGATGAGTGAATGATATCCTTTCCTATATTTTAAAAACAGTATGATTTCATGTTTATGAGAGGTGGATTTTGTTGCAACTTCAGGTGACGAACAGTCCTTTTAATCAGGAGCAGGTGGAGCTTCTTAACCGTCTTCTTCCAACTTTGACGGAATCGCAGCATATATGGTTATGCGGATATTTGTCCGCAGTTCAGAGTACAGCAGCTTTTGCACCTATTAGTGCAGAGCCGCAATTAAGCGCGGCGCTTGCTGTAGAAGGGCAAGCGCTGTCTGCACCCGCTCTGCCAGCAGGCTCCCGCGAAGTGACCATTTTATTTGGATCACAGACAGGCAACAGTCAACGGCTTTCCGGCAAGCTTGCAAGCAAGCTTGAGGCAGACGGCTTCCAGGTTACGTTGGCCGCTATGAACAAATTCAAGCCTAATGGCTTGAAGAAGATTGAAAATTTATTGATTATTGCAAGTACCCATGGAGAAGGCGAACCGCCGGATAATGCAATCTCCTTCCATGAGTTTCTTTATAGCAAAAGAGCACCGCAGCTAGATGAATTGTATTTCTCCGTTCTGTCGCTCGGTGATACTTCGTATGAATTTTTCTGCCAGACGGGTAAAGATTTCGACGTTCGTCTTGAGGAGCTAGGAGGCAAGCGCCTGACACCGCGTGTCGATTGCGACTTGGATTATGATGAGCCGGCAGCAGAGTGGTTCAATCAAGTTACGGCAGCGCTAAACGAGCGCTTGAATGGATCGGCAGCAGCACAGCCAGCAGCAGTATCAACAACCGCCTCGGTTAGCTCGACTGAATCCGAATATTCGCGGACAAATCCATTTCATGCGGAAGTACTCGCGAACATTAACTTGAACGGCCGCGGTTCAGACCGCGAGACGCGTCATCTGGAGCTGTCGCTTGACGGATCGGGCCTGCAATATGAGCCGGGCGATTGTCTAGGTCTTTTCCCAGAAAATCATCCGAGGCTTGTAGACGAGCTGATTCAGGTTTTGGGCTGGAGCGCGGATGAGAAGGTTCCATTTAATAAAAAAGGCGAAGAGGGCTCGCTGCGTGAAGCGCTGCTGAAGCATTATGAAATTACCGTATTAACGAAGCCGCTGCTGGAGCAGGCTGCGAAGCTTTGTGCAAATACCGGGCTGCAAGAGCTTACAGCGCCAGGCAAGGAGAAAGAGCTGAAGGAATATACGAACGGCCGCGATTTGCTTGATCTGGTGCAGGATTTCGCACCTTGGAACTGGTCGCCTGCTGCATTTGTCGGTATTTTGCGTAAGCTGCCAGCACGTCTTTATTCCATTGCAAGCAGCTTCCAAGCTAATCCAGACGAGGTGCATCTGACGATTCGTGCTGTGCGCTATGAAGCAAATGGCCGTGAGCGTTACGGCGTATGCTCCATTCATACGGCAGAGCGTCTGGAGCCAGGCGATACGGTTCCGATCTACATTCAGAACAACCCGAATTTCAAGCTTCCGGCAAGCGCCGAAACTCCGATTATTATGATTGGTCCGGGAACAGGCGTGGCGCCATTCCGGGCATTTATGGAGGAGCGCGAGGAATCCGGTGCGGAAGGGAAATCTTGGTTATTTTATGGCGACCGTCATTTCGTAACGGACTTCCTGTACCAAACGGACTGGCAGCGCATGCTGAAGGACGGCGTATTGACGAAGCTTGACGTCGCGTTCTCACGCGATTCTGAAGAGAAGGTGTACGTACAGCACCGTATTCTGGAGCAAGGCAAGGAGCTGTATAATTGGCTGCAAGCCGGCGCTCATGTATATGTATGCGGTGATGAGAAGCATATGGCACATGATGTGCATGCCGCACTCCTTACGGTCATTGAGCAGGAAGGCGGCATCAGCCGCGAGAAAGCCGAGGCTTATCTCGCTGACATGCAGCAGCAGCAGCGCTACCAGCGTGACGTGTATTAAACCGACTTAAAGCGAGTGCGAGAGGAGCAAGCAGCAATGGCAAATGATCAAATCGTAAAGCCGATCGGCGGACCGCCGAGCGACGTTGAAATTATAAAAATAGAGAGCAATTACTTGCGCGGAGCGCTCGTAGAGACGCTTCGCAATCCGATTACAGGAAGCTTGCCGGAGGACGACAACCGCTTGATGAAATTCCACGGCAGCTATATGCAGGATGATCGGGATTTGCGCAATGAGCGCGAGAAGCAGAAGCTGGAGGCTGCGTACCAGTTCATGCTCCGCGTCGTTGTGCCTGGCGGTGTAGCGACATCCGAGCAATGGCTGGCGATGGACGAACTGGCTCATAAGTATGGCAACGGAACGCTGCGTCTGACGACTCGTCAGGCTTTCCAAATGCACGGCGTGTTGAAATGGAATTTGAAGAAGACGATCCGTACGATCAACGACAAGCTCATGACGACGCTTGCTGCTTGTGGCGATGTTAATCGTAATGTGATGAGCAATCCTAACCCGCATCTATCTGAGGCTCATGAGCAAGTGAATGAATGGGCAAGACGCATTAACAATCACCTCGCGCCGCGCACGCCTGCCTATCATGAAATTTGGCTGGATGGCGAGAAGGTAGAAAGCTCGGAGGCGGCTGGCGAAGTGGAGCCGATCTATGGACCGGTTTACTTGCCGCGTAAGTTCAAAATCGGGATGGCCGTACCGCCATCCAACGATGTAGATGTTTACTCTCAGGATCTGGGCTACATCGCGATTTTGGAAAAGGGCAAGCTCGTCGGCTTCAACGTAACCGTTGGCGGCGGCATGGGCATGACGCATGGCGATACGGCAACCTATCCGCAGCTTGGCCGCGTTATTGGCTTCTGTACGCCTGAGCAAACGATTGACGTTGCCGAGAAAACGGTTATGATTCAACGCGATTATGGCAATCGCTCTGTACGTAAAAATGCCCGTTTCAAATACACGATTGACCGCCACGGTCTGGACTGGTTTGTTGACGAGCTGCACAAAAGAATGGGCTGGAAGCTGGAAGCGCCGCGCGATTTCCACTTTGACAGCAATGGCGACCGCTATGGCTGGCTTAAAGGCACAAACGGCAAATGGAACCTGACGCTGTACATTCAAAGCGGGCGGATTCAAGATGACGGCGACTACAAGCTGATGACGGGCCTCCGTGAAATTGCGAAGATCCATACCGGAGACTTCCGCCTTTCGCCGAACCAGAATCTCGTTATTGCCAATATTACGACGCAGAAAAAACGCAAAATTTTGGAGCTGATTGAGCAATATAAGCTGACAGACGGCTCGCATTATTCGGCTTTGCGCCGCAGCTCGATTTCCTGCGTAGCGCTGCCTACCTGCGGCCTTGCGATGGCGGAAGCGGAACGGTATTTGCCGACTTTGATCGACAAGCTGGATGTGGTCATGGATGAGGCTGGTCTGCGTGACGAGTCCATCGTTATTCGCATGACAGGCTGCCCGAACGGCTGTGGCCGCCCAGCGCTGGGCGAAATTTCATTTATCGGAAAATCGCCGGGCAAATACAATATGTACTTGGGCGCAAGCTTCAACGGCGACCGCCTTAACAAGATGTACAAGGAAAATATTGATGAAACGGAAATTATCAGCACGCTGACGCCTATTATTAACCGCTTCGCGAAAGAGCGCGAGCAGGGCGAGCATTTCGGCGATTTCGTCATTCGAAGCGGTTATGTGAAGGCTACGACTTCGGGGCTTAATTTCCACGACTAGAGGCTCCGCTGCGGGCTATAGCAGGCAAGCTTAGGAGAAGCGAATGATGCGCTTGCCGTTTGCTCTATTTTCTCAAAACGATAGATAGGAAATAAGGTCTGGGGCATTGGCTCCAGGCCTTATTTCGCATATTGCCTATTGAGCGGCCGATGCTTATAATAATTGAGTCGATGTAGAGATAGAGAATACTATTGGACGTATGCAAAGAGAGGAGCACGTCAAAGCGATGATGCCGGAGAAAAAAGTAACGTGGCTGGAGCTGTTTTATGATTTATTGTTTGTCGCGGCCGTCTCCAAGGCCACACATGTACTGCTTCATGTAGAGCATAGCAGCATTACTTGGGAGCATTTATCCAAATTCATCTTGATTTTTGTGCCGATTTGGTGGGCATGGGTTGGACAGACGATGTATAATAATCGTTTTGGACAGGACACGCTGAAGCACCGGTTATTTATCGTAATGCAAATGTTTTTCGTCCTGATTATGACCGCAAGCTTGAATGTGGATTTTGACGCCTATTATGTACCCTTTTTTATTGGATATATAGGGCTTCGTATAATAACGACCGTGCAATATTTGCTGACGGCACGTTCAGAGGTGCTGCACAAGCTGCAAACCGCACGATTTTTCGGCACTTATTTTTGGCTGGGGATAGCGATATCGTCATGCTCCTTGTTTTTTGATTCGTGGCTGCGTTACGCGATTTTGTATGCGGGCATTATTTTGGACATCATCGTTCCATTAATAGGCCGCAAGCATCTCGTTGTCACGCCGATCCATACCCCTCATTTACTGGAGCGATTTTCGCTGTTTACACTAATTTTGCTGGGGGAATCGGTCGTTAGCCTGCTTTCGATTTTGGATGCTGGAGATATGAGCTTTACTTCCATCGCATTCGTTGCACTCTCCTTTATTCTCGTCATTGCAATTTGGTGGCAATATTTCGAGAACATGGAGAAAAATGTGGATAAAACGAAGCGAACGGCGGGGCAGACGATTATTTACGGCCATTTGTTTATTTATTTGTCGCTTTGTATGATCGCTGCTTCGATCCAGCTGGTGTTTTTGGACAAACTGGAATATGGCTTTATGCTGGGGTTTGTTTTTGGCTCCGTGTTTATTTATTTTCTATCGGTTATGTGCGTGTTATACAGCTACCGCTTTGAGCATTTGCGCCCGACCGTGAAGCATATATCGCTGCTCTTGCTGCTTTTAATTGCTTTGTTCAGCGTGAACTTGCTTGTAGTAGTGCCGCCGACGGTTGTGCTTGTGGAGCTTGTGCTGTTTTTTATCGTATTTGCCAAAACAACGGCTTAACATTCGAAGGATGAACGCTAAGCGGCTGAGGGTTCTATTTATTTGTCATATCTCATATGTAGAGCCCTTATGTTTAACTATCGTAGCTCGTTCGCAGACTATTATGTGAACTGTTTTTCGACCTTCAAAAATCGCTTGTGCCCTTGTGCAGAAGAACGGATTTCACCTAATTGGAACGAATAAGTGTCACCAAAGAAGGTGGCACAGCTGGACAGCAAGCGCGGCATTCAATATGATTTAAATATGAAAACGTTATCAAAATGGATGCGTTATTATGCGGGCAGGGGGTCAGGGGCTTGCGCAAATGGATGTTCGTCAGCTTATTTGCTGGATGCTTGATTATTTTGTTTTTCACGCTAACCTCGATGATAAAGGTGTTCTCCTCCAAATTAATCGAGCCGGCGCTTACATCGGAGCAGCATAGCAGCTACCGGCTCGTACTCATTACAAGCGAGCTGGATACTCCGTTTTGGGCGAAGGTGGAAAATGGGGCTATGGCAGCAGCCGAGCGCTATGGTGCAAGCTTGGAGGTATGGGGCACCTACGGCTCGAATCGCGATGATTTTCTGAAAAATATTGAGGTTGCAATTGTATCGAAGGTAGATGGCATTATTGTGCAGGGACTCGATACGGATGAATTCAAAAGCTTGACCAAGGTGAAGGCCGCAGGCAGCGGCATTCCGATTATTACCGTTGCAAACGATGTTCCGATGAATGAGAGCCTGCGCCGGACCTATGTCGGCTCTGATCATTTGGAGGCAGGCAGTATGATCGCGCGCCAGCTTTTGTCGGATATGGGCTTCGCGGGCAGAGTGGTGCTGATCGTCTCGGATCGTCAGGAATATTTCCAGCGCTCGCGCCTATTGGGCATTTTAAATGTGCTAAAGCCGTATCGCCAGATCGAAACGCTGATCGTTGCGGCAGGCGATTCGCGTGTGGATGTAGCCAGCGCTACGAATAAGCTGTTGAACGAGGCTCCTGACGTGGATGCCTTTGTTGCCGTATCCGCGAATCATGCAGGCTCTATTATTCAGGAAATTAGCAAACGGATGCAGGTCGAGCCATTTTACATCTATTCTTTCGACGATTCGCCAGAAACGTTGACCTTGATGCAGCAGGGCAAAATTGATGCGTTAATCGCACAGTCCCCGGAGGCGATGGGAGAGGAAAGCGTCACCCATATGATCAAGTGGCTGACTGGCGAGCAGGTGCCGCTAAACCCTGATGGTTATTTTACGGACATCAAGGTATTGCGGGCGGGGGAAACACGATGAACAGCATACAGAGAAAAATTTTGACAATGTCGATTGTTGTCCTGTCCATTATGGTTTTGATTTGGGTCGTGCTCACTTACTATAATCAGAAAACACAAGCGCAATATAATGATATACTTCAGCGTTATTTGCGCATGAATGAAGTGACTGATCACAGCCACCAGACGATTATTGCTTTAAATGACTATATGCAAAAGCCATCTGCGTATAAGCTGAGCAAGCTTGACCAGAACAAAAAAAACATGCTGATGGCAAAGCTGAGGGCGGTCACGCTGCGTAATAAAGACAACGCTTTTACCTTGACGAGCTATATCAATATGATGGATAGCCTGATCGCTTCAGCGGATTTGACGGTTATGTTTCTTGAACAAGGAAACGCGGAGCAATCGACTGAGAAGTTCGAGGAGGCAACCCGCATTGATAAATATATTGCCGAGACGACGGTTACCCTTATAGACAAAGAGGTGCGGACGTACGATGCGTTTTACCGCAGTATTATTGAGCAAAGCGCGGAGCTCAAACGGCTTGGCGCTTGGCTGCTCTCCTTGATTACGATTATACTATTACTGTTTACCTACTGGTTTTCCCTCAGCATTACTAGGCCGATTCAGAAGCTGACGGTGGCCGCCAAGGAGCTATCGCGCGGGCGCTTCGACAAACCGATTGAAGTACACTCCAACGACGAAATTTCATTCCTCGCAAAGACGTTTGACCGTATGCGCGTAAATATCAACAATTTAATCTCCGAGATTCAACAGAAGGCTCAGCTTGAAAGTGAGCTGCAACAAAGCAAGCTGCTCCTGAAGGAAAGCCAGTTGATCAGCCTGCAAAGCCAGATTACCCCCCACTTCTTGTTTAACACCCTAGATACCCTCTCCAAGAAAGCTTATCTCGATGGTTCCGAAGAAACAAGCGATTTAATTGCAAGCGTCGCTGGCTTGCTGCGCTATAATTTGCGCCGACTGGATCGAGCGGTAACGCTTGAGGAAGAACTGTCGGTTGCTTTGAAATATATTGAGATTCAAGGTGCACGCTTCACCGATCGGCTTCGATTTGAGCAGGAGGTCGATGAGAGCTGCCTTCAGCTCAAGCTTCCCTGCCTTACGCTTCAGCCCATTATTGAAAATGCGGTCATTCATGCCGTGGAGCCGCTTGAGGATGGGGGGAGCATAACGCTTCGGATTTATGAAAGAGAGCATTGCGTCTGGATTGAAATTAAAGATGACGGAGCTGGCATGACGGCTGAGAAGGTGAACCATATTTTGATGGAGGGCGGCAACGCCGATAGTTTGGGTCACTCTACGGGAATCGGCTTCAGCAACGTCGTTAAACGGCTGCGGCTGTTCGTCGGCGCTGAGGATGTCATTTCCATTGACAGTCAGCCCGGCTGCGGAACCAAGGTAACGATAAAAATACCATTGGCGGGGAGCGAGGGCTAGCATGCTTAAACTATTAATTGTGGATGACGAACAGATAGAACGCGAAGGCTTGCAGGCGATTTTGCACAAGGGCTTTCCCACCTGTGAATTTAAGCAAGCGAGAAATGGCGCAAAAGCGATTGAGCTGGCAAGCGAGTGGCAGCCGGACCTTATTCTCATGGATATTAAAATGCCAGGCGTAAACGGAATTGAAGCCATTGAGCGGATATCGGTCTTTTTGCCAGCTGCAAAATTTATTATGGTAACGGCTTACGACACATTTGATTATGCCCGTAAGGCGCTTAAGCTGGGGGTTAAGGATTATTTGCTCAAGCCTAGTAAGGCGAGTGAAATTATAGCCGTCATCGGCAAGGTTATTGAAGAAATTTTACAGGAAAAAGCTATACTGGAGCAGCGTTTGCTTGACGAGGAGAAGCTGAGGAAGATGCTGCCGCTAGTGGAATCGGATGTTGTCATGCAGCTGCTGTTCGACCATATCCATGAAGTACATATTGATGACATGCTTCAGCTTCTAGGTGGAGAAGTGACAAGTGAGGCATTCGTCTTGCTCTTGATACTGCCAAGCGAAGGAGCGGTAGAACCGCTTTATAGCACATTGAAAGTAAAGGTGAGGGAAGGAGGAAAAGGCTGGGTAGGAGCCATGTCGGGCCGTCAAATTCCGATTATTGTGTTCCGCGAGGCTGCCAAAACGTTCCGTGCGCAGGCGGCATCGCTCGTGCAGGAGCTTCTGCTGCTGCAGCGTTTCGCCGGAGGAGACTTTTTCATAGGCATAGGCAGCTGCTACGCGGGACTTGGAAATATTCGGTTTTCCTATCAGGAGGCGCTGCTTGCAAGCGCCAATACGGAGCAGCCCGCCAAGCATCAATTTTATGGAGAGATGGATAGGGAAGACACCTTCGGAAGCGGTTATCAGGATAAAGAAACAGAGAGGCTGTTCATCGACCGAATTCGTTTAGGGCAGTGGGCGGAGGTGCGGAAAATGATTATGGGCTTAATTGACCGCTGTGACCAGAATCAGGCATCCCTGACGGAAGCGGGCCAATATGTATTGGAGCGGTTATGGCTCATCGCCCGTGTAGCTATGGAAATGGGAATTGAGATTGAGAAGCCGTTATTTTCCTTTCAAGTACGTCAGTATCAGCAGCTGCGCGCCGAAACCGAGGGTTTGCTCAGCAAGATGATATGTACGCTTGAAATCCATCAAGCAAATGTACAGCCCGATGCGGTAGGTCGAATGAAGCAGTACATTATAGAACATTCCGAGAAAGAGATTTCACTGGAGATGATGGCGAATCGTATTGGGCTGAGTCCCTTCTATATGAGTAAAATGTTCAAGGATCAGGAGGGCATCAACTATATAGATTTTCTCACCGAGTGCAGAATTGAGAAAGCGAAGAAGCTGATGGCTGACCCGCAGCGCAGCTTAAAGGAGATCACGTTTGAAGTGGGCTATAACGATCCCAATTATTTCAGCAAGGTGTTCAAAAAGGTGTGCGGCGCATCTCCCACCGATTACCGACGGGCAATTATAAGCAGTAAGCGATGAGAGGGCAGCCCATCTTAAAAAAATGCAGATGATCGCAAAAGAGTGCTGGAAGTGGGTCGCTCAACACTTCCAGATGTATGCTATATTTTAAAATGTAAGCAGTTACATTTTGTAAGATAAGGGAGCGAAGAAAATGGGGAAACGTTTGACAAGAGGCGGGGTTGTATCCATTGTATTAGCTTTGATTCTTGTTCTGTCAGCTTGCTCGGGCGGCAACAGCAACGGTAACGGCAACGGAAAAGAAGGCTCTGGATCAGGCGCGCAAGAAACGACTGAGAAGGAAAGCAATGCCAAGTCAGGGGATGATAAGCTGGTCATTGGCTTCTCGCTGGATACGCTGCAAGAGGAACGCTGGCAGCGTGACCGCGATTTGTTCATTGCAGCGGCCGAGGCACTGGGCGCCAAAGTAGAAGTACAGGCAGCGAATAGCGATGATGCGAAGCAAATCTCGCAAGCGGAAAATTTGATCAGCCAGGGCGTAGACGTGCTGGTCGTTGTTCCTCATAATGCGGAGGCTACCGCTGCTATCGTAGAAAAAGCCCATGCTGCAGGCATTAAAGTGCTAGCGTATGACCGCTTGATCAAAAACTCCGACCTCGATCTGTATATTTCATTTGATAACGAAAAAGTAGGCGAAATGCAGGCTGAGGCTATCGTGAAGCTAGCGCCAAAAGGGAAATTCGTTTACATTGGCGGCTCGGAAACCGACAATAATGCTCATTTGTTCAAAAAAGGCGCGTTTAATATTTTGCAGCCGCTTATTGACAGCGGTGACATTCAGGTTGTCTTCGACCAATGGACGAAGGATTGGAATCCGGCGAATGCACTTACGAATATGGAGAATGCGCTTACGGCAAACGATAATAAAATCGACGCCGTTGTTGCCGCAAATGACGGTACGGCAGGCGGAGTTATTCAAGCGCTGGCCGCTCAAGGGATCTCTGGCAAAATTCCAGTATCCGGCCAAGACGCGGAGCTTGCGGCAGCGCAGCGTATCGTTGAAGGCACCCAAACGATGACGGTTTACAAGCCGATCAAGGATTTAGCTGAGAAAGCGGCCGAGCTAGCGGTGAAGCTTGCCAAAGGCGAAGACGTTGGCGCGGATAAATCGGTCAATAACGGTAAAATCGATGTGCCTTCGGTCTTGCTTGATCCTGTTGCTGTCGACAAATCGAATATTGATGCGACAGTGATTGCGGACGGCTTCCATTCCAAAGAGGATGTATACAAAAACGCGAAATAGAGACTTGCGACGAAGAAAGAGGGGATGAAGCGATGGGCAACATGACGCGCCTCCCCTCTTTGTTATTTTCGGAGGTGTTTAAGGGATGACGGCTGCATTAGAGATGCGCAACATTACAAAACAATTTCCAGGCGTTAAAGCGTTGAACGACGTAACCTTTTTGGTGAAAAAAGGCGAGGTGCATGCGTTATGCGGCGAGAACGGCGCTGGCAAGTCCACTTTGATGAAGGTGCTTAGCGGGCTTTATCCGCATGGCACCTACGATGGGCAAATCATAATCAACGGCGAAGAGAAGCGCTTCGGCAAAATTAAAGATGCGGAGGAAGCGGGCATCGCTATCATCTATCAAGAGCTTGCCCTTGTGAAGGAGCTGTCGATTGGCGAAAACTTGTTCCTCGGCAAGGAGCCAGCAGTCTTTGGCATCATCAACTGGGAGCGGGTGTTCAAAGAAAGCGAGCGGTGGCTGAAAGAGGTTGGCCTGCATGACGTCAATCCAGAGCATCCGATTGGTGCGCTCGGGATCGGAAAGCAGCAGCAGATTGAGATCGCCAAGGCCCTGTCCAAGCGGGCAAACATCCTGATTTTAGATGAGCCGACAGCAGCATTGACGGAGCAGGAGGTCGAAATACTGCTCGGCATTTTGCAGGAGTTCAAGAAACGAGACGTTACCTGTATTTATATTTCCCATAAGCTTAATGAGGTGTTTGCAATCGCGGATACGGTAACGGTGCTCCGTGACGGGCAGACGGTGGGCACCTATCCGATCTCGGAAGTCAACGAGGATAAAGTGATCTCGCTTATGGTAGGACGAGAGCTGAAGGAGCGCTTTCCTAGAATCGCAGCGATTCCAGGCGAGGTTGTGTTGAAGGTAACAGACTATACGGTTATGAATCCCGAGCGTCAGGGGAAGAAGGTCATTGACAATGTAAGCTTTGAGCTGCGGAAGGGTGAGATTCTAGGTATTGCCGGGTTGATGGGAGCGGGCAGAACGGAGCTTGTTATGAGCTTGTTTGGCTCCTATGGCGGGCAAAACCAAGGGCTGATCGAAATTGAGGGAAAGCCAGTCAAGCTCAAAAATACGCAGCAAGCGATCAAGGCAGGCTTGGCGCTTGTATCGGAGGACCGGAAAAAATATGGTCTTGTGCTTGGCATGGATATCAAGAGCAATGTGAGCTTAGCGAGTCTTGGCGCGATTTCCTCTGGCGGCATTCTTCGCCCGAATGAAGAAATAGCGGCAGGCAATCAATATTTGCGCTCGCTGCGCGTGAAGGCGAACTCGGTGGAGACGATTGTAGGCACATTAAGCGGAGGTAATCAACAAAAAGTGGTGCTCGGCAAATGGCTGATGACGGTTCCGAAAATATTGATTTTGGATGAGCCAACACGCGGCATTGACGTAGGCGCCAAATTCGAAATATACAACATTATGAATGAATTGATTGCGCAGGGCGTTTCCATCATTATGGTATCCTCGGAGCTGCCGGAGCTGCTTGGCATGAGCCACCGAATTATGGTTATTGCGGAGGGCAAGCATATGGGGGAATTTACCGCTGAGGAAGCGACACAGGAAATGATCATGACGGCTGCCACAGGAGGAAAAGGACGATGAGCATGAATCAAGAAACCGTATTCAACCAAACGAAAACAAAGCGGCGTCCAAATTGGTTTAAATTTGATGCCCGTGCCTATACGATGATTGGAGCGCTATTGTCCATATGGGTGTTGTTTTCATTGCTGCATGAGCGCTTCTTGTCGCCAACGAATATTTCGAATTTATTTTTGCAAATGTCGGTAACGTCTATTTTGGCTATCGGGATGGTTCTCGTTATCGTTGCCGGTCAGATTGATTTGTCAGTTGGCTCACTTGTAGGATTGACTGGGGGTATTGCAGCGATTCTGAATGTGTGGTACGAATGGAATACAGTTCCGGTCATTATAGCCACTATGGCTATTGGCGCTGCCATCGGCTTCATCCAGGGCTGGATCATTGCTTACCGGGCTGTTCCGGCGTTTATTGTCACCTTAGGCGGGATGCTTATCTTCCGGGGCATTTTGTTTGGAACGACAGGAAGTGTGACGATTGCTCCGCTGACGCCTTCCATGAAAGCGATTGGACAATCTTATGTAGGCGATTTAATGGGCTGGATTTTTGGCATTGCCGCTTTGGCGGTGGCTGGTTATTTGGTCATGCGCAAACGGTCGGCTAGAGCGAAATTCGGGTTCGATGTCGAGCCTTTTGCGGTAAGCGTGCTGCGTTTAGGTGTCATGGGCGCACTTGTCATCGGCTTCGTGTATTTGATGAACAGCTATAAGGGCATTCCTGTTCCCTTCGTAATGGTCATCGTGCTGGCACTCATTTTCACTTTCATTTCGAAGAATACGACGTTTGGACGTCAAGTCTATGCGATTGGCGGAAATGCCGAGGCTGCGCGTCTATCAGGCATCAATATCAAGCGGCGCATTTTGCTAGTATTCGTTCTCTGTAATACGTTAGCTGCGATCGCTGCGCTTGTTCTGACAGCCCGACTGAATGCGGCAACGATGAGCTCTGGGCAAAACTACGAGCTGGATGCCATTGCGGCATGCGTAATCGGGGGAACAAGCCTAATGGGCGGTACCGGAACCGTCGTAGGAGCTATTATTGGCGCGCTCGTCATGGCGAGCTTGGACAACGGCATGAGCTTAATGAATTTAGAGTCCTTTTGGCAGTATATCGTCAAAGGAGGCATTCTCATTCTCGCGGTGTATGTGGACATTTATACGAGGCAGCGGAAGAAGGTTTAAGCTTGCAGCCATGCAGCAGGAGGCTGGATGAACGGGGGGCGCATTTGGAACATGCACCTCCCTTTTCATTTTGATAAAAGAGCTTGTATTGAAATGGATCGAAGAAGAGGAAATTAAGGTTCAATTAGGCAATGTACTTGCAGAGAGGGGATCATTTAATTAGTATAATTCTATTACAACTCAACTGAATATTCATTTCATAATGGAGGTCGTGTACTCTGTGACTATTATTAAATTACATAAGATTACAAAAGAGTTTGAAAGCGAGTGTACTCAATTAAAAGTGAGCAGCCAACAGCTTGACTTGGTCGCAAGTAATGAAGAATCACTGTTACATGCAGCAAATGAACCTACATCTGTTCCATACGGTATTTTTTCTGAAGGAAAGATGGTCGGGTTTATACTTTTTGATAATGAAATATATAAAGACGGTTATTATTGGATTCTGAGATTTATGATTGACGAGAGATATCAGAGAATGGGTTATGGAAAAGCAGCAATTGAAGAGGTAATTAAGATGCTCAGTGCCAGGGTGGACTGTAAACAAATTAGGGTATCACATATCCCACATAATATGGCCGCAAATAAACTTTATAAGCACTTAGGGTTTATAGAAACGGGAGAGTTAGAAGGAAATGGGGATATTATTTTGGCTTATTGTGTGTGAGATTTTTGTCTCTCAAAAACTAATAGAAGGGTGCGTAATACGATGGCATCATGGGGAGCAGCATCGCTAGAAAGCGATGAAGGACTTTATGTACTTGATGCTTTAAGCAAATTACGAGGCTCTGAGTGGTTTGAAGGAGATCGTTTGTTGGCGCAGCTTTAAATAGTGAAAAAATAGGCTGCAGCCGCATTAAGCGATTGCAGCCTATTTGCTGTTCATCATCAATTTATATTATGCTTCATAAGCGGCAGTTTATAAACTCCGCTATTTTAATTTTGTCTATTTCTTTCCTCTCACCGCTCAATATTGATTCCATTCATTTTATTATAATTTAACAAATTGAATCCTCATTTTACCTGCTCTTCGCCTCCTTTTTTGTAAATTAATATAAAAAATACAATAGAATATACCGATACTATAAATAGAAGTGAATAACCGAAATAAATGAATGGAATAGGGGTGCGTTAAAAATGAAGATTTACAGCTCAGCCCAGTACGATTTGAATTTATATACCAACTCTAAACAACAGGCTGATAAGCCGGCTTTAGTTACAGGCACGATACCCGGGCTTTCACATGACACCGAAACAGTAGAGATCAGCCCGGCCGCCAGACAGCTGGCGCAATCCGATATTGTGAACCATTCGGCTAAATACTTTGGAACTGTTCAAATTAATGATTCGCTGAACCGCCTTCTCTCAGACCAGCCGCCCAAGGTAAAGGAAGCTGTTTACGGCATTATTCAATCCAATATCATTACAGACATAACTGGAGATGAGGAAAGATCAGCTTTATTAGAATTGGGACTTACTCAAGCTAAGTATATTGCGGACACCTATATGAAGGATGATGAAGCGGTCGAATTTATGAATACGATTCGTCAAATCGGCGCCATCTCCAAAACAAGAACGGTAGACCCTGAAACGAAAGGATTCCGTTACGAAACCCCGCCGCAAAGGCCTGTTGGAGCTCCAGATGATTATGTTGATTTGAACTATATGATGAAAAAATTCGAGCCGAATACGCTGGACAAGCTGCAAGAAGCTATTGTGAACGGTAAAGACTGGAGCGGCATCTTGCAATCCTTCGCTAAGAAAGCAGCGAAAAATACGGATTGGATAAAGGCATACAGAGAGGAGACAGCCAAGCCGATCGGGGATAATGTCGGTGAGAACAGATTCGAGAAGGCCTCAACTGCCAGCTTGACTGCATTTGTCCAAGATATCAAGGACATTGCAGCCAGTGCCGGTTATGAAAATAAGGGGTACATTAAAGACAATATAGAGGCTTTTATACGAACGTTGGAAAACGCGAGAACTTCTCAGTCTTAATAGTATCGAGTGAAAAAAATATCAGCCTGCCGCTGCTTGGATGAACTTCAGGCAGAGCAGGCACTATGAATATGGACAGCCTTTTTTTATTGCCTGACAATTGGGTTACGGTTATCCACGCTGTCTGTAACAGCAAGTTTAATTTCCTAGAAAGTAGATTGCTCGCTCAAGTGGAGCTTGAGAAATTGATAAAGCCTTTGACTAGCAAATTGCAACGGGTAGGCCGATGCTTTGCACAGGATTCCAACAGTCATATATATAAGGTTTCCACTGAGCGTTCGAATGGTTGTTCCCGCAGCAGTGGGCTCCACTAGAATCTTCGGGATCAGTGCGATGCCTAACCCATTCTCGACGAAAAACTTCAAGGCCGTCATACTTCCTATCTCCATAGTATCAAGCGACAGATTTCCCATTTCCTGCATAACCATCTCCAGCCTTCTGCGATATGGACAGGTTTCAGCTGTGATGAGCAGTCGATACCCTCGAATATCTTCCGGTGCGAGAACCGCTTTCAGCGCTAGCGGATGGTCTTTAGGCATTAATGCCACAAATTCTTCCTGAAATAGCCGTTCAAAATAAAGATCGTTCCCTCTATTCGGTGCTGAGCATAATGAAAAATCAAGCTCTCCTCTGAGGATTCGCTCGGTCAGTGTCGGAGTGCTCGCAAATTCCAAAGAAATCCGGATGTTCGGATACATAGACATAAACTCCTTTAAAATGCCAGGCAACCGATAGCTCCCTGTTGGCTCCGTGACGCCGATGCGAATATGGCCCGTCTCCCCTAACTGTAGATTCGACAAGCTTGTTTGTAATTGCTCCATATTTTTTACAATCTGCATGCTTTGGTCATGAAATAACCTCCCGGCTTCCGTCAACCGAAACTCCTTTCCATGTCCTCGTTCGATCAACTGAACGCCTAAATCCAATTCAAGCTTTTGTATTTGCATCGTAACGGTAGATTGAACATAGTTCATTTCTTTAGCCGCACGGGCAAAACTGCCGTATTTTACGATCATTTGGAACGTTTTTAACGTCTTAAAATCCATGATACACCTTCCTTTATAGTTCAAACTATTTGAACAACTCCTTCAAATAGTTCAATTATACAAATGCGATCTGAGGACTTACAATGAAAAGATTAAATTAGAATATAAGGAGTGTACCCGTTATGCAGATATATAACAAAGTAGTTCTTGTTACGGGTGGCGGTACAGGGATTGGCAGATCAACCAGTCTCATGCTGGCCAAGCGAGGGGCGACCGTTATCGTTAACTATTCTCGTTCGCAAGCCGATGCGGAAGAAACCGTTCGATCGATCAACAAAGAGGGCGGCCAAGCTATAGGGGTACAAGCAGATGTATCGAAGGACAAGGAAGTCCGGAGCATGGTCGAAGCTATCATCCAGCAATTCGGGACCGTGGATTTGCTCGTCAACAACGCCAGTATGACAAGTCATATTCCAATGTACAACCTGGAGGAAGTTACCGGAGAAATATGGGATGAATTGTTCGATGTGAATGTAAAAGGCATGTTTTACTGTGCGCGAGCTGTCGCACCTTACATGAAGAACAATAAACAGGGAGCCATCGTCAACTTAGGCAGCATTGCCGGGCAAACTGGATTAGGCTCTTCTCTTCCCTACGCCGTATCGAAGGCGGCCGTTCATGGCTTAACAAAATCACTAGCGCGAGCTTTAGCTCCCGATATTCGGGTCAACTGCATCGTACCGGGAGCTGTCGCAACAAGATGGTGGTCTGGAAGAGAAGAACAAATGCAGAGATTAGCCCCGAATCTGCTGCTGCAGCGCATTTCGACACCCGAAGATATTGCCTCCATGATCTGTGCAACCTTAGAGCAAGAAGCGATGACGGGGCAAATCATTACTGTGGATAGCGGTCAAACGTTGTAGGGTAACGAATGTGATAACCTGCCGCTGCTCGGTCGAATTCCAAACAGGGCAGGCGGGTATTAATAGCCAAAGCCTTAGCCTTAGGGATGTGATTCGATTAAAGCTCCTCGTCGGATTGGTTGATGAGCCAGTGAATGCCGAATTTGTCCTTCAGGCTGCCATACCCTTTAGACCAAAAGGTTTCCGCAAGCTCCATCTCGACGGTGCCGCCTTCTTTGAGCTTGTTGAAGATTGCCCGCAGCTCTTCAAGATCCTTGCTGACGATGGAGAGGCTGATGTTTGTGCCTTCAACGAAAGGCATATCCGGGAACACGTCGGAGAACATAACCGTGCTGCCCATAATTTTCAGGCGTGTATGCATGACCAGAGGCTTTACTGCTTCTGGCATCTCAAAATCTGGATTTGGAGGAGAATCTCCGAAGGTCATAATTTCAGGCTTGTCCGTTCCGAAAACCTCTGCATAAAACAAAACCGCTTCACGACAGTTGCCATTAAAATTCAAATACGCCTGAACAGCCACTTACGTCACTCCTTCATAAGGTTGTGTTGGGGTTAAGCATGGTCATTTACGTTCCAATTGTATCATGAATTCGAGCTTGTTCAAACTGCGACCCGAGAAGGGAAGCTGAGGGCTTTTTTTACCAAAAATAAGCAATTAAACCGTCCATAAGACTTATTGTTCTCAGCACCCGCCACGGATAAAATGAGAGAATAAGCTTCGAAAGCAGTCGACACTGAGAGCTTATAGCCTGAAGCACTCCATAGCTTACCTCAAAGCCGGGCACCCATAGCGGGTGCCCTTTCATTTTTTTCAAAGCGGATGTGTTCAGGGTTAATGAAATCGGGTATTAAATGTTGGGATACATAACGGTTATTGCTTTACTTTTAAAAAAGCAAAGTGGAAAGGTGAGTATAGACGATGGAAGCAGCACAAATAGCGGCAATAGATGAGATGAAACGAGAGATTCACCAGTGGTTCGACCAATTGGAGAAGCAGGATGTAGCAGATGTGATCAAGCGAACCAAGCTGCAGGTAGGGGTCTTTGATTATGCACAAATAGACTGCACCGCTCAAAAGATTGACATTATCGACCATGATCTGGGCATCGGCTGGCCGGATGAAAAGGATGAGCAGCCTGACCCGCATGCGCTGTTTACAGCGGGGCAGATCGAGACGCTTGTTAAGCCGCAGCTTGCGGAGGAGATTGGGGAGCGACTGAAACGGCTGGAAGCATCACCCGTTACGGATTACCGCTTTACTTTTTGCGGAAAGTTCCGGGCTGTGGAAAGCGTCGTAGAACTCCCGCTTGTGACATACGTGAATGAGGCGAAAAAGCAAGAGCTGCTGGGACATTTACAAGCTTATGTGGCGCAAAAGCTGGATGCGGGCAAGTTTCCGACGAAGCCGCTGGATACGTTTTTTCTAGCACGCCACTTGCTTAGTGAGCAGCTTTTTCCACAGCTGGACGGCGAATGGATCATTGCCAAATTCGAGAAAATTTTAGAGCTCAATAAATCTCGTAGAGAAGCGCTTCAGGAGCATCGCAGCAACATCATTATCAGGCTGAAGGACTGGGTGGAAAACCAATTGCTGCCGCCGTTTTTTACGATAGAGGAGGGCGAGGACGGACGGAAGCAGTATAAATTGAAGTCTGGTGCTGCCGCCGAGTCTGTACAACCGGGGCTAATTTCGCTGCTGCTTTATACGGCTGTCGCTATTCTTCGCTTTGAGCCGAGCTACAGCAAGCAGAGGGGACTCGCCTTTATCGACTGTGCCCGTCAGCTTGGAAGCGATAAAGCAGCGCAACTGCTTGAAGAAGGCAGCGGTGCTTATCCGAAGGAAGATAGCGACTATAGCGATGCTTATGTTCACTGCAAGGCGAATGATGTTTTTTCGACGATAACAATCGTCATTAAGCAGGAGGAGCAGCAGAGCTACACACAGGCGTTGGCGTTCATCATTCGGTTGCTTCAGCAGGGGTTCCCTAAAAGCTATAAGATCAAGCTCAAATCGAGCGTTAAACAATATTTACCGCTGAAAGGTCTAACCAAATCGGATACGCACCGCTTCTTTGCGAATGTGCTTGCTTTTGAAGAGCTGCATCCGCTGCTGGAGCAATATGCGCGCGAGGCAATGGAGGAGTTCGAATGGTACAGCGATACGGAGGATGAAAAAAGCTGCATGCCGGGAAGCTATGCTGTTTTCGGTCTAGGCTTAGCCGATCCCCGTTATTTTCCGCTTGCTCAGCAATATATGAAGCTGGTAGATGTGGAGCATCAATCAGTCCAAAATAAATTTACCGCCGAGTTTGTGGCTCGTTACGGCGTTAATGCCGATTCTATTGCAACACTTGTTGTATGCATGCTGCATAGTACGGAAGAGCTGAAGCTCAAAATCAAGCCGACTTTCGAAGAGGAAAACAATTTGGCGCTGCTGCTGGAGCAAGTGGAGGGGCGGCAGGATTATGAAGTGGAGCATCTCCTCTATTTGATCTGGGGCGGGACAGACAAGCTGAAGGCAGCAGCTCGCAAAACGAAGGACGCGCGCCAGCCGCTTATGGAGCAGCTGCTGCAAGCCGCTTATACATAGGCTTGAGCAGGAGCGCAGGCAGGAGCAAATGAGCAATAGGCAGCGTGAAGCTTTTTTTATAAAAGGGGGCCTGACCATGTATATCGTATCAAATAATGGTTCGCCTATATCAGCCGAAAAGCTGCGGCAGCTGGAACAAGAGCAGCGGTTGACGCTGCCTGAAGCGTATGTCCGCTTCTTGGTTGTACACGGCCCAGGCACTTATCGCGGCTGGTTTAATATTGAAGCGCCTGATCCTCATGTGCTGAAGTCGTTCGCGGAGGAGGAGTTTTGGGAGCATGATGCTGCCAGCCCGATTACGCAGCAGCAAATCGCCGAATGCGTGTCGATTGGCACGACGATTGATGGCGACTTTCTCGCGGTTCATCCGGCTGTCAAGGGCATCATCTGGCTGCCGCGGCATTCGGAGATTATTGAGCTGTATGCCGAGGATGGGATGGAGCATGAGGACTATACGGCATTTCTTAATCAGATTTATGGCGAAAAGCTTGCTCAGCAAGCGGCGGCTCCGGCTTATTTTGAGCCGTGGACACAAATGCGGAAGCATCAATTTTTTCATTTTGACCCGGATAAGGCCGGATTCGAGCTGCCTGAGCTGGCACGTGAGTGCAAGAAAAGCTTTGAGCCGAATTTGCAGATCGAAAATGCCCATACATGCCTATTGTTTTTGCAGGGTCTGGGCGGGTATATTCGTTTCAATTATGCTTACCGGCTGGAGGTTGCCATTTTCTATGAGGAGGGGCAGGAGCCGCTCTTGCAGCAAATAACCGCTTTTTTGGAAAATCATAATTGTAAATCGTTAATCTAATCGAAAAGGTGGAAATAAGATGGAAACATTAAGTCGATTCGTCTGGAACAGTCTGCCGAGCCAAGAGAAGGAAATTGTATTGAAAATACTGCTGGACAAGCTGCCGGAAGGGTTTGAATATCAAGGTCTGAAAGCGTTTCAGCGTTATGGCAGCGGACTCGAAACAGGTGTTTATGTGTATAAGGGCTATAAGTTCGTTTATGTGCCGGGAGATAAGGTAACGCTAGGCTGGGAGCGTTGGGAGCAAGGCTTGGATGCCGCAACAGCCGCAGATTTTCAGGAGACGATGAACGAATTTGGCGTTGAGGATCGTGATGCGTTTATCCGTGATCAAATGTCTCCGGTTCGCGAGGTGGAAATAGGCGCTATGCTCGTGGAATGCGAGACGCATTCGTTAGGCTGGTACAGGGTAGAGCTCGATGACGAGGATTTGGCCGAGGATGAGGATTTTCAGGAGGAATTAGAAAAATTCAAGCTCAGCACCTATTCCGAATACGAGCGTCATCAAAATTTTCGCTTCGTACGCGAAGGGGAGCACATCCTCGCTTATTTGTTTAATGATGAGCTGGACGCGGATATCGTCGCAGAGCAAATTGAGCAATCCGGCTTTAGCCTGCCTACGGAGGATGAGTGGGAATATCTTTACGGCGGCGGCTGCCGAACGTTGTATCCTTGGGGCGACAGCTTTGATTATGGACTGAAGCTCAGGCATTTTGAGGAGCTGGCCGAAGGCGAGAGCAGACCTTATGATTTGGAGCTGCCGAATGCGTTCGGTATTTGCTTCTCAGGAGATCCTTATCAGTACGAAATGACGCTGAAGGATGAGGCGTTTTTTCCGAAGGGCGGAGACGGCGGCAGCTTAGTATGCGGGGGAACAGGACCCGTTGTAGGCTACTTGCCAGCGACAGCGGTCTATTATCGCGATCCTCATGTATTTGAGCTGGACTTCGAGGATATAGTCGGCAATTTGCGTTTTAGACGGATCATCCGGTTGTAAGAGGCAGGGCAGAGCGTGGATTAGCTAGGCTCGGATTCGGATTTAAGCGAAAGAGAGGCTCGAAACAACTGCTCCAACTGGGTTTCATCATGGCACTGCTTCTCAATTCAGCGCATCATTCGCTCGGAATAACGCAGCGAATGATGCTGCTCGGCAGGCAGAAGAGCACTTTCGCCAAATTTGAGACAGCTTACGAGTTGGAGCAGCAGCTTCTCAGCGGCATTAGGATCAATGTTTTCCATTGTGCATTGTGCATTGTGCGATATACCGGCTTTTCCGTTGAAAAGTAATACGTGAGGAAGGAAGCTAGAATTCGGAGCCTCACTTTTTTGTTCCGAAGTGCTGTCCACTATCAAAACCGTATTTGGCGAGATACTGCGGATACGAATGAAGATGCACAGCCCTTGCCGTGCGCTGAGCTTCCTCTCGATGTTCGGGAACCTTCTCAGCCTCTACATAATCAGCCAGCACGTCGATGACGTCATCAAGCAGCTTCGCCCGAAAATAAAGCTCCAACCGTTCGAGGGTCGCAGTCCCCGCTTCTGCCCGAACTTTATCTCTCCATACCGACCACGAAGGATACTTCGTTAGTGGCCAAAGCAGCACCGAGTAGTCCATCGCCGCATCGCCCTGACCAGTCAAGTCGTCCCAGTCGATTATCCGGAAGCTGTAATTGTCGCATGTCAATACGTTGTTGCTGTTCAGATCGTTATGAACAACATCACTTGCAGGATGTAGAAAGGCAGGGGTGTGCCGAACGATGTCCCGCAGCCTTTGAATCTCGTCCCCAAACCACACAATCGTCTCGTCCGATACAAAATCACGGAGCAGCTCGCGCGAACTTCGGATTTCTTCGAGATCCTCCGTAAACCGGGTAATATACTCGTCCTCGAACGCCTCCGCATAAGTGCGGGTCTCAGCCTTGGGCAGCATTCCGCTAAGACGCTCGTCGCGGTGGAGCTTAGCAATGGTCTCTATGACTCCCGTTAGCGCAAATTCGGGATTCGGTGCTTCCATAAGTGGGGTCGCTTGCTCAATGTATTCAAAAACTAGTCCATAGGCATACTCCGGCACGATTTCGTCCTCAATGATATGAACGAGCTTGGGCGCGGTGTAGTTCTCGGCAAGATAATCACTGACGCTCGCCCACTGCTGAAGACGCGCGGCATTGCTACGCGGGGCTAGCTTGACATGAAGCTGGGTGCGGCCGTCCGTCAGCCGGACAGACAAGTTGCCGAAGCCTCCAGGGTTAAAGATATAGGATGCCTTGATAGGTTTAGGATCTAAACCAAGGGTATTGGCATTTGATGAAGCCCATTCCGCAATTATTTTTTCGACTAGTTGTACCTGCATATGTACACCCTGCTTTCACAGCATATTTTGGTCCATTCCGAATCGTTGTGCATAGGATTAGCCAGAAATATATTCCCCGAACAGCTGCCGCGCTTTATCCCAGTCTACGCCGAGCTCGCCCTTCCAGCCCGCCCATGGCATCTCCAAATCGGAGCGTCCATTCGTATTTTTCATTTGAAGATAGCTTTTTAATACGTCCTCTGTGTTCGTCCAAAAATCAGGAGACAGGGGGAGAACCGTATTGGGAAGTACACCTACCAATGTTAGAGATTGCAGAATGCTTCGGCGCATGCCCGGCGTTCCTTTCAGAAGCTTCGCTGCGGTGAGGCGCTTCTCCAATTTGCCGGGTGTTTCATCATCTTCGGCCTGATCAATGAAGTGCAACAGCTGGTTGAATTTCTGAATATCCTCGGCTGTTGGCACAATCGGGCGATGCGCTGTCAGCTCAGCTAATTCAGTCAAATGGGCATAAGCGCCAACAGTTGAATCATAGGCATTACCTAAATGAACGACGTACCGAATATAGGCTAAATGCTCGTACTGGTCATTAGTGAAGCCGCAATATTTGCAGCACATGAATCGCTCTGCCTGCTCATAAGGATGCTCCCGCATATGGATCATTTGTTTATAATTAATTAAAGAAGAAATTCCTGCGGGAAAGCTGCCCCCGACACCAGCAATGAATACGCCAGCCATGCTAACCCACGAAAAGGCTTGGATAGATTGAAGCGCAATGAGCTTGCGGTTCAGCTCGTCATGGGTAAGCAGCTCGATTTTATTAGCCTCCCAATGAAACTCGTCCAGCAGTTCACGCTCACTTGGCTCCAAAATATCCGTGTTATATAGACTGATGCTGCGAACGGAATCGTATTGGTAATTGTTATATTTATACAGCTTTTTGAGCGCTTTCAACAATTTTTTATCCATTATGCAGACTCCTTGTTTATTAGAAATGAACAGGAATGACCCTCAAATATAAGCTTAATAGGAACGCATCGCTAATGCAAATCGGGAAGGGAGAATTGGGAGAATACGCTAATAGTTTGGTACAATTAAACGAACCCGTCAATTTGGTGCATGAACTGTCGGACTCCTTCGAGGAGAATTTGATACTCTACAGAAGTGGAAGGGAGGGCGACTAAAGATGCTTGAGCATATGAACCGGGCATTGGCCTATATTGAAGAACATTTGACGGAGGAGATAGATTTTACAGAGGCCGCAAGGCGAGCGTTATGCTCGGAATATCATTTTAAGCGAATGTTCTCATTCCTTGCCGGGCTTACGATGTCTGAATACATTCGCCGCCGTCGTCTAACGCTGGCTGCCTTTGAGCTACAGCAAAGTCAGATTAAAGTCATCGACGTTGCGATGAAATATGGCTATCAATCACCGGATGCATTTACGAAGGCGTTTCAGCTCTACCATGGGGTTACGCCATCTGAAGCAAGAAGCAGCGGACACTCATTAAAGGTTTGCCCTCGCATGTCCTTCCAGTTAATCGTTAGAGGAGGAGTCGAAATGAATTATCGTATCGAGGAAAAAACGGGTTTTCGCATCGTCGGCATTCACAAGCGGGTGCCCATCCAATTTAACGGGGTTAATCCGGAAATCGCAGCAATGTGGCAAAGCTTGGACGAGCAAAAAATAACAGCGCTCAAGCAGCTATCCAATATGGAGCCGTATGGCATGATTAGCGGCTCAGCGAATTTCTCGGAAGGTCGGATGGAGGAGAAGGGCGAGCTGGACCATTATATTGGCGTGGCCACGACGCTCGCGTGTGTCGAGCCATTTTCACAATTGGAGGTTGCAGCATCTTCCTGGGCTGTATTTGAAGCAGTCGGGCCATTCCCGGGTACGCTTCAAGAAATTTGGGGCCGCATTTATTCGGAGTGGTTTCCGTCTTCCAGCTATGAGCAAGTGGAGGGGCCGGAGCTATTGTGGAATGAGCACAAGGACATCACATCTGCGACGTTTAGAAGCGAGATATGGATTCCGGTTAGGAAGCGGCTGTAAGTTAGTAGCGATTGATGCAGCGTAGAAGAAGAAGAAGAAGAAGAAGAAGGGGAAGCCGGGAGGAGCCGAGCTTCTCCTTCTTCATTCATTGAGATTGCTGAATCATAGCTAGGGGCAGCGCTTCAGTCAGCAGCTATAATACCCGCTATATTCATTTTTAGCGGCATGCGCTATATTTGAGAGAAATAGAATGTAAAGGTAAATGAGGGGTTTATAATCATTTTGAGAAAACAGATTAAATTAAGCCATGTGATTTACGTAGTATTTTTTGTTTTACTGCTGATTACTGTGCGCTGGAGCTGGCAAAATCAGCTCACTGTAGAGAACCCGCCAATGGTGAAGCAAGGCGTGCTGGATTTACGCGGTGTAGATTTGGATGAATCCAAGCCGTTTCTGCTGGACGGACAATGGTTGTTTTATGCGGGGCAATGGGTTGGCGCATCTAATGTTGAAAGCACTGTTAAGGGACAGTTGCTTCAGGTGCCAGGCAAATGGAATGCGGCCTTTGACCATGCTGCTCAGGAGGCATACGGATTTGGAACGTATTATGTACGAATTTTGCTTGATCGGCCATCGGTGGAGCCATTTAGCGTGTGGTTTCAATCTATTTATACTGCTTCGGAGGTGGAGATTAACGGGGAGCTGCTTGCGAAGCACGGCGAGCTTGCCGAGGGGCAGGAAGATCATGTTTCTGACAATAAGTCATTCAAGGTGAGCTATGACGGTGATAATCAAGTGGAGCTGGATTTGTTTGTTCGAGTATCCAATTATGAAGCGCCGCTGAATGGCGGCATTATTCGTTCAGTACAAATGGGAACAGAAGAAGGCATTGACCGAAGCTATACCTATTCCAGTTCTTTTCAGCTAATCGTCATTGTCATTTTCCTACTGCATGCGATATATGCGCTGATTATTTATTTCATTAATGTTCGAAAAACAGAATTTATTATGTTTTTTCTCATGATGGTTTCAGCGGCGATGACGATTGCGACCTATCACCATGGGCTTTTATTCCAGCTAATCCCTGCTGAATTTGCATGGACGCTGAAGCTGAAGGTTTTTTCGTATGTATGGTTCGCTTTTTTTCTCCTCATGATGGGCAGGGCTTTTATTGGGGTTACTCGCAAAGGCCTATTGTTTTATAGCTACGTCTGCGTATTAGCGGCGTATACGATTTTTGTCGCATGCGGCCCGCTAGAGCTGGTGCTGTATTCGATTGAATCGAATCTATACATGCTGCTATATTACCTCCCCGTGTTCTGGACAGCCTATTATTTTATAAAAATGGTGTTAAATCAGGCAGAAGGTGCATTATTTCTCTTATTTTCCGTCGTATGTGTCATTAATAATATGTTGTGGGGATCGGTGTATTACGCTGGAACGTCGCAATATATGTTTTATCCGGTCGATTTAATTGCAGCGCTTACCAGCTTCTCGGCCCATTGGTTTAAAAGATATTATCATAATTGGCATGAAAATGTTTCACTGAGCGCCCAATTGGCGGAGTCGAATCGCTTGAAGGATCGTTTTCTTGCTAATACGTCGCATGAGCTGCGCACGCCGCTGCACGGCATTATGAACATTGCCCAAAGCGTGCTGACAAGAAAAAAACATGTGCTTGATGGGCAAAGCCAGCGCGATATGGAGCTGCTCATTATGATCAGCCGCAGGATGTCGCTTATGCTGAATGATTTGCTGGACGTCGTCAGGCTTCAGGATAAAAGGATTCAAGTACGGATGACCGCGGTAAAAGTTCAGTCAGTAGCTGCTGGTGTGCTGGATATGCTGCGGTTTTTGACCGAGGGCACGCGGGTTAAGCTGCGGATGGATATGAAGGAAAATTTGCCGTGTGTCTATGCCGATGAGGAACGACTCGTGCAGATTATTATTAATTTGGTGCACAATGCATTGAAATACACCCAAGAAGGAAGCGTGGAGCTGGCTGCTGAGCTCATAAACGGACAAGTGCAAATACGTGTGACGGATACAGGAGTAGGTATGGATGAGCTGATGCAAAAGCGTGCTTTCCAGCGCTACGAGCAAGGCGCTTCTGGCAGAGGGGGAATTGGGCTCGGGCTAAGTATATGCAAGGACTTGGTCGAATTGCATGGCGGCGAGCTGCTCGTTCAATCTCAGCCGGGCAAGGGCAGTATGTTCAGCTTTAACTTGTCCGTGTTTGATGAAAGTGTGGAAGACGCACCGACTCAACCGATGATTTTTGAGAAAAAAGAGTCGGAATCACTGGCTTCTGTCGGCGCACAGCTTGCAGCAGGAGCGGACGCGATGGCAGCAGCCCGTTATGATTTAACCGAAGTCGCTCTGCCTGCCTCGAAGTCTGGTGGAGCTACAGATCGGATTCGTGTGCTGGCTGTTGATGATGATCCCGTCAATTTAAAGGTGCTGGCTCATATTTTGTCAGCGGATATGTACGATATTGAAATGGCGTTTTCCGCGCAAGAAGCAGTGGACAAGCTCCATCGCGGGCAGTGGGATCTTGTTATTGCAGACGTTATGATGCCGGGTATGTCAGGGTATGCATTAACGCGGTTCATTCGCGAGCGGTTTACGCTGTATGAGCTGCCGATTATTTTGCTGACCGCGCGCAGCGAGCCGGAAGATATTTATGCTGGTTTTGTGGCGGGAGCGAATGATTATGTTACCAAGCCCGTTGATGCACTGGAGCTGAGGTATCGGGCGGGATCGCTTTCCTCGCTCAAGCAGGCGGTTAATGAACGATTAAGCATGGAGGCCGCTTATTTGCAGGCGCAAATCCAGCCGCATTTTTTATTTAATGCCTTGAATTCGATTTTGGCGTTAAGCGAGATTGATGCGGATAAGATGAGAAATCTAGCAGAAGCGTTTACAGCTTATCTGCGTATTAGCTTTGACTTTCTCACCGCAGGCAAGCTGGTACCGCTGTCGCGGGAGCTTGAGCTGGTGAAAAATTATTTATATATTGAGCAGCAGCGTTTTGGCGAGCGGCTTAAGGTCGAGTGGGATGTACAGGAGGATGTTGATAAGAATATGCCGATTCCTCCGCTTACCATTCAGCCGTTAGTAGAAAATGCGGTCAGGCATGGACTGCTAAGCCGGCGCAAGGGCGGGACGCTGGGCATTCGTATTGAGCAGCAAGCGGACTCGGTGCAATTTTATGTGAGGGATACGGGGATTGGTATGAATGAGGAGCAGATTAGCCGGTTGTTGAAACCAGCGGAAAGAGAACATCGCGGAATTGGGCTGCTGAATACGCATAGCCGCTTGACTCGGCTTTATGGCCGAGGGTTGAATTTGGAGAGTAAAGTAGGGGAGGGAACCGTTGTAGGGTTTGAGATTTCAAGACTTGAGGAATAGAAGTTTCGCAAAATGTGATGGGCTGGGAATATGATGGCGTTCTAATCTCGTAAAATGGAGGGAACAGATTTGAACTGGAGAAAAATGCTTGGTGTGTTATTGACCGTTGTTGTTGTGCTTCTGCCCGGTAATACAGCGTTTGCGGTATCATCGGAAAGCTATACGTGGAAAAATGTATCTATCGGGGGAGGAGGATACGTGACAGGAATTGTGATTCATCCTTCTGAGCCGGATCTGGTGTATATCCGTACTGATGTTGGCGGGGCATACCGTCTGGACCCGGATGATTCAAGCTGGATTCCGCTAATGGACGGACTGGGTCCAGAGCAGAGTAATTTGTATGGAATTGATGGAATAGCGCTTGATGCACAAAACCCAGATATCGTCTATGTATCCGCTGGAAAAACAGGGAGCGCATCTCCCAGCGATATTCTGAAATCGACCGACCGCGGGAATACGTGGTCCAGAACAAATTTAAACAAGCGCAATGAGGCTAACGGCAATGTGGAGCGGGCCATGGGGGAGAGTATTGCCGTTCACCCTCATCTATCTAACATGGTGTATGCGGGTACCCGTTATGATGGCTTGTATAGAAGTCAGGATGCAGGACAAACCTGGTCCAAAGTAAATGAGGTTCCCGCCGGGACAAGCGGCAAAGGGATTCGCAGCTTGATCTTCGGTAGCGTTCCCGGGGCAGCTAACTTTGAGACAGCACTTTATGTCGGTGTAATGGGAATTGGAATATATGAGACACGAGATGAGGGGTCTACTTGGAATTTGATTCCGGGAAGCCCTGCACATCCGGCTCGTTTGGCCGCAGGACAGGATGGGTCTTTGTATGTAACTACGCCAAATAACGGAGTACATAGGTATAAGGATGAAAGCTGGAGCAATATTACGCCTAATGCAGCCTATACATCCTATTACGGCATTGATATTGATCCTCATAATGACAGCCATCTGTTGGCCGCGGTCAGGACAGGCGGAGCCCAGCTTCCGCTGTATCGTTCTATCAACAGGGGAGAGAGCTGGACGCTAGTGAACAAGGCTCAAACCACAAAGCCCGGCTGGTGGCAGCCTAATATGTTCTTTTCAGCCACGTCTACTGTCGTGTTTGACCCGCATCATGCCGGAAGCGTTTATTCCGCAGACTGGTTCGGCGTCTACCGAACAAAGGACATCGGAACGTTATGGACAAAGTGGGAGACCTTATCTAATGGTCATGAAGAGGTGGTTGCCCTCACAGCAGCTGCGCCGCCAGGAGGAGCACCGCTATTTACGGGTGTAGCTGATGTTATTGGCTTTCGTCATATGGATGTGTTTGCTTCGCCTGCTGCGAGGCTGGAGATGAGCTCGATGCGGGAGATGGTTAGTGTTGACTATCACGAAGCTAATCCACAATATATGGCCTTTATCGGGAGTGATGACTGGTATGGAACAGTTACCCGCATGTTCGTTTCATCAGATAATGGGCTGACAATGGAAGCACGCCCCGTACCTGCAGGCTCTAAGCTGGGCAGACTGGCTTATTCCGCTACAGATCCTAATACGATTGTATGGTTCCCCCAATCCGGCAGTCCAGTGAGGACAACAGACAGGGGCGCTACATGGGAGAGCATGACAGGGGCGCCGACGGGCACGGTGGGCGGGAGTATGATATTTTCATACAATCATCCGATAGCTGCTGATCGGGTGGACGGAAGCAAATTTTATGCCTATAAATCGGGCTATTTGCATGTGAGCTCGGATGCAGGACAAAGCTGGTCCATCGCTAACCAAACGCCGCTGCCAGGGGGAAGCCCCGTGAAGGTTGAGGCAGCTCCCGGAATGGAAGGCGTGCTCTGGATTAGCTTAGGTGCTAATGGTGTGTATGTCTCAGACAATTCAGGAGCCTCTTTTACCAAGCTCGATCAGATCAAGGAGGCTAAATTGTTTGCATTCGGCAAAGCGGCTCCGGGACAGACACAGCCGGCAGCTTATATATATGGAGAGGTTGGCGGGATAAAGGGAATATTCCGTTCGGATGATAGGGGTAGCACATGGATTCAAATTAATTCGCCGCAAATGCAAATCGGAAATGAGCCTCAGGTTATGGTGGCAGACCGTCAGGAATACGGAAAAGTATATATTGGCACGAACGGGCGCGGCTTTATGGCCGGAACAAAGGAATAAGCTTTAGAGACTGGGGCGATAAGCTTAGCAGAGAGAGAAAATCGCGGCATTGGATTATGGAATACGTATTATAGCCTATGGTTTGATTCTTCGGTGTAATGGTTGCTAAGGTGACTTCATTATACTTGGATCTACTATGGGCTTTTTTTTAACCCTCCAGATCGAATATGAATCTAATCCCCCCTAATGTCGAACAAAAAAATACAACAAATTCCAAAAAAAGTACAACTAAACCATAGAGAAAATATGGTAGTATTTAGAAGTAACCGTTTTCAAAATTTAGAAAAATTATCAAATAAAGTCCTCTAGAGTAGGGGTGCACATTCGTTGTCCATCTCCGTTGCTTCCCATGAAATGTTTTATTTCAGAAATATGCAAGCGCTTTCAATTTGTGGTGAACAGATTTCTGCTGGATCATGTATTAACGCCAACAATCGGAGCACGGACCTCTATATAGGCTTCTGCGACACCTATTACGATTGGTTCGGTTTCGGATTAATATAATGTTGGGAAAATTGGAGTGTATAAAAATGACGAAGAAGGAGGGGGAGCGATGAGGGTTAAGCAATGGGGAAAATGATACAGCTAAAGGACGATGAATTCTACGTTCAAGAAGAATTTTGTAAAATGTTTTTAAATGGAATTTTTAATGTTTGAAAATTTAAATGGAGGTATTGTTATATGTTTAGAAGTTTATTTATGTTTTTACTAGCATTTATACTATTGCTAGGTGGTCTGCCGATGATGTCTGCTCATGCTGCTAACAATGCAACTGCAAAACTGCCGGGGAACTCGAATCCACTTATGGATCATAAATTGGGAGCAGATCCCTATGTGTTGGTTCATAATGGCAGAGTGTATGTTTATATGTCAAGCGATGCGTATGTATATAACAGCAACGGAACCGTTAAAGAAAATGATTTTAGTGAGCTGAATAAAATAAACGTCATATCCTCTGCGGATATGGTGAATTGGACAGATCATGGCGCCATTCCAGTTGCAGGCTTCAACAATGCAAATAATGGAGCTGGAGTTGCCAAATGGGCCTCACTCTCGTGGGCACCCGCCGTTGCAAAGAAAAATATAAATGGTCAGGATAAATTTTTCCTTTATTTCTCGAACGGTGCTTCAGGTATTGGCGTGTTAACTGCAAACACTCCAATTGGACCGTGGTCAGACCCGCTCGGAAAAGCACTAGTGACACATAGTACACCTGGCGTGGCTGGCGTTACATGGCTGTTTGACCCTGCTGTATTAGTGGATGATGACGGCACAGGATATTTATATGTAGGTGGAGGCATACCCAATACCTCTAGTCAAGCTTCAATTGCGAATCCCAAAACAGCCAGAGTTTTAAAATTAGGCGCTGATATGACTAGTGTTGTTGGAAGTGCGGTAACGATTGATGCTCCTTTTTTGTTTGAGGATTCAGGTATTCATAAGTATAACGGCAAATATTATTATTCGTACTGTATTAATTTCTCCGGCACACATCCAGCAAATTACCCGGCAGGCGAGATTGGTTATATGGTGAGCAACAGCCCGATGGGTCCCTTTACTTATACGGGGCATTTCTTGAAAAATCCATATACCTTCTTCGGAGTTGGCGGAAATAACCATCATGCTGTATTTAACTTTAACAACCAATGGTATGTTGTCTATCATGCCCAAACGGTCAGCAAGGCTCTGCTGGGAGACGGAAAAGGCTATCGCTCTCCTCATATTAATAAGCTTACGCATAATGCGGATGGAACGATCCAAGAGGTACAGGGAAATATGGCAGGCGTACCCCAGATTGCCAACCTTAATCCCTACATTAGAACGGAAGCGGAAACAATCGGGTGGAATGCGGGCATTACAACCGAGCGGAGTCAAGCAACTGGCGGACCTACAAATAATCTGAATGTGACAAACGTGAACAATGGGGATTGGATTGCTGTAGGAAAAGCTGATTTTGGTACGAGCGGAGCAAAGACGTTTAAAGCGAATGTGGCGTCAAATGTAGGAGGTAAAATAGAAATACGTCTGGATAGTGCAACGGGTACGCTAGTGGGGACTCTTAATGTCAGTTCTACTGGAGGCGTGCAAAACTGGCAGGAAATCGAAACGACCGTGAGCAATGCAACGGGAGTGCACAATTTGTTTCTAGTATTTACCGGATCGGGTGCTAGCAACTTATTTAATATTGATTACTGGCAGTTTACGCCTAATACGTCTACTACACCTACTAACCCTACTACGCCTACTGGAACAAGGGTTGAAGCTGAGAATATGACGCTCAGCGGCACTTATGCCGGGGTTATAAGTTCACCTTTCAATGGCGTTGCGCTATACGCCAATGATGACAGCAGTACGTACACACAGTATTTTGCTAATCCTACTCATCATTTTTCGGTTAGGGGCGCTTCAAATAACTCGGGCACTGCCAGAGTCGATTTGAAAATAGGTGGAACGACAGTGGGTTCCTTTTACTTTACTGGAACGACGCCAACCGTCCAAACCTTGTCCAATATTACGCATGGAACGGGAAATCAAGAGATCAGCCTGCTTGTAACGACTGATAATGGGACGTGGGATGCTTACGTCGATTATTTGGAAATTACTCAATGACCATTTTAACTCGGAGAGGACTTTAATATGTATAAGCGAATATCCCTTTTTTTATCGGCCTTACTTTTACTCATGAGTATGATGTCAAGCATCCCGCTAGCCTCAGCGGCTACTTTTACAAATCCGTTTATATATGCTGATGCGCCAGATAACGATGTGATCAGGGTAGGCAATACTTTTTATATGACCAGCACGACTATGCACATGAATCCCGGCGTTCCCATTATGAAATCATATGACCTTGTGAACTGGGAAATCGTAAATTATGTTTACGATACTTACGCCAATAATGATGCGCAAAATCTTAACAATGGACAAAACGAATATGGAAGAGGCTCATGGGCAAGCAGTCTTCGCTATAACAACGGAATCTATTATGTGTCCTTCGGCTCTAATTCTACCGGCAAAACTTATATTTATCAGACCAGCAACATAGAAACGGGGCCTTGGACCTCATCCGTGCTTGGCAGCTATTATCATGACGCATCGCTGCTTTTTGATAATAATCGTGTATTTTTGGTTTATGGCAGTGATGATATTAGAATTATCGAGCTTTCCTCCGATGCAAAGTCTATCAAATCGGGTGGACTCAATCAGATCATCATTCCGAGTTCAAGTAACATTGCAGGCTCCAACTTCATAGTCAAGGCTGAAGGCGCACACATACAAAAGATTAATGGAATGTACTATGTATTCCTGATATGCTGGCCATCGGGAAGCGGGCGTACACAACTAACCTATCGTGCAAGCAGCTTGACCGGAGCCTATACAGGACAGGTTTCATTAAAGGATTCAGGCATAGCACAGGGAGGGATTGTGGATACGGCTTCTGGCGCTTGGTACGCTATGTTGTTTAAAGACAGTGGGGCAATCGGACGTATGCCGTATCTTGTTCCGGTTACCTGGGCAAATAATTGGCCGGTATTCGGAGTTAATGGCAAGGCGCCTCTAACGATGAATCTTCCTGTTGAGGGATATCCGGTGAAGAAGGTTTATGCATCAGATGAGTTTTCTTCGGCTCAAGCCCCGAGTCAGCTCATTGTAAACGGAGGATTTGAGGATGCAACCATAAGCCCTTGGACGAATAACAATACGGCAACGGTTGCAGCAACGACGACAGACTATGTCAGCGGATCAAAAAGCCTATTTGTTAGCGGCAGGCAGCAAACAGCTGCGGGCCTAAAGCAAGTCATTACGGGTAAAGTGACGGCAGGCGGCGTCTATCAATTTTCCGCAAAAGTTAAATATACCGACGGACCCGCCACTAAAACCTTCAACTTTAATATCCAAAACGGTCCAAGCTACACGGGGATATCCATTCTTGGCTCTAGTACGCTAACCAAAGGCCAGTGGGGCACGATTCAAGGAACCTATACGCTTCCGGCTGGCGCCGATCTCTCGCAAACGTTTATTTTTATTGAGACACCTTACAATTCAACCCCAAATCAGGCAAATGACCTAATGAATTTCTATGTAGACGATGTTTCGTTTACAGGAATGGCTTCGTCAGGGGCGACTCTTGCAAAGGTGTGGCAGTGGAATCACAATCCTGACCCTACAAAATGGTCCCTTGCACAGCGGCCCGGATTTATGAGGCTGACGACCGGAAAGCTGAGCACAAGTATTCTTGATGCCAGAAATACGCTTACGCAAAGGACATTTGGTCCCCAATCTACAGGAACCATTGCGATGGAAACAAGCGGCATGAAGGATGGAGATTATGCTGGCCTTGCGGCTTTTCAGGCTAAATATGGCTTTGTTGGAGTAAAGATGTCCGGGGCTTCGAAATCCATTGTGATGGTAAATGCGAGCTCGGGAACGATGACTGAGGTGGCAAATGTCCCGGTCACTCAGGATCGCGTGTATTTTAAGCTTTTCTGTGATTTCACAAATCAGACGGATAAAGCCTATTTCTCCTACAGTCTTGATGGCACCAATTGGACGTCGATAGGCAATACGCTCCAAATGTCTTATACGTTGCCTCATTTTATGGGATACCGTTTTGCTCTGTTCAATTATGCGACCAAATCAACGGGTGGTTTTGTTGATTTTGATTATTTAAGATTGCAGTAATGAAATGGCTGTAAAGCATACATCCGCAGTATTTTGTGGGAGTGCTGCGGATGGTGACAATGCCTGCTAGAGAGAAGGCTACAGCGGTACGGAGGGAAGAGATAAATTATACTAGTATTTAATTAATAGGAGGTACATGATGTTTAAATCAAAACTAGTAAGTGGATTAATGACCTTGGCGCTTTCTGTTACGTTAATGTCCAGCTCAATGGTGCCAGGAGCAAGTGCTGCTGATGTGAACTGTCCGAACGGCTACGTAGGTTTAACATTTGACGATGGCCCCAATCCCGGAACCACGACAAATTTGCTTAATGCGCTGAAGCAGGCTGGATTGCGCGCAACGATGTTCAACACCGGACAAAACTCGCAAAATAACCCGTCTCTGGTGCGGGAGCAAGTAGCCGCGGGCATGTGGATCGCCAACCACTCTTACACCCACCCGCAAATGACTTCACTCAGCACCGCGCAGATGACGTCGGAAATTACAAGGACGCAGCAGGCGATTCAGTCCATTACCGGAAGTGCGCCGAAGCTGTTCCGTCCACCGTACGGTGCTACCAACGCGACTCTGAAATCAATCGTGGCTCAAAACGGTCTTAAAGAAATACTGTGGAACGTGGACTCCTTGGATTGGAACGGCGCCACCTCTGCCCAGATCGTGGCCGCCACAGGCAGGCTGCAAAATGGTGACATCATCCTGATGCATGACCAGTTCCAGGCTACGCGCCAAGCGATCCCGCAAATTGCTCAAAACCTCAAGAGCCGCGGCCTTTGCTCGGGCATGATCTCGTCGACGACAGGCCGTGCGGTCGCTCCTGACAACGGCGGTACAACACCGTCCCCAGGCACAGGCACGAAAGTGGAAGCTGAGAATATGACCAAAAGCGGTCAGTATACTGGAAATATTAGCTCGCCATTCAACGGGGTTGTTCTATATGCCAACAATGATTTAGTGAAATACACGCAATATTTTGAAAGCGGCACTCATCATTTTTCACTGCGTGGTGCTTCGAACAATGCTAATATGGCCAGAGTTGACTTGAAAATCGGCGGGCAGACGAAGGGAACCTTCTACTTCGGAGGCAGCAATCCAGCGGTCTATACGCTAAACAATGTCAGCCATGGAACCGGGAACCAAGTTATCGAGCTTGTTGTAACCGCGGATGACGGCACATGGGATGCTTATCTTGATTATTTGGAAATCAACTGAACAAACGAAGCGGTAAAGGGGCCTTTGCGTTAATAACTTGAATGCTAATCTTAATAATAAAAGCCTGGCAGGAGCCCCCTGCCGGGCTTTTCGACGTTCACAGCATAGTAACTTGCCGAATCGTTTGCTGGAAATAGGGTTTTAGGAGATAAGAAATAAGAGCACGCACTCTTCAAAGTATATTATCTGGATATGTATTTGATTCATTTTGCTGCACCAAAGTATTTGTAGGCATGGCGAGCGATGGAGGAGCTGTATTCCGCAGGGAAAATCAAAGTGATTGGCGTTGCAAATTTTGCATGAGGCATGGGGGCCGCTAGGGCAAGGGAATAAAGCGTTATTGGAGCATCCAGAATTAAAAAGGATAGCTGATTATCATCGTAAAACAGTGGCACAGGTCATTTTACGTTGGCACTTGGAGCGAGGCATCATCGTTATTCCAAAGTCATCAAGCCCAAAAAGAATGAAAGAAAATAGCCAGATATTTGATTTTGAGCTGTCTAGTGATGACATATTGCAGATCAACCAGCTGAATGTAGGCAAAAGATATTCGGTTAAGCCAACCGGCTATATGATTCATCCTATTTATCATAAGCTGATGAAGCTTTTTATTAAATAAATACAGCTGCTGCAAAGTAAAAAGCACTCAAGAGTTGCTTTTTACTTTGTAGCCTTCCAACTGCAATAGCTTGGTTTTCATCTCTATTCCACCTCGATAGCCAGTGAGTGTCCCGTTTTTGCCGATAACGCGATGGCAAGGAATGGTAATGAGTATCGGGTTCGCGCCAATGGCTGCACCAACCGCTCGAACCGCCGCAGGCTTTTGAATATGGGCGGCAATATCCGAATAGGACCAGGTTTGCCCATATGGAATGCTGCAAAGAGCCTGCCATACTGCTTCTTGGAACGGTGTTCCTTGAAAAACGGCGGAAATCGTAAAGGCTTCAAGCGTTCCTTGCAAATATTGAGCCAACTCAGCTTTATACGGAAGCAGCTTTTCATCATCCCGAATCAAAGAGCTATGCGGAAAGCGCGACGCAGCCCATCTCGCTAACTCCTCATAGGGCTGCTTCTGCGAGCCTACAAAGCAAAGCCCTTCATTTGTCGCTGCAACATGCAGGCTCCAATCTTCATAGCTAAACAGCGACCAATAGATGTCCCCGCTAAATGAATCTTTCATGTTGGATTATCTCCTTTATTTGTAGTAGCTCCACCATTGTTATGCCGCTGTCGGTAGCCCTCTGGTGTATGCCCGGTTTTCTGCTTGAACAAGGTAATAAAATAGGGCGTATTGAACAAGCCGACACATTCGCCTACTTCTGCAATGGATTTAGGAGAAGAGAGGAGTAACGCCTTAGCTTTTTCGATCCTTATTTGCTGGATATAATCGACGGGGGTTTTGCCCGTTACTTTTTTGAACGTTCGGTGCAAATGATACGGCGTGCCATGACAAACGGATGCAAGGGCGGCAAGCGTTAGCTTATTTTTATAGTGTCGATCAATATACTCGGTCACCACGGAGATCCATTCTTCATCCGGCAAACGCTGCCCTGTCGGTTTACAGCGTTTACAAGGACGAAATTGGGCAGTCAGCGCTTGCTCTACGGTTCGAAAGTAGCCGATATTTTCTCTGTTGGGCGGTCTTGATTTGCAGGACGGCCGGCAAAAAATACCCGTCGTTTTGACAGCGTAATAAAATTGACCGTCATATGATGGGTCATTTCCTACGATGGCTCGCCATTGTTCATTAGATACAGGCGCAGGCGGGAGGGGCTCATCCTCATCGCGCAGGCTGTCAGAAATCTGATTCGGATTCGGATTCGCGTTCCATTCGTCGGACATTGTCGTTCACCTCTAAGGCTAGTATAACCGTGAATGGGAGATTTGTGTGCGATCTGGAATGGAATAGCAAGATAACGAAATTTTGAGGCTGAATAAAGCTCGATAGGGTAAACATGCGGCCTTTGCGGCAAACGAGCAAAATGAAGGTTGAATTGAGGTTTGTGGAGAAATGAATTATAATTTTCATTATTGATAATAGTTATCATTTATTGTAAATGCGACATCAGATTCTATATAAAAAGGGGCTTATCACTTGACTGTCATGCTCAATGCGGAAGAGCATATCCAGCTATGGAATGCTGCCGCTATCAAAATTATTGATGTAAGACACTTCAGCATGAGGCATGGCGAGGAATTGCGGTCGTACCTTTTTCCGTCAAGTATCTTTCTATATGCCATTCGCGGCGAGGCGCAGGTGCTGCTGGACGGGATCGAACATACCGCGAAACGCTTCCATCTATGGCATGGTGGAAAAGGAACCTGTCTGGATATTTTTCCAACGGAAGCGGAGTTTGAATATTATTTGATCTTCTATAAAGCAACGATGCCATCGACTGGCAGACGGGAAATTCTGCATCTTAATGAGCGATACAATCCGTTTCAACTGCAATATGGCTTGGCTCCACTGCATGCAGCTGTTTTATTTGACAAGGTGGATATGATGCTGCAGCAGTGGCATAGCTCAAGCGCGCTAGAAAAATTTCATGTTAAAACGTTGTTTTATCAATTTGTTTATGAACTGCTATGGCAGCTGGAGCGTCAGCAAATTGGGATGAAACGACCTGACCTTGCAGCTCAGGTCGTTCGCTATATTCAGGAGCATTACCATGAGCCTATAACCCGGGAATCAATCGCTCAGATTTTTCACTACAGCGTCCCCTATGTATCCAGACAATTTAAACAGGAAACGGGCATAAGCATGATTGATTATGTGATAAGAGAGCGTGTCAGTAAAGCGATGGAATACTTGCAGAAAACAGATATGACGGTTCAAGAGGCCTCCATCAGTGTCGGCTATGACGACGTATCCTATTTCACGAGAGTATTCAAAAAACATACCGGGATGACTCCCAAGCAATTTAAGGATCAAGATAAAGCAAAGTCAGCAGGGTTCGATTATCCTATCATTAAGGTTGGATCGTCCCTTTTCCCGCGCAGGCTGCAACGTTATATTGGTAATGGATATGAGAACCGTTATCAGTATAAAAGAGAAGGAGAGTTATCCGTGCACAGACACAAATCATCTATGGGGGTCACTTTACTGTTATGCCTTACGCTATTACTTAGCGCGTGCTCAGGAACAGTCAGCTCTAATAATGGAGCAGTAACGACAGGTGGAAACGCTCAAGTGCAGGAATCAGCATCAAGCGGTGGTGCCGCAAGCACAGCGGAAATGGTGACTTATTCGGCAGTGAATGGGGAAGTTAAAATTCCCAAAAATCCACAGCGTGTCGTGATTATAGCGGGCGCCTTTGCTGGACATTTGCTGGCACTGGGTATTAAGCCGGTTGGTGCGGGAGAAGAGGCTTTTAATAGCTATACGGAAGGAAAGCTGGATGGGGTTGAAAGTATAGGCGATGGGATTGCGTATGAGAAAATTTTGGAGCTGCAGCCGGATCTTATTATCGTATGGAATGACCCTGCTGTTCTTGACAGGCTGAACCAGATTGCTCCGACGGTAGTTGTCGATTATGGCGTGCCTGTCAGAGAACAGCTGCTGGAATTCGGGAAGATGACGGGTCGGGAGGAGCAGGCAAATGCCTGGATTTCAGCTTGGGATAAAAAGATAGCCGATTACAAGCCGAAGGTGCAAGCGGCTGTGGGTGACAAAACCGTTGCTATCTTTGACTCTGGCAGCGCTAAAGAGTTTTATGCATACGGCAATAAGCTGGGAAGAGGCGGCGAAATTATTTATGGCGAATTCGAGTTGAAGGCGCCGCCGATTATTCAGAAGGAAGCGATCGACAGCGGTACAGGCTGGGCAAAGCTGTCTTTGGAGCTGCTGCCCGAATATGCAGGAGATTATATTTTTATAAGCGAGTGGACAGGCATGGACAATCCAGAGGCTGTTTTTGAAGGCAGTATGTGGGAGCAACTGGACGCAGTCAAAAACAATCGCGTTTTTCGCGAAAAAGGAAGAGGCTTTATGTTTAGCGACCCTGTGTCCTTGGACGCTCAGTTGGAGTTTGTTGTGAAAAGCTTTATAGGGGAATAATTGGTAATTGACGGGTATAAGCCAGAACCGTGAGTATGCGGTTCTGGCTTTTTTTAAAATATTAGCAGGAATATGATTTTATTTTTAAAATCGGTATGGAGTTGTGGGGCTATAACCTTTATAATTTGACGAGAATACTTTAATAAAGGAATAGGTGTTATTAATGAGCATATTAAATGTAGAGCGGCTGAGTCATGGTTTTGGAGACCGGGCGATTTTCAACGATGTATCATTCCGCCTTCTGAAGGGCGAGCATATCGGTCTGATTGGTGCCAACGGTGAAGGGAAGTCCACCTTTATGAACATCATCACAGGCAAGCTTCAGCCGGACGATGGCAAGGTGGAGTGGGCAAGACGTGTGCGGACGGGCTATCTGGATCAGCACGCCGTGCTGACAAAGGGACAGTCGATGCGCGATGTTTTGCGCGGTGCGTTCCAATATCTATTCGATATGGAGCAGGAAATGAACGACATGTACGGCAGAATGGGCGATGTTACTCCAGAGGAGCTGGAGCAGCTGCTGGAGGATGTCGGAACGATTCAGGATACGCTGACGAATCAGGATTTTTATATGATTGATGCCAAAATTGATGAAACGGCTCGCGGGCTCGGCCTGACAGATATCGGCTTAGACAAGGATGTCCATGATCTCAGCGGAGGTCAGCGTACAAAGGTGCTGCTAGCTAAATTGCTGCTGGAGAAACCGGATATTCTTCTGCTCGATGAGCCTACGAACTATCTCGACGAGCAGCATATCGTATGGCTTCAGAGATATTTGCAGGAATACGAAAATGCCTTTATTTTAATTTCGCATGATATTCCGTTCTTGAACAGCGTTATTAATCTGATCTACCATATGGAAAATCAGTCGCTGTCGCGCTATGTCGGGGATTATGAGTATTTCCAGCAGGTGTACGAGGCGAAGAAGCAACAGCTTGAATCCGCCTTTAAACGGCAGCAGCAGGAAATTTCGGAATTGAAGGACTTCGTTGCACGTAATAAGGCCAGCGTGGCTACGCGTAATATGGCGATGTCCCGCCAGAAGAAGCTGGATAAGATGGACGTGATTGAACTCGCTAGGGAAAAACCAAAGCCGCAGTTCAACTTCAAGCCTGCGCGCACCTCCGGCAAGGTTATTTTTGAAACGAAGGACCTCGTTATCGGCTATGATTCTCCTCTGTCGAGACCGCTGAACCTGAGCATGGAGCGGGGGCAAAAAATTGCGCTTGTTGGCTCAAACGGGATCGGTAAAACAACGCTGCTGCGCAGCATTCTCGGTCAAATACCGCCGATTTCAGGCTCAGCCAGACTAGGCGATTTGCTTGAGCTCGGTTATTTTGAGCAGGAAATGAAGGAAACGAACAACAATACCTGCATTGAGGAGATTTGGAACGAGTTCCCATCCTTTACGCAGTTTGAAATTCGGGCGGCTCTAGCCAAATGCGGCCTTACTACTAAGCATATTGAGAGCAAAATTGTGGTGCTAAGCGGCGGTGAGAAAGCCAAGGTTCGCTTGTGCAAGCTCATTAACCATGAGACCAATTTGCTTGTGCTCGATGAGCCGACCAACCATCTCGATGTGGATGCAAAGGATGAGCTGCAGCGTGCGCTTAAAGCATATAAGGGAAGCATTTTGCTGATTTCCCATGAACCCGAATTTTATCGCGATATTGTGACGGATACGTGGAACTGCGAGGATTGGACGACGAAAGTGTTTTAATGGTAAATCAGGAATACAGGGCTGCCTTCATAGAGAGGCGGCCCTTTTTACTGGAGAAATGAACCATTTGTGCGATGAATTCGAGCTTGAAACGAAGGAATAGAAAGGAATGAGCGAGATGAAGCACCCTTTTCATCTGAAGGCGGTATGGAATGGCGGGCGTAACAGTGAAGGACATATCCATGCCGGCGGGTTAAAAACAGTCATTTCGATTCCGCAGGAGATGGGCGGGCCGGGTACCGGCACCAACCCTGACGAAATGCTTCTGGGGGCAGCGTCGACCTGTTATCTGATCACCCTGGCCGCAATGCTTGAGCGTTCGGGTATTACACCGCAGGAGCTTACTTTGGAGTCTGAAGCGATTGTAGATGTAACGAATAATATGTTTACATACGAACAGATAACACACAAACCGCGAATTGTGCTCAAAGCGGATGCATCAGAGTCGGAACGGACGAAGGCCATGCGGCTGGCACACCGGGCAGAAGAGTCCTGCATGATTTCCAGAGCCGTTGCAGGCAATGTCTCGATAGAGACGCTGCCTCTTATTGTGATAACGGGGGCTGATGCAGATTAACCTGTTGAATAATGGACAAAGTAGCCATTAAATTTTACAGATGAGCAGGGAGTTGGATTGACGACAGCTCTATAATAAATTTTGTAAGGAGGGCTTCCTCTGCGCGGTGCAGCTCCAATTTATAAATTAGTTCTTTATGCCCAAGTGAAAATAAATGGTATAGTTTCAAAGCCACTATACTAATTCTTATTAATTCTAAAAATATGATTCTTATAGATCATTTTTGTTGTTTTGCTAATGTATTCCATAAATAATTCCGAATATTTCTCTAACCAGTGTTTAGGAATCTACATTAGAGAATAGGTAATCCACTTAGGGAGGAATTATCATTGTTAGTTAAAGATTATGAACAGTTAATCGGTAAAACACTAACGGAAAGCATACGCGATACAAAGGGAACGCTTTTAATCAAAAAGGGAACTATTCTTTTAAAAAGTCACACCGAGAGACTTGCTAAATTTAAGATCAAAATCGCGGAAGTGACCACGATTGATACGAATGCTTCTGAGCATACACCTCAACGAAAGCCATCCATCCGAGACTCGTATGAAAGAGCAAAGCAGCATTTTAACGATATGGATCAGTTCGTTCGCCAAAACGGCATTGTGCCTGTCGAGGCGCTTGAACGAGAGGTTCTTCCCTTTATAAAGGAAATAGCGAAGCGATATAATCTGTTTCAGTTATTTTCCGTGCTTAAGGAACAGGACGATTACCGCTACAGGCAATGTATAGGAACAGCCGTTATTGCGACATCTTTAGGTAAGCGGCTTGGACTGAAGGAAGAAGAATTGGATATGCTTACGACTGCGGCAAGTCTATACGATATTGGCCTTGTCAAGCTGCCAACTGCAATCGTTTCCAAACAGTCAAGGCTCGATCCTCATGAATACGCGATTTTAAAGCAGCACACCATTCTAGGGCATGAGCTATTACTCGAATCGGGTGTTGAGCCTCGGGTTGCTGCGGTCGCGCTTCAGCATCATGAAAGAGAGGATGGCAGCGGTTATCCAAGTGCTTTAAAGGGAGAGGAACTGGATTATTTTGGGAAAATTGTAGGATTGACAGATTTTTATATGGACATCATCTCAGATCGATCTTATCGGGCAGCGCTGCAATTTTTTGAAGCCATTGAAGAAATTCATCAACAAATTATTTTAAACCGCTTTGATTCGGTCATAGGGCTGACGTTTCTGGATATGCTGCTCTCCACCCAGATCGGTTGTGAGGTTATGCTATCAGACAATAGAAGAGGAACGATTCTGCTAAACAACTATAACTACCCGACGCGACCCTTTATAGCGCTTGAAAATAATCAGTTTATTGATCTTAGTAAATTTGATGATATTAAAATTATTGAAATTGTCGGATAAGAGAATGGGCTGGCAAATAACTTAAGCATGATAAATTAAGCGAGAGCTGCCGCCCTGCACGTCCAGTCATAAAAATCCGGGTTAAGCTAAGAAAATGTAATCGCTATATTTTTTGCCGTTTTCCTGACACATAATACCATTATTCTGTAAAGGTTAGATTGTCTGAGTAAAATCAAATCGAACGGAAGGTGGAGGAAGGATTATGGCGGATGCAATTGAATATCAGGTAATTGTTTCTAAGGCGAGGACTTCAGATAATAAGCTGCTTGTTATTACGGCGGCTGAGAGCGGGGAAGGCATAACGATTTTGCCGCAGGTGTACGGAAATGAATATCAATTGTGGGAAAAAAGAAAGGTGCGCGCTGGAGATGACAATGCCTATGCGCTCGTTAATAAAGCGACGGGAAAATGCATCGGAAGAAAGGACTCCACGCAGGGCTCCAAAATTTATCAGGCGCCCGTTTCAGAAGCGGACGTCAATGGTCTCATGGTGTGGCGTGACGACCATGTTGCCGGAACCCACAATGCGATTAACAGCTATGTGGATTGGGAGCAGAAGATCAATATTCCTGGCAATGGACCATTTAAAAGCGGCGACTCGCTTGTGACGTGGGAATGGTGCCATGGTCAGATCAATGAATTGTGGGTTTTCGTACCTGATCGCAAGAAGATTACGGTCAAGAAAATGGAATTTCAAATGGACAACAAAATTGTAATCAACAGTGTACCCCTCGTAGCAGCCAAGCAGCTTGTGACCAATCATTCAAATGTCCAGCAAACGCAGCAGGTGACATTGAAATTTTCCAAAAGCCAAACGTACAATTTCAAATGGGAGAGAGGGCTGAAGGTATCGGAAACGCTTGAGTTTAAAGCAGGGCTGCCGCTTGTAGGCGATACGGGCGTGAAAATCTCGGTAGAGGGCTCACGCAGCTATTCGGAATCCAAGACACAAGACGAGTCCCAGGAGGTTTCGCTACAGGTTCCAGTCGTTTTGCCAGCAAATACAACGATCGAGGTTTCCGTTATTTTATTGCAGGGCGTTATTGACGTACCCTATACGGTGACATTTGAAGTGGAGTACCCGAATGGAAAAACAACCGAGACAGCTTCAGGCAAATATACCGGGGTGAATACATTTACTGTTAATACCGAATATAAAACGATCGTATAGCTTATGTATGCCATGTCATCATAAAATATAGATAAAAAATAGCAGGTAGCAGGTAGAAGGAGGCGTTAGCTTCTTTTTGCCTGCTATCTATTTTTTGCTTCAGCATCGTGCCAGCGGGTAAGGTTTTGAAAGTAATTTATTCGTTGGACGTCTTATGTTATAGTAAACTCCTATTCAATTATACGGCTAAAACTTCAAAAAATTCGAATAATGAGGTGCACAATGGAAAGTTTGAAAATAATGAATCCGTCCGTTAACGACGATATATATGCATTTAAAGCGGGTTCCGAGGATGAGGCTGCGGTACGTGAGCTGATTATGGCAACCGCTCGCTGGCTTAACAGCATGGGCTCAACGCAGTGGGGCGGCCTGCTTCAAGGAGAGGATAGTCACAATCTTGCAGGGGCGATAGCGCGTGGCGAGGTTTTTGCATTTCGCAAGGCAGGGGAGAAGGAGCTAGCAGGGTCTGTTATTTTACAGCAGCAGCCTAGCGATTGGGATCGGAAGCTTTGGGGAGAAGCGGAAGCAGGCAAAGGAAGCGCGGTTTTTTTGCACCGGTTAGTTGTTAATCGCCAGTATTCCGGCAAAGGACTTGGCAGCGATATGATGGCTTGGGTTGAACAGGGCATCCAGTATTCCGGCAAAGACCGAATTAAGCTGGATTGTATCGCCAACAATGAAAAGCTTAATCGCTTCTACAAGCAATGTGGTTATACGTATAAAGGCGAAGCGAGCGGCTGGAGCATTTATGAGAAGCTGCTTCCCGAAGTAAGCGTTCATTGAACAACGGCTGTTTATGAATAGGTCAAAAGTAATTCTAATGCAGGCAGGCTAATAAGAAGGAAATTAGCAAATTCTGTCGAATACCTGTGAAATTATGCTAACTAAACGAAAAATAGTTCTCGTCACTGGCCTGTTCCTCTGTCTGCTCATATCGATCCGTTTAATTTGGATTTATATGACCATCCCTCCCGATCATCCTGCTATCGTGCAAGGGCAATTGGATTTGCGCGGGTTTAATCTGGCAGACTCGGAGGCCATCAGGCTAGATGGCGAATGGGAATTTTATGCTAATCAATTACGAACGCTAGGCCCAGAAGAGGCGGAAACAGCAGCCGAAGGGCAGGCGTTCATTCAGGTGCCTGGAAGCTGGAATACGGTGTTATCCCCGCAGGCGGATTCAGCGTTTGGTTACGGAACGTACCGTCTGCGTATATTCATCGATTCAGTTAGAAGCCAAACGTACGGCATCCGCTTGAAGAACATTCCGTCGGCTTCCTCCGTGTATGTGGACGGAGAGCTTGTGGCTCAAGCAGGACAGCCAGCACCAGAGGAGAAAAGCTACATAGCACGCAACGTGCCTTATTCAGCGTCCTTCACATCCGATAAGTCAGTGATCGATATTGCTATTCAAGTCGCGAACTATAATTCCGCGAGCTCCGGAGGCATTCTTGGCTTCATTTCATTTGGCACGGAGAAAGCGGTAAGCAAGGAAACAGCAGTTGGCCTCCATTTGCAAATGATGGTCGTTACTATTTATTTACTGCATACCATGTATGCTTTTATTTTGTATTTTATTGGCTTGCGGCAGCGGGGGTTGCTGTTTTTCGCCGGCGCTATGACCTTCTCTGCACTTTGGCTTCTAGTATCGGATGATATGCTGCTGATGGTCTGGCTGCCAATGAACAATGATTGGAGCTTAAAGATCCAGTTTCTCTCCTATATGGGTGCTGCAATATTTATGCTGGAGTTTACGAAGCGCTTATTAACCGAATACCGGAATGTGCGAATTTTTCGCTGGTATACATTGCTCGGAATATTGCTTGCGGTATATGTGCTGTTTGCGCCAGCCTCTTATGTATTATCGGTAGCTGGCTTGCTCGGTTTTTATATTTTGCTTCCCTTCCTCGTCAATCCGGTCATCACCTTGCGAACCGCGATGAGAAGCGATAAGGATGCGATTGCGCTGCTTCTCGGTGTGGCTGCAATGTCGAACAATATCATTTGGAGCGTTGCGAAGGATTCAATTGGCGTAGAAAGCTCTTACTACCCTGTCGATCTGGTCGTCTCCTTTCTCGGGTTCGTATCGTATTGGTTTAAGCAATACATTCATACCTTCGCCCAGTCGAAGCAGTTATCTGAGGAGCTGCAGCAGGCGGACAAGCAAAAGGATGATTTTCTGGCGAACACGTCCCATGAGCTGCGAAATCCGCTGCACGGCATGCTGAATATGACGCAAATTGTGCTGGATAGAGACAAGCAGGCGCTCAGTGAACAAAGCGTGAAGCAATTGGAGCTTATTTTAACGGTCGGCCGCCGGATGTCATTTATGTTGAATGATCTGATAGACTTGACCCAACTGAAAGAACAGCGTATTAGGTTGAATCGAGGCAGCCAGCAGGTACAGAGCGTCGCTGCTGGCGTAATTGACATGCTCCATTATATGGTGGAAGGCAAGCCTATTCGCCTCGCGAGTACGATTCCAGATGTATTTCCCCGTGTCCTTGCGGATGAAAATCGTCTCATTCAAATTTTGTTTAATCTGCTGCATAATGCGATTAAATTTACGAGCGAAGGACATATTGCAATTCATGCCGTTCAGCAGGGGAAAATGGCGTACATAAGCATTGCCGATACAGGCATAGGAATGGATGAGGAGACGCAGCGAACGATTTTTGAACCGTATGAGCAGGGAGATTCGGGCATGACCGCTGCAACTGGCGGCGGTATTGGGCTTGGACTTAGCATTTGCAAGCATTTGGTCGAGCTGCATGGCGGAACGCTTGAGGTTCGTTCGCAGCCGGGTCAGGGCTCGATGTTTACTTTTACGCTGCCGCTGGCAGAAATGGGTGTAGCCGTAGAAACGAGTAGCGACCATGATCATGAGCTGCTGCCGTCTGTTCCAGCTGCGGAAATGCTCGCTGGCGCTGCCGATGTCACAAACATAGCCTATCCAGGGGAGCAATCGCTAGAGCGCACTGGCGATAGGCCTCAACCAACCCAAACGAAAAATCGTCCAGCTATATTAGTGGTAGATGATGACACGGTTAATTTGCAGGTGCTCGAAAATATGCTTGGTGTGCGAGATTTTGACATTGTGTCGCTCACAAGCGGCAAGGAAGCATTAGCTCTGCTGGATTCGAGAAAGTGGGATTTGGTGATCACCGATATTATGATGCCTAATATGTCGGGATATGAGCTCACGCGCCTCATTCGCGAGAATTATGCCCTCTCGGAGCTGCCCATTCTTCAGTTGACCGCACGCAATCGGGCGGAGGATATTGCCGCAGGCTTCCTATCGGGAGCGAATGATTATGTGACGAAGCCGTCCAATGCGCTAGAGCTGAAATCGCGCGTGCTCGCTTTGATTCATGTGAATCGATCGATGAGTGAACGCCTTCGTATGGAGGCGGCCTGGCTGCAGGCGCAAATCCAGCCCCATTTTTTACTGAATTCATTGAATGCGATTGCGGCTCTTAGTGAAATTGATTTGGGCAAAATGCATGTGCTGCTCGGGGAGTTCAGCAATTATTTGCGGTCGAGCTTCGATTTTAGAAATTCGGAGCAGCTGATTCCTTTGGAGCGGGAGCTGGATTTTGTCCGTTCCTATTTATATATTGAGCAGCAGCGCTTCGGCAATAAATTGCAGCTTCATTGGCAGGTGAAGGCCAGTCTGAAAAGTATGCTTCCACCGTTGACAATCCAGCCATTAGTTGAAAATGCGGTTAGGCATGGCGTGATGAAGCGTGCTGCGGGCGGAAGTATTTCAGTGCAAGTGTCCGAACGCGATGATCAGGTGGAGGTTGCGATAATAGACGATGGTGTCGGCATGGATGCGGCGGTATTGGATAAGCTATTGGATAGAAGCTCCAGCGAGCGGCAGGGAATTGGGCTGCTGAACGTGGATCGGCGATTGAAGCAAATGTATGGACAAGGCTTATTTATTCAAAGTGTATCAGGTCAAGGCACAACGGTTTCTTTTACGGTGAGGAAGTAAGCAGGAGGGCTACATAAGAATGGAGAGGAGAGGTTTGCCATTGTCTTTATCCGCTGAATATTTGCACTATGAGCCGTTTATAAAATCGCTGCCGCTGAAATCCCGATATGAGCCTGCTGATTTGCTCGTTCCGGATTTGCTTGTCGACCGGGAGGGGGAGGTTGAAATGTTTTACGCCCCGCACAATGAGTATCGGAATGAATCGGCGAGCCTTTTAATTGTCGGCATTACGCCCGGCTGGACCCAGATGGAGCTGGCCTACCGAACGGCAAAGCTTGCTTTGGAGCAAAATAAGTCGGCGGACGAGGCATGCAAAGCCGCCAAAATCGCCGCCAGATTTTCCGGTTCGATGCGCCGCAATCTGATGCAAATGCTCGATGGCCTGAAGCTGCCGGGGTATTTTGGGCTTCCTAATAGTGAAGCTTTGTTTGCTGAAAATAATCGGCTCCTGCATACGACTTCGCTGCTCAAATATCCGGTATTCGTAGCTGGGAAAAACTACACGGGGCATAAGCCGCCGCTTGCTGCCGATGCTTTTCTGCATACCTATGCGCTGAAATTCATAAAGGCTGAACTCAAGCTATTGCATAAGCCGCTTATTATTCCTTTAGGCAAAACGGTGGAAACGATGCTCAAAGAGCTTGTTGACAGCAAGGAACTAGGGGATGCGCTTGAGGAAAAGCAATGCTTATGGGGATTTCCCCATCCTTCCGGGGCTAACGGCCACCGCCACAAGCAGTTCGCTGATGAGAGAGAGCAGATGGAGGCGAAGGTCGCCGCATTTGCTGCTGCAAGGTGAAGTAATTCCAGTCTGCCTCAAATTTATATTTTCCATCTATGACATCAAACCCCACCATATCTTCTTTCGTAAAAAGGATTGGTAGCTTTGCGTGCTATCACCCACACAGCCCTCATAAATTTCCTTGGCCAATACGACATGCAGCCTCTTTGGTTGACTTTGAGCATCTAATTAAGATAATATCTAATTAGATGTTTATTTAATTGAATAAAAATGAGATTAGTTAACGGCGAAATTAGATATTCATTTAAGGATAGGCATCCAACATTCGATCAGGAGGTGAAAAAATGCAGTTAGATAAAGTGGTCGCTTACCACAAAGCACTTGCCGATCCAACAAGGATCAAAATTTTAATTTTGCTGTCGGAAGGAGAGCTTAATGGCCAGGTTTTAGCCGAAAAGCTAGGCGTATCCCCGGCTACGATTACCCATCACGCTGCAAAGCTGCGGGAAGCAAGCTTGATTAATGAGCGAAGAGAGAAAAACACGATTTTCTTTTCGTTAAATCACTATTTCATCAAAAACAGTGCTACAGCTGCTACCGAGCTGATTTATAAAAATACAAGCACAAAGGGAGGTACGGATGTGTTGGAGGATGACAAAAACAAGCGGCTTCAGCAGTCTGTTGTGAAAAACTTTTTCACATTGGACAATAAATTGAAGCACATTCCCGCGCAGCTTAAGAAGAAGCTGATTGTATTGGAGCACCTGGTATCCAAGCTGGAGAAAGGCCGAAAATACAGCGAGAAAGAAATCAATGCGTTTATTAAAAGCTATCACGAGGATTTTGCCACCATACGCAGAGAATTTATTATGCACCAATTCATGTTCAGGGAACACGAAATTTATGAATTGAATCCGCCTGAAATGTGGGCGAAGTGGGAGAACCTGGCGTGAGCCCGTGCTCTATTTTTAACTAAGGAAGGTGTAGAAGCTGATTCACTTAAAGTTAGTAACCGATCCTCTATCGACAGAGAGTATAAAAATTCAAAAGGCGATAATGAATTCACAGCCTGAGTTTAATCTCATAGTCATTGGTAAACGTTTTCAAACAGACGAAGATATTAGGGAAGAAAATAAGAAAAATCTCGAGCAGGGCGAAAAAATGTTTCATTTGATTGAAAATAAGGCATGTGTTGGAGTGATTACGTATCTCCCACAAAATCCGAATGATCTTCACCCGTGGATTGGACTGCTTATTATTCATAAGGAGCATGAAAAAACAGGAATTGGAACGCTGGCATTGAAGTTATTAGATGACGAATTAGCAGCACAGCGTATAGACAAAGTCAGACTTTGTGTTCAGAATGGCAACGATAAAGGAGCTTCCTTTTGGCAAAAGAATGGCTTTCATAAAATTAGCGAGGGGCTGGATCAACATCATAACCCAATTGCTATTTACGAAAAACAGAAATGAGGAGTCGCATACGATGCAAAAAGCGGAGCACTTAAAGGTACAAGCGTTGTCGGATATCGCTCATCTTAAGGTTCATGGAAGAACGACGGGCAGACTCGCGCCATTGACGTTATTTTGGACGGGGAGCTCCGTTGAATTAAATGCACAGGGGTCTGAGCTTTGGATAGAAGTAGAGGTGAATTACGACCAATATGAGCCTTGGATCAGTATCTTGATCAACGGTATTCCGGTCAGCCGACAAATGCTTACGGCGGGTAGATACTGGGTTTGTATTTTTAGAGGAATGAGCGAGGCTGCGATTAAAAATGTTCGTATTATAAAGGATCTACAGGCGATGAGCGCCGATTCCAGCTGCCTCTTGCAGATCCACGCTGTAAAGGGGGACGGCGAGTTTACCCCGATTGAAGCAAAGCCATATCGCATTGAATTTATAGGCGACAGCATTACTTCTGGAGAAGGGGCCATCGGAGCAAAAGCCGAGGTAGATTGGATTCCGATGTGGTTTAGCGCCGTTGACAATTATACGGCAATGACAGCTGAAGCGCTAAATGCAGACTACCGTGTTCTTTCGCAAAGCGGATGGGGCGTGCTTAGTAGCTGGGATAACAATCCACATGGGAATCTTCCACAGTATTACGAGCAGGTTTGCGGCCTGCTTACTGGCGAGAACAATCAAGCTTTAGGGGCATTGGATAAAAATGATTTTGACTCCTGGCAGCCGGATGTCGTCGTCATAAATTTGGGAACAAATGATGGCGGCGCTTTTCATTCTCCGGCTTGGGTGGACCCGGCAACCGGCCAGTCGTACAAACAACGGTTGAAGGACGATGGCACATTCGAGGACGAGGATGTGAAGGCGTTTGAGGAGGCGGCTCTGCGTTTTCTAATTAAAATTAGAAAATACAATCCGAACGCACATATCATCTGGGCCTACGGTATGCTTGGTCTGCCGATGATGCCAGCCATCTACCGAGCTGTCAACGCTTATAGCCAGCAATCAGGCGATAAGCAGCTATCCGTATTTCAGCTTCCTCATACGACAGATGAAACAGTGGGAGCAAGGCAGCATCCCGGTCGATTAGCTCATGAGAAAGCAGCCAAAGAGCTGGCGAGTTATATGAAAGAAATTTTGAGCTCCACTATGTCTTAGCTGGCCGAAATATGGCAATCGTCATAACGATAAGCAGTGGAATAAGCAGTACGAATCCGGTCCATAAAGGATGAATTTCCGTTACAATATGTCCCCATTGCGTAGTGCTGTCGTAAGTGACGAGCCCTAGCAAAAAGCCGGTCAGAGCCAGTGGCATAATGAGGACATTATTGTCCTTCATGCCGCAAAGCTTAGTTATAAAGAGACTGAGCACATAAAGAGCAAGCGTTGCTTTCATATAAGAGCCGAGAATGAGCGACATGCCAATGATGGACTCCACACGCTGGAATATTTCCTGAAATTCAATGAGTCGGGCTATGGAATACAGCACGTAGGGCCCGGCTCCTGCGGACGAACCAAATACCATTAATGAGCACAGAGTTACTGCACAGAGCACGATTAGGTTTAAGGCAAAGGAGATAGATAAGCTCATCATCAGCTTTTTCTGCACCTTTGGTCCCGCAGCGAACGGCAGCAGCATGCCGAATAAAAACACTTCGGAATATGGAAATCCAAACGTATAATAAGCTCCTGCGAAGACGGGCGTCAGGCCTTTGGGCAAGATCGGAAGCAATTGGTCAGGCTGGTAGACAGGAATGGCAAACAACAGCACGATGGCAATAAAGAAGGAAGTTAATAGCATAATGAGCGTGAACATGCGCGCTATAACTTCTATGCCTGCGCGAGCCGTCAAACCAGCAATGAGAAAAATCAGAGAAGTAAAGGCGTACATCGGTGTTTCCCTCATCATCGCTCCAATCATGAACTGACCTACACCAATGACAATTGCCGCTTGCATTTGCAGCAAATACGAGATGGTCAGCAGCCCTAACAGCACCGTCAGTCCGTTGCCCATTAGCCTGCGACTGTAGTCAATGTAATCAAGGCCGGGAAATCGGCGATACAAATACAACAGCATCATTAGGATGCCAAATCCGACTAATCCAGATAGCAGCAGGGATAGCCAGGCAGCGGCGCCTGCTTTTCCAATTAGCGGTCCAGGAACAAAAATGATGGAGGATCCGGTCATGAACACAAAGAAAAGCACGCCCATTTGAAAAGAACTGATCTTTTGTTTAATCAAACCGAAATTCCACCTTCCTCTAAATTTTTCCATCTAACGCTTCGCTGGTCGAAGCATCGCTACAGCGGTGACAATAACCAGCGGAGTAACAATGACCATTCCGATCCAGAGTGGAAAAAATTTCATGAAAAAATGGTTCCATTGTGTATTGCTATCATATGTAACCAGCCCTAATAGAAAAGCGCATAGCGCAAGCGGCATAATGAGCGTATTATTGTCCTTAAGGCGGAAAAGCTTCGCCATATACAAGCTAAGCAAGTATAACGAAATGGTTGCCTTCATATAGGAGCCGAGAATAAGGGACATGCCGATTACGGATTCAATTCGCTGAATAATTTCTTGAAATTCTATGAGCCGGGCTACGGAATAGAGAACGAATGGATTGAAAGCCGCGGTTGTTCCAAATACCATTAAAACACATATCGTCATTGCACATAAGGTAAGGATGCTCGCAGCCAAAGCGATGGACAACGATCGGTGAAGCTTTGTTTTTAACTTGTCTCCTGCTACAAATGGCAGCAGCATTCCAAACATTGACACCTCGGCAAAGGGGATCCCGAATGTAAAATAAGCTCCGTAAGCGAGCGGCCGCAGCCCTTTGGGAGCAATAGGGAGCAATTGCTCTGGCTGGTATTCAGGAAGTGCGAACACAAGTACGATGAAGAGAAAGAAGGTCGTTATAAGCATAAGCAGGACGAACATCCTTGCTATGACCTCAATGCCTGCACGTGCAGTACAGGCGGCGATAACAAAAATAAGCGAGGAGAATAGGTATATCGGTGTTTCTCTCATCATCGCGCTAACCATAAACAAGCCAGCACCTTCGACGATGGAAGCTTGTAGAGGCAATATATAGGAAATTGCTGCAAGACCAAAAAGCATCGTCAGTATGTTGCCAATTAAAGCTCGGCTATAATCAATGTAGTCCAGATCAGGAAAGCGTCGGTTTAAATAAAACAGCATCATGAGCATGAGAAAGCCAATCGCACCAGATAACAGCAAAGATATCCAAGCGCCGGTTCCAGCTATGCCGATGAGTGGACCTGGTATGTAAATGACCGTTGCGCCGGTCAAAAATACATAGAAGAGCACAGCCGTTTGAAAGGGGCTTACCTTTTGACCATTCAATTCAAAGTATCTCCTCTCCTCATATAGTTAACCCGGTCCACCCAGCATGTTATTAATCAGTTGAGCAGGTCCGTTCAAAATTTGTTCAACCACGTCAAAATAATCGAGCCAATCTTTGTTTACAACATAATCAATGGCCATATAAAGGCAAGCAGCTACAATAAGGGCATAGATCCACTTATCCTTCTTCGCCATTTTGCCGCGCAGCGTGATGCTGTCATATAGAAACATGCCTCCAAAAAATATGGCTACAACTAACGTTCTTTCCCACATCGCACATATCCTTTCTACTAGTTAAGAGGACGGCTTGCTGTTTATTGTTCCACCTGTCACCAGCTTAAGCTCTGCTTTAACTTCGATCGGAAGCTGGGCAAACTGCTCGTCCCAGTCCTGCCGCAGCTTTAGCCAAGCTTTAGGATTTTGACGGTACAGCTGATTGCCAATACCGATAACCTCAAGCTTATTTTTTTGCAGAAAATGAAGCGTTCCCTGCGTTTGCCGCAAAATGGCAGCGGAAAATTTCTCAATGAATTTTTGTTCGTCCTTGAACGACATAATCGACGAGCATTTCAGCTCGGTAATGGCTAGCTCTCCTTTGATATGAAAGCTCACCTGAGGCTTGCCGTTAAGGAGCTTCGTTGTCATCGCTGTGTGAAGCGCCAGCACCTCGGCGGTTTCCTTTTCCCCTTTCATACCGGAGCATGGCGTCTCCAGTACGCCGGAGTGATAGTCGTTACGCAGCATGAGCAGCCCTTCCACTTTATCCGGGGGCATAATTTTTTTAAGCTTGCCATCCTTGATCAGGGCAAGCCCGGCAGTGGACATCGCCTCCTCTGGACTAGCTTCGTTGTATACATAAGAGAGGACGGCGTCGGGATGAGCGCTTTCCCTTTGCAGCAGCAAGCTAAGCAGCGTGGTGTCCATCGTTTTAGCTGCGTTGAGGTAAGAAAACTCCTCCGTTCGCAAAATTTGCTGCGCCGTCGTTTGTTCAATAAGCGGCTGCTTCTCCAGCATTTTGTGGGCCGGTCCCTTGGAGATGAGCAGCTTAACGCTGCTGCGCGGCTCATGATCACGGTAAAATATATCCAGTGTTTTGCCCAAATCCTGATTTCTTGCCAGCTTTTCTCCAACAATAATGATTCTTGTATGGCTCCACTGGGCTTTGCGGCCCAAATGAATAGGAATGTCGCGAATCGCCTCCATCACCGTGTCATCCTGCGTTCGAATGCTGACGCTGGACGTTTGGGTTGTCGCTGACTTGCCGGTTTCAACCGAGGCTGGCCGATAAATTTGCGTCAGCATTTCGATTTTTCCATCCTTCGTTTCATCCAGCGCGACGCCCATCACAAAGCCACGCTCGGTCAGCTCATACTTGCTCCAGCAGCCTGTAAGCACAGTTGAGAGCAGTGCCAGCATGATGATTAATGAGGCTGTAAGGGAAAAGAGGCTTGTTTGTTTTCTCATGTGTATCCATTCTTTCTCCTATTTTTGAGAATATAGCGGCTGACAGCAAGCCTTATTGCCGATGCATTTTTTGTGGCTTTTGCAGCAGCCTTTTAAGCGGAATTCTCATAATGACATCGCGAAGCTCAACTAGCCGAAAAGGAGCGAGCGGAGCCATATAAGGCTGACCAAGCGACCTCAGCTTGCATAGATGAAGCAAAATAAATAGAAAGCAAATCATCATCCCAAATCCGCCGAGCAGCGCTGCGGAGATCATTAGCGGAAAGCGTAAAATGCGAAGCGCAATAGCGATTCCATATTGTGGAATGGAGAAGGAGGCGATCCCTGTCAGCGCGACGACGATAACCATAATGGGGGAGGCGATTCCGGCGCTTATCGCTGCGTCGCCAATGACGAGTGCCCCGACTATGCTGACAGCAGAGCCTACCGTTCTTGGCAGACGTACCCCAGCCTCACGCATCAGCTCGAAGAAAAATTCCATCAGTAGCGCCTCGAAGAAAGCAGGGAGCGGCAATCCCTCACGTGCATTCAGCACGGCAAGCAGCAGGACGGTTGGGATAAGCTCGGGATGGAAGGTTGATAGCGCAATATATACGCTGGGCAGCGACAACGCGATAATAAAGGCAATAATTCGCAGCCAGCGTATCATCGTGGATATTATTGTACGCTGGTAATAATCCTCGCTGGATTGGAAAAATTCAGTAAACATGCCTGGACAAATCAACATGCCGCCGGTTCCTTGCACAAGCACGACGATTTTGCCGTTTAATAGCGCTGCTACAGCCATATCCGTTCGTTCCGTATAGCGATGCTGCGGAAAAGGAGAATAGCTGGAATCCTCAATAAGCTGCTCGATATAGGAGGTTTCCAATACATCGACCGTCTTAATGAGCTCCATTCGCTTCTTAAACTCGGCGAGCATTTCAATATCCACTTTGCCATCCAAATATCCGAATGCGACCGTTGTGTTGGTATCGCCGCCGCCGCTCATGAGCTCAATTTTGAATTTCGGCGTTTTCAGCCGCAGCCGCAGCAGTCCTAAATTTTTTTGCAGGTTTTCGACGGTGCTTTCACGAGGCCCCTGCACGACCGATTCATTGACGGGTTCATTGACCTGTCTCGTCTCAACAGATTGGGCTTTAAAGCTGAGTGCCTGCTGCCAGCCATCGAATATAATGAGCAGCTGCCCGCTGGAAATACCGCCTACGACAGCATCTAAATCGTTTAGGAGCGTTACTTTTTTACCGGAAGGGCCATGGTTTTCGAAAAAAAAACGGACCTCGTCAATTCCGGCTTCCATTCCGGGTCCGACTTCATGCGTTACAAGATCCTGTAGCGATATTTTCATATAGTTAATGGTATCGTCTTGAATGAGCGAGCTGTAGTAGATCGAGCATGCTTTATACTTCATTTCGGGGCCGTAATGCCAATGCCTGAAGATGATGTCGGAGCTGCGGTCAAAGACAGATTCCAGATAACGAAGATTGTCCTCCAATGTGGAGTTAATCGGTTGCTTGCCATCCCCGCTGCTCGATTGTCCACTTTGTGGGACGGACGGCATCGTATCCTGACTGCTGTTTCCCGTATTTCCATTCTCGGTTGTCATGTTCGCTCACCTAGTTTCCATGTCCTGGTTTCTTACATTTACCAGTATGGCTTGCGCTATAGAAAACTATACGACATAAAAAGACAACGTCCGCGAGGAGGTTGTCTTGGTTTTTAATTTATGGCTGGATGAGCAGAGGTGCAATGTGCTGGCGGAAAATATCCGCTGGAGGCTTGCCTCTTTTCAGTCTGTCATTGGTGACGACTGCGACGATATGGAGGCTGGGAACAACGGTAATCGTCTGTCCGCCAAAGCCTAAAGCATAATAAAAATCGAAGGCAGAAGGCGAAGCGGCGTCCGCAGCTGCTGAATAACAATCGACCCACCAATGCCAGCCGTACTGGCCATGACGAGGAGACTTAGCGGCTATTGCAGGAGAGACGGAGCGTTCTACTAAAGCTTGAGAGATAAGCTGCTGTCCATTCCATGCACCCTGCTGCAAATACAGCTCTCCCAGCTTCAGCATATCGGCAGGCAGCAGTTTGAGTCCAAAGCCCCCTGTATGAATGCCCTGAGGATCATGCTCCCATTCATATTGGGAAATGCCTAACGGCTGGAATAGGTAACGCTCGGCAAATGCAGCAGTGGTCATGCCGCTTGCTTGTGCGAGCAGGGCGGAGAGCATTTGTGAGAGACCAGAGTTGTATTCCATTCGTGAGCCAGGCTCATCCGACAAAGGCTGCTCCAAGGCAAATTGAATCCAGTTTGGCGTTTGCGTCATGCGGGGGAAGGAGTTTTGCCCGCCGAACTCCGTCCAGTTGAAGCCAGCCGACATCGTCAATAGGTGCTCCAGCGTTATCGTTTGTTTTCTCGGATCAGGATCTCCAGCAAGCTGGGGGAAAAATGCAGCGGCGGGCGTCGAAGGCGCCGGCAGAAGCTGCTTGTCCATCGCGATACAAATTAGCGCAGATACGACGCTTTTGGTGCAGGAATTAACTTTAGCAATCTCTTCTCTCGTGCGCTGATTTCGGTAATGTTCGATAATAAGCCTGCCATTATGTGACACAAGGCAGCTTCTTAAATCCAGCGGCTCAATAGCCGTTAGCAGTGATGACAGGTTCATCTTTATTTTCCTACTTTCCTCATTCCTTCGTTCCTTCGATTATAGGGGGTGAGAGAATAAGAAACAAATGCAAGGATAAGAAAAGGACTGCCAGAGTTTAGCTTAATACATGGCGAAAATTGCAGCAAACATAAAGCCGCCTACCCCAAGCACCGTTAGAAACAGTGGTGGAGCGGATAAAATAATGCCTGCTATCGCCATGCCTTTGCCGCTTGAGGAGCGCTTGGATGCTAGACCGAAAATAAAGCCGAGCAGGCTGAAGATGAAAATAAGAATGCCAGAAATAATAAAGCTCGCCATTCCAACTGTGTCATCGGCATAAGGATTTAGCGCCGTTCCGATCAAGGTGAACAAGCCGCCTATACACAGCAATACGCTAATAATGCCGAAAATTAGCGATATAATCGCTAAAGCCAGCCTATTTTTCGGCTGTTTTTTGTTCGCGGCTGGTGCAGGCTGTGGTACGGGCTGAACAGTTGCCGATGGAGTGGCTTGGCGTGCTGCTGCAGTCGCTAGTCCCGAATCAACTCGCGGATTAGCAACGGGCCGCTGAGTTTGGGCGCTGCTAGGCCTCGCTGCTGAGGGCTGCCCGGGTCTATAGGGCGACGTTCCCGGTCTTCTAGGTGGTGTTTGCAAAGCTATAACTCCCATCTATCGTTATATAGTCTCAACTGTACCTAGTCACCATTCGACAAAGTTTTCCAAAATCCTCTTTTTGAATGATTGATTATGGAAGAGATAGGGGGAATAACTTGACGTAATCTCACATAAAGTGTTAGAAGAAATTACCAAAAATATCAAAAAAAGCTTCCCAAATGATAGACTCTCGTGTAATATGAAATCAACTTCAAGAAAATGCAAAAATTTACTTTTGTAGGTAGGTGGTGAGTTTATAGCTGACTACTAGCAAGGAAAGGTAAGTGGTCTGTCGCAACCGTCTCTCATCGTAGATAACAGCATTGGCATTCGCCTGAATGTAAATCATCAGGTACTCGCTTGTATTTATATCCTAGTATTCAAATTGGAGGAGTGTGTTTTTATGAAAAAGAGAGTAGCTTCAATTGTTGCAGGTATGCTGGTATTTGGTTCATTCGCCACGATAGTTGCAGCAGAAGAAAATAGCGAGCCCAATTTCACGGATTCCTCGCAAATTTTTATTACGGCGCCGGATTGGGTAGCTCCTTTGGCTATATCGCCTGAGGAAAAGGTATGGATCTATTTGGAAAGTGTAAGGGACAGATTGAATATTGGCACAGAGGGTGACATTCGTGATCATTTCCGCATTGTAGAGCAGCAGAGCAATGATACAACCGGGACGATCCATTTTAGGCTGAGCCAATATGCGTCGGGTATTCCTGTATATGGTGCTGATCAAACGTTGCATGTTGATAGCGAAGGACAGATAACGTCCCTTCTCGGCAGCGTGGTTGAAAATGTGCAGGAAAAGCTGCCGCAAACGCTCGTTCCGGTCATTCCGATTAGTGAGGCAGACGCGATTGCTGCCGCCGAGGCTGACGTGGCACAGGAGTATGGCGTGCTTGGCGAGTCGCAAACGACTCCTAAAGCAGATTTGTATTATTTCGTGCAGGATGGACAGCCGGTATTATCTTATATTACGGAAGTAAATGTGCTGGAGCCTGAGCCGCTGCGGGTTCGATATTTTATCGCGGCGGAGACAGGCAGCGTATTGTTTAAATATAATATTTTGCATCATATAACGGGCACGGGAACAGGTGTGAACGGAGATAGCAAAACCTTTGAAACAAGGCTGGTTGGCTCCAATTATCAGCTGTATGATACAACGCGCGGGAACGGCATTATAACTTATAATGCGAATAATAGAGTGTCGCTTCCAGGAACGATTTTCTCCAGAGCAACGAATATTTGGACGGACGGAGCAGCCGTTGACGCTCATGCTTATGCAGCTAAAACCTATGATTTTTATTTCCAGAAATTCGGACGCAACAGCTTGAACAACAATGGCCTTCAGCTCCGTTCTACGGTCCATTATTATACGAACTATAACAATGCGTTTTGGAATGGCGTGCAAATGGTATACGGCGATGGCGATGGTGTCACCTTTGCGCCGTTGTCTGGCGATTTGGATGTAGTCGGTCACGAGTTTACGCATGGCGTAACGGAATATACGGCTAATCTGGAGTATTACGGCGAATCGGGAGCTATTAATGAATCCATATCCGACATTATCGGCAACTCTATTGAAGGGGACAACTGGTTGATCGGGGATGATGTTTATACGCCAGGCATTCCGGGAGATGCGCTTCGCTCGCTAGCCAATCCAACCTTGTATAATCAGCCCGACCACTATAGCAATCGTTATACGGGCTCTGCTGACAATGGCGGCGTGCATATTAATAGCGGCATTAACAACAAAGCGTTTTATTTGCTGGCGCAAGGCGGGACGTTTAGCGGAGTGAGCGTTACGGGTATTGGCAGGGAGCAAGCGGTAAAAATTTACTACAACGCGCTTGTGTACTATTTGTCGACATTCTCTAATTTCTCTGCTACGCGCGCAGCAGTCATCCAATCAGCAACGGAGCTGTACGGCGCAACTTCAACGCAAGTAGCCTCAGTTAAGCAAGCTTATAATGCCGTAGGCGTCTATTAAAAAATGCAAGTAAAATGATAGATAATAGTGAAAAAGGCCAATCAGGAACGTCTGGTTGGTTCTTTTTTTGAAAAAAAATATTCGTTTATGAGCGCATGTTGCTGATAATCTTCTCTACGGATATTGCCTATAGCTTGCTATCGCGCTATGCTGGTATAAGCCTTTATTACAAAAGTTAGGGAACGATAAAAATGAAAATTGGTTTTTTGGATTCGGGTATTGGCGGGCTAACCGTAATGGCTGAGGCGCTTCGACGACTCCCTGCTCAGGATTATCTTTTTATGGCTGATAATTTGCATGTTCCTTATGGAACGAAGTCGAAGGAGGAAGTCAGAGCTTTTATTCTGGAGGCTGTGGAAACGATGGTAGGCGAAGGCATTGATGCCTTGGTTGTTGCTTGCAATACAGCGACCAGCATTGCGGTAGCCGAGCTGCGAACGATGTATTCTTTTCCCATAGTCGGCATGGAGCCGGCGGTTAAACCGGCGGTTGAGATGAACCGCAGAACAGGCAAGCGGGTGCTGGTGTTCGCGACACCGCTAACGCTGCAGCAGCCTAAATATTATGCTCTTGTGTCACGGGTAGACGATGAGGGGATTGTAGATTCCTTGCCGCTTCCTGAGCTTGTGCGCTATTGTGAGGACTTGCAGTTTGACAAGCGAATTATGAGCGACTATTTCCACTCTAAGCTGACTGGGTATGATTTGGACCGTTATGGCATTGTCGTCTTGGGCTGTACCCATTATCCCTTCTATAAAGGGCTGCTCCGCGAAATATTGCCGCCACATATTCAGATTATAGATGGCAATGCAGGAACGATAAAACGCCTGACAGCGCTGTTAAGCCGAGTAGGCATGGTAGGCGGTGTAAGAAGCGGCAGCGTTCGCTTTATGTGTACCGGCAATGATCCCGCTTATATTGAGAAAATACGCACTGCATTTGAATTGATCAGTGAAAGTCATGTGCAGAACGAAGAAATAATGAGCTAATGAAAAGAAACAGTCTAAAGCGGACGCCCGCTATAACGGGGCGGCTTTAGGCTGTTTATTTTTTTGAGTAACGACTGGACTAGATAGCGCTCATTTGAGCTTCGTAATCCAGAAGCCCAGCACGACGATGGCAAGTCCGGCAATGGTTTTCCAATTGGGCATCTCCCGCAAAAATAGGATGCCAATGACGACACAGACCAAAATTTCAACGCCTTTTGACAAGGTGAGAGCAAAGGTCAAATTTCCAAAGCCTTTATACAAAAATTTGACGCCGAAGCCGATCATAACATTTGCAGCGAAAATGACAGGAAGCAGCTTGAGTTGATACCATATCGTGGCCCAGAATAGAGGATCAATATGCTTGCTTTGATACGCGAATACGGCATTCACTGCGAATAATCCTCCAAGCAGGAGGGCCACAGCATAAACGAGCAGCATAGGTTTGCGGCTCCTTTCATTCAAATATTCCATTGCGCTTATATGTTGCCCAAGGGAAAGATTTTTTAAAGGAGGCTTTCGAAGCCTATACGCTTAGTGCCATTTAAAGTGTCAAAAGTACATTGAAACATGCAGCAAGATATGATACGTTGGGCGGTATGAAAACTGTAAAATTACCGGAAGCCAATGAAATGAAGCTCACAACGGTGCTTCATGCGCTGAGCGACCCTGTACGGCTTAAAATTGTTTTATGCCTTGCCAAGGGAGGGGAACGAAACTGCTCCTCTTTCGAGGTGGAGCATTTGTCCAAATCGACGCTATCGCATCATGTCAAAATATTGCGCGAAGGAGGAATCATTCAGCCGCGAATTGAAGGCAAGCAGCACTATTATTCCGTTCGCAGGGACCATCTTGACTTATGTTTTCCGGGGCTGCTGGACTCCATTTTGGCAACAGACGAGCAGTATATTTAAGTACATATAAATTCTTGTATTTAAATTAAAAAAAGCGGCCAAGCTGCCGCTTTTTTTAATGGGTATTAACGTTTCTCGGATACCGGAACCGCATTGTAATATTCATCTAGAGTAATGTCGCGCTCGTTAAGCTCTTTGGCAAGCTCCTTGCCGACATATCGAATATGCCAAGGCTCATATTTGTAGCCGGTAATGCTGTCTTTCCCATCGGGATAACGAATAATGTAGCCATATTCCGATGCATGCTCTGCGAGCCAATCTGCTTCAGGCGTGCCCGCAAAGCAATCCTCTGCCGCACATTTGCCATCTGCACCCGTAACGTCAATAGCAAGGCCAGTCTGATGCTCGCTCGTACCCGGTACAGCGCTGTACATGCGAGCGGCTGCCTCGCCATCCTTTTTCACATAATTGTTGAACAGTGTTTGCTGGCGATCATAAGAACGGTAGCCGGAAACGCCAGCTAACTTAATGCCATCACCAGCTGCTCCAGCGAATAATTGCTCCAAGGCGTCAGCTGCTTCCTTGCGGAGCATACGCTTGTCGATTTTCTCAGTGAAGGTGAATGCGACATTAGGATATACCAAATCCTGCGGCTCGTAGCCTTCAGGCAAGCTGTATTGCTTGTTTACGAGTACGACAGCGGCGGCAGGGTTCGCTACGACAAGTAAATCGTCAATAGTACCCGATGTTTCCTGGACGGCGCTATCCGCCGCTGCCCCCGCAGCATCGGTATTCGTATTGCTCGCTGGGGACTGGCTAGCTATGGGCGAACCCGTTTCTTGTGCGCCAGTACAGCCAAAGGCAAACAGCAGCAGCAAAACCGCCAGAGCCTGTCCTGTTCTTTTTATCCTCATTTTCAAAAAAAGCCTCCTTAAGTGTTCCCTATGATGAATTATAACGGGCAATTGTTTCGAAATAGGCAGCAAATGTATCGAAATTGTAACATTTAAACAGGATAGCAGGACTTCGCCCGCAAAATCAAGGGATAGCATTAGATGAAAGCCATTGTTCACTCATGCAAGCAGTCCAGAGGCCTAGAGCTGTGCTTGCTCAAGATTAATTGCTCCGCCAATTGTTCATGCTAGCTTGATACACATCATCCCTGCATTTTTTCTATAATGGAATTATCCAATTTAATGGTGCGTAGTTTCGTCGTCCATTTTGATGAAAACTAACGCCTCAAAAAAATAAAAGAATTTACTTTATTCCACTTTGCATAAAAGTGAAAATCTGATAGGATATAAGTTATAGTCTATAGATTTAGTAAGGATTAAAGGGAGGCACTTTTTTCATGGACAAAATGATGCTTGATTCCATAGATGCAACGACACATCTGGATCAACTCGAGGCTGAGGCGATTTATATTATTCGAGAAGTAGCGGCGGAATGTGAAAATCCCGTGATGCTGTATTCGATCGGTAAGGATAGCTCCGTTATGCTGCATTTGGCGTTGAAAGCATTTTATCCGGAGAAGCCGCCGTTTCCTTTCATGCATATTGATACAACGTGGAAGTTCAAGGAGATGATTGAATTCCGCGACCGCAAGGCGAAAGAATTTGGAATCAACATGCTTGTTCACTCCAATCAAGAAGGGATTGAGCAAGGGATCAACCCATTTGATCATGGCTCCGCCTATACGGATATTATGAAAACTCAGGCGCTGAAGCAGGGGCTGGACAAATACGGATTTACAGCTGCTTTTGGCGGTGGACGACGTGATGAGGAGAAGTCGCGTGCGAAGGAGCGGATTTTCTCATTCCGTAATAAAAATCATGCTTGGGATCCGAAAAACCAACGTCCAGAAATGTGGAAGCTTTTTAATACAAGAATTAATAAGGGTGAAAGCATCCGTGTATTCCCGATTTCCAACTGGACAGAAAAGGATATTTGGCAATACATTCGCAGAGAGAACATTGATATTGTTCCTCTTTATTTTGCCAAAGAACGGCCTGTCATTAATCGCGATGGGCAGATCATAATGGCGGATGATGAGCGGATGAGGCTCGAGCCGGGTGAGAAGGTTGAAATGCTGAAGATGAGATTTCGCACATTAGGCTGTTATCCGCTGACTGGCGGCGCCTTGTCTGATGCGGACACGCTGGATGCTATTATTGAAGAGACGCTCGGCGCGGTATCATCCGAACGGACAACGAGGGTTATTGATCAGGAAGAAGCGGGAAGCATGGAAAGACGTAAACGGGAGGGCTATTTCTAAGATGAAGAGTCTGCTTAAATTTATTACTTGCGGAAGTGTGGATGACGGCAAATCCACCTTGATTGGACATATGCTTTATGAGGCTAAGCTTTTGTTCGCTGACCAGGAGAGAGCCTTGGAGCTGGACAGCAGGCTGGGCAGCCGCGGCGGCAAAATTGACTACTCCTTGCTGCTTGATGGACTGCTGGCTGAACGTGAGCAGGGGATTACGATTGATGTAGCTTATCGGTATTTTACGACGGATCACCGTTCATTCATTGTAGCGGACACGCCGGGGCATGAAGAATATACGCGCAACATGGCTGTAGGCGCATCCTTTGCAGATCTTGCCATTATTTTGGTGGACGCAAAAAAAGGAATTATTACGCAAACGAAGCGCCATACCCGGATTTGCGCTCTCATGGGGATCAAGCATCTGGTGTTGGCGGTAAATAAAATGGATTTGGTGGATTTTGATGCGAAAATATTTGATGAGATCAAAGAAGCTTTCTCTCGCACAGCCGCTGAATTCCAGTTTGAAAGCATTCAGGTAATTCCTGTTTCTGCAACAGAAGGGGATAATATTACGAAGAAATCGCCTAATACGCCTTGGTACGAGGGTCTACCTTTGCTGCCTTATCTTGAAGGTGTAGATGTTCATGCAAGCGACGATGGGTTGCCGTTTATGATGCCCGTTCAGCGAGTATGCAGGCCAGACCACACCTTTCGCGGATTTCAAGGGCAGATTGAAGCGGGCAGCATTGCGGTTGGCGATGAGCTGATCACTTTGCCTAGCCGTGAGAAGGCGAAGGTCAAACGAATCTTTGTCACGGACCAAGACAGGAATTCGGCTCATGCCGGACAACCGGTCACGATTCAATTGGATCGGGAGGTTGACGTTTCACGCGGATGTGTATTTACGAAGGATGATCAGCTCCAAGAGGCCGACAGCTTTAGCGCTACGATTCTTTGGATGGATGATTCTGTCCTGACGCCGGGGAAAAATGTTCTGGTGAAGGTAGGTACAAAGGTTCTTCCTGGTACGGTGACAGCTATTAAGCACAAAATTGATATTAATACAGGAAACACGGTTTCTGCCGATCATGTCGTTAAAAATGAAGTGGCAAAATGTGAATTTTCATTATCGGATGGTATTGTTTTTGATGCTTTTGAAAAAAACAAAAGCATCGGTGGATTCATTCTCATTGATCGTGTAACGAATATGACCTCCGCTTGCGGCGTCATTGACGAAGCGCTTCAAAGCGTGAGCAGTATGGGCCTAAACGAAACGGAAATCACAAGAGATGTCCGCGCCCAGCAAAAAGGGCAGCAGCCATTTACGCTATGGCTTGAGGGTTCCGTTTCGGACAACTTGGCGATTGCGAAGGAAATCGAGAAGAGGTTGGTCGCGAGAGGCTATCATACGATGCTAATCGAGAACAGCTTAGGCGAATCTGTGCGCCAAATCGCGGGTTATGCGACCTTGCTGAACAATGCGGGGCTTATTGCCTTGGTATTAGCCGGCTCTGCAAGTGACAACGACCAGGCAGCTGCGCAAGAAATAATCGGCCAAGCCTTCTTGCCAATCGCTGCTGCTGTAAACAGCTCTTCGATTGAGGAAGCGGCCAATGATGCCGTAAAACGGGTTGTGAAGGCTCTCATTCAAGTATAGTTCAATGAAGTGAGAGGATTACAAAAGAAACAAGCCAGGGGACTATTGAGCCCCTGGCTTGTTTCTTTTGCAAAATAGAACAATGTATAAGGTTCACACGTTGAAAAAAGCTGATGTTTCTCGGACTGAAATTATTTCAAACGGAGCATCATCGTCCATAGCTCGGCACTTTCGTAGCCAAGGCGCCACGCTGCAACGCCTGCAAGATCGTATTTTTTCGCCATGTTGATGCGAGCTTGTACGGTTGAAGCGGTCTCGGCCCAAAACACGTAGGTAAAGCCATCCTTCACATACGTATATTTTGTTTGACCGGATGCCACATCTGGCGTACCTACAGCATTCGTATCCTTAATGAGCTGCGGCACCTCCTTCATATAAATAGCGCGATTGCTAATGAGAGCGCCTGCGTTATCCAGCTTCCACTCCCGAACGTAGAAGGGAATGCCGAGCATCAGCTTTTTGCGGGGAATGCCATAATCAAGAAACTGCTTAACGCCCTCCTCCGCCCATGCCAGGCTGGAGACGGAACCGGCTTCCGGGCCTGTGCTCCAGTGCTCGTCATAAGCCATAATAATAATGGTATCGACAATGCCTGCCAGTGCGGTATGGTCATACGCTGTTGCCTGATTCCAGCTGGCGCTGCCGCGCGGCAGGTCGATGGATACTTTCAATCCTTTGGCATGAGCCGCTTTCGTAAGTGCTTTGACAAATGCGGTATAGCTCGCCCGATCAGAGCCTGCTACCTCTTCAAAATCAATATTGAGGCCATAGACGCGAAGCGACGTTAGCTTGGCGACCAGATTGTTAATGAAAGTGGTCTGTGCTGCTGAATCGGCAAGAAAGGCGCTCGTCATTTTTCGATCAAACTGGTTGTGCAGAAGCGGCATGACGAGAACGCCCTGCGCCTTCAAGGCATTAGCAGTCGCCGCATCGGACATGTCATTCAGCTTGCCGCTTGCATCCGCTAATTCAAACCAAGTTGGTGAATCAATATCGAGCCCCTGTGTCCCCGCTACATGCCCCAAAATTGTCTGACTGTTCGAGGAACCATTCCAGCCCAAATAAATCAGCTTTGTTACATTGCTCCATACTATCCGTCCATCCGCATTTCGAACGGTGGCATTTGCATAGCTTTTGGCTAGCGTCACTGCGGAGTCTTTGGTGTGCACGCTTTTAATGATTTTGTCGTTTTGATAAACGGATAAATAGGGCTTGTTGGTCCACCAGACGACGTTATTGTTAACGATATCTGTACCAGCATATTTTTTGGCAAAAGGTATTGCGGCATCCACACTAATAAAGGATTGAATGGTTTTTCCATTTTGCTGAACCTCGTAACGGCGAGCATTGGAGAAAACGACCTTGCCTTTCGCAGTATTGGTCACCTCGCTATCGCTTAGCTTGGCCGCTGCTTGAACAGCGTCATAAAGGTAAGCGTACGTTTTGGTGCCGGTAATTTGTCCGCCATCCTTCGTAATCATGTAAATGGCTTGGCCTGCACGCTGCTCTTTCTTTTGCGCAGCCGTCACATTGTCCCATACCCACTCATTCGTGGAGCGTTTTATGATATGAGCATTGCCCCAATTGGCTGCTTCCTTCTTAGCGGCTGCAAGGGTAGCAAAGCCCCAGCTGTTTTTCGTCGTTTCACCTTGATACAGCTGGAACTTGGCATAAGATTCAAATACCCAGCCCGGCTGCTGCAAATCTCGAATATGTACTTGACCTAGCTGCTTCGCTGCGGCCTGTGCTTGTTCATAGGTGCGATATTCCCACTTCGGATTGGAGGCGCCGCCTTGATAGACCTTATACCTCGGAAAATTGTCCCATACCCACACTCGGCCTGAAATCTGCTCGACATGGCTGTAGGCAAAGCTTTGGGCGTAGGCAATGGCCTGATTCTCAGTTGCAAATTCCTTGAGCGCCGCATCGTTCTGATACACCCGGTACTTGGTTGCAGAGCTCGCAGCTATGCTGCTGCCCGTGGCAAAGGTCTGGCTCAGCATGAGCAGCACCAGCAATGCGGTCAGCTTTCTCATTTTAAATTTCATAAGCGTTCTATCACTCTCCTCTAGTTTCTCTATTCTATTAGACGCAAGGGGAGGCTGGAGGTTGCGAAGGAAGCTGCCTAATTCCAGCAGGTAAAAAAATGAAATAAATATAAGCGTTAGGCGGATAAAAAAGGTGGAAAACAATAACAATAAGGAAAGCAAAGCAGGAGGTGGCAGCTATGAAGCGGCTGTATGCGAAGGAAAAGCTTGATGAGGAAGAGTTAGAGCTGGAGGAGCTTGAGAGGAGTCTTGCTGAGGTGTGGCAGGTCAACCGCTATTTGGGCGGCAATCCGGTGCTGTTCAAGCATTTGGAGCGGCTGCTCAGACAGACGGCAATTGCACGGCGGGCTCGCGAGCTGGAGCAGAAGCTTGGCTATAGCAATGCATGGGGGCAAAGGGCAGAGGAAATGCAGCGTTCGCAGGGCAAGCAGCGGGGAGGGAGGGGGCGAGGACACGACGAGGCAGGGGCAGCATATGGGACAGGCGACAGGGTGAAAATAAGGCTGCTCGATGTGGCGACGGGGCTTGCAGACATTCCGATTGCCTTGGAAAAATGGTGCAGCAGTCGCGGGATGGCAGTAGAAATTGTCGGCGTGGATATTCATCCTAAAATGGTGGAGCTTGCGGCAAAACGCACCGCTCATCAGACGGCGATACAAGTGCTGCAAGCCGATGGAACCGCTCTTCCCTTCGAGGATAACAGCTTTGACATCGTCTTCAGCAATTTGGCGCTGCATCATTTGGATGACGGGGAAGCGAGCCGTATGCTGGGGGAAATCGACAGGGTAGCACGGGTCGGCTGGGTCGTGACCGATTTGGAGCGGCATCGCTTAGCGCTGCTGTCCGCACGTTTGCTCGCCAAGTTCATCTGGCGCAGCCCGGTGACGAAGCATGATGGGCCAATGTCTGTCCAGCGCTCCTATACAGCGCGCGAAGCGAAGGAGCTGCTGGCACAGGCAGGAGTTCCCGCCGCTGTCGTGCATCGGCATTTTCCATTTCGCTTGGCGCTCGTGCGTCATGCATGATGTCATCATTGTTGGCGCAGGGCCAGCCGGCAGCGTACTGGCCGCACGCTTAGCTGCTCAGGGTATAAAGGTGCTGGTGCTGGAGCGTGAATCGCTTCCGCGGCGCAAGCCATGCGGCGAATCGCTTAATCCTGGCGCAGTCGCTGCGCTTGCGCGTATATTGCCTGCTGGAAAATTCGCGGCGATTCGCAGCAGCATGGAGCATTCGCTCATCCATGGCTGGCGGCTGACAAGCGGAAAGGCGGAGCTGCTGGCGTCTTTCCCCGCTGGCCAATTCGGAATGGCCTGCGCTCGTGAAAAGCTGGATTATGCGCTTGCGCTGTATGCTGGGGAGGCTGGTGCGCACGTAATAGAACAAATGAGGGTGCAGCGTCTTATTTGGGAGCATGGTCGTGTGGCGGGTGTTATCGCTTATTCATCAGCGGGGCAGGCCTCGCAATTTCGGGCGCGCCTCGTCGTTGGCGCGGACGGTATTCGCTCGGCAGTTGCTCGCTGCGCGGGGCTGAGCAGCTTCGGCCCGCTGCGCAAAACAGCATTCACGGCGCGGGTGAGCGGGGTGCGGGATTTGCAACCCCGCGTTGAGCTGTTTACGAGACGCGGCATCGTTGTAGGGCTTGCGCCAATTGGCGGCGGCGAGGCCAATATGACGCTCGCCCAGCTGACGGGAAGCGAGTGCGGGAGCGTGGGAGCGCTTGCTGGACGCAAGGAGGGGCGCGCTGCATGGCTGCTAAGCAAGGTAAGCGAGCTTCCCGAGCTGGCGGAGCGCTTGCAGGGAGCAGACTGCACCAGCGAAGTGCTCGCCTGCGGGCCGTTTGATCGCCGCGTAAGGGCAACGCAGCAGGCAGGTCTTCTCCTTATAGGCGATGCAGCGGGATATTATGATCCGCTGACAGGTCAGGGCATTTACCGCGCGCTCAGCAGCGCGGAGCTTGCAGCACCGCTGCTGGTGCAAGCACTGGAGAGCGGCAGCCAGACGCCTCTGGCTCACTTTGCGCAGCTTCAGCATAGCCGCTTTACACCAGCTATTCGGCTGCAAAAGCTGATCGAATGGACGAGCAGGCATGAGCTGCTGTGGCAATCTGCTTTGCGCGGACTTGGCTCGCTGCCTGCCGCCCGAAGCCGTTTGGCGGCATTAATCGGTGACTGCTTGTGAATAGAGCACATACGAGGAGGTTGGGTAAGCTCATGCATACCTACAATGAGATAACGATGCGCTGTGAACTGCTGACAGCTTTTCAATATGCACGAAAAATCGAAAATTGGCCGCAGCTGCTTCCGCACTATCGCCAGATTCAGTTTCGCTATGGCGGCAGTGAACGGGGCGGTCTTGTGAAAATGGCTGCTGTACGGCCGTTCAAGCGGTTTCAGTGGCCGGTCTGGTGGGAAAGCGAAATGATCGTGAACGAGGAGGAGCTAATCGTTGGTTATCGTCATGTGCGTGGAGTGACGAAAGGGATGGAGGTCGAATGGCGCATCGTACCGGCTGGAGAGAAGGTGTCCGTATCCATTGTACATCGCTGGAACTCTCCTCCATGGACGCGCAGGCTTTTCGCTGGTTTTATCGGCAATCGGTTCGTTTATGCAATTGCGGAGAGAACATTGCATGGCTTGAAGCAGCAGGCAGAGCAGGCCCATATTCAACAAAGAGAGTCAGGTGGACACATTGGCTAATACGATAAAAGCAGTTGTAACGGGAATAGGCTGTGTAACGCCGATTGGCGCAGGCGTGGAGCAGCTATGGGAAGGTCTAGTGCGAGGGCAAAGCGCGGTGAAGGAAATTGAGCGTTTTGTACCGCAAGGGCTGCGCAGCCGAATTGCAGCGCAAATTCCGGATTTTCAGGCGGAGCATTATATGGATAAAAAGCGTGCGCATCGCATGGACCGCTACTCGCAGCTTGCGGTTGCCAGCGGCGCGATGGCGCTGCGCGACGCCAGGCTGAGTCCCGCCGATCTCGACGCGGATCGGGCAGGTGTGTTCATGGGCAGCGCACTGGGCGGCATCGCCTATGCGGAGGAGCAGTGCAGCCGCTATCATAATGGCGGCTTCCGTGCTGTCTCGCCGACGCTCGGATTTTCAGTCTTCGGCGGCGCAGCCTCGTGCAATCTTGCCATGGAATTTGGCATGACAGGTCTGAATGAGACGAACGCGATGTCCTGCGCGTCCGGTGCTGTCGCCATTGGCCGGGCGCTGCAAGCGATCCGCCGCGGCGAAGCGGACGTCATTATGGCGGGCGGCTCGGAGGCCCCGCTTGCTCCGCTTTCCTTCGGTGCCTTCGACATGCTGCGGGCGATGTCTACCCGCAATGAGTCGCCGAATGCGGCAAGCCGACCGTTCGACCGCCATCGCGACGGCTTCGTCATGGGCGAGGGCAGCGCCGTGCTCGTCATTGAAGCGGAGCATCATGCTAGGGCGCGTGGCGCGAAAATATATGGCGAGCTCGCAGGCTTCGGCCTGACCAATGATGCCCATCATATGAGCGCGCCGCTCCCATGCGGCACGCAGGCTGCACGCGCCTTGCGCCAAGCGCTGACGAGCGCAGATATGGCACCAGAGGACATTAACTACGTCAATGCACACGGTTCTTCGACGCTCCTTAATGATGTGACGGAATCGCGGGTCATTCGTCAAGTATTCGGCAGCCATCCCGTCGCCGTCAGCGGCACGAAGGGCTTGTATGGTCACCCGCTCGGCGCGTCAGGCGCGATTGAAGCAGCGATTACGCTGCTAGCGCTGCGCAACAGCTGGCTGCCGCCAACAACAAATTTAGACGAGCCGGACCCTGAGGCGCAGCTGGATTTGGTTGTTAATAAGGCGCGTGCGGTGAAATCCGCGGCGGCAGTGTCCAATTCCTACGGCTTCGGCGGAGTTAACGCCGTGCTTGCTTTTCGCCAATATTAAAATGCACCATAGGTGTGGCACCGGCATTGACTTATAGCTAGGGCATACCTATTATTGAACATAGAGTTGACCGTACAAGCGGAAACATCCTGATGAGGGGATGTTTCCGCTTTTTTTGCGTAGGTCGATGGAATTAAAAAAGGTTATATAAAAGGTTATACGAATGAATGGAGGTTATTCAATGAATATACAAGCTGTGCTTGCCTATGTAGATACGCTGCGGGAGGAGCTAATTGCGCTGCGTAGAGATTTTCACAAGCATCCTGAACTATTATTTGAGGTGGACCGAACAGCAGAGAAGGTGGCGGACTATTTGTCAGCGCTAGGCTTACAGGTTCAGCGGCATGTAGGCAAGCATTTTGGCAAAGGCGTTGTTGGTGTTCTCACCAGCGCCAGGCCGGGGCCGACGATTGTGCTGCGAGCAGATATGGACGCTTTGGCGATTCATGAGGAGAACACTGCCGAATACCGTTCAGAGAACGTAGGTGTGATGCACGCCTGCGGGCATGATGCCCATATGACGATGCTGCTTGGAGCGGCAAAGGCGCTGAGCCAGCACCGAGAAATGTGGAGCGGCACAATCAAATTTGTGTTTCAGCCCGCTGAGGAAAGTGCGCTGCCAAGCCCCATTGATGGACGGATGATAAGCGGAGGGCGAGATATGATTGAGGCTGGGGTGCTGGAGGACGCGGATCTTTGCTTTGCGCTGCATGTATGGCCGGAGCTGCCTACAGGGGTTGTTGGCATTCATCGCAAGGAGGCGATGGCAGCATCCTCGCATTTTCACATGACCTTTAAGGGCTTGAACGGACACCACAGTACGCCGCATTTGGCCGTAGATGCGCTGTCGATGGCGGTGCAGTTTATTTCCGATGTGAAATTCGCCCTTGCAGCAGAGATAGATCCGTGGGAAACGAAGGTGTTTGCCTTCGGCACTTTGCATGCGGGTACGGCGATTAACGCCATAGCGGGAGAAAGCAAGCTTAGCGGCACGTATCGTGTTTTTCATCCGAAGCTGACGGGGCAAATTCATCAGCTGCTGGAAAAGAGAGCGGACGCTGTAGCCAGCACGTATGGCGGCAGCTATACGTCGCAATATCGGCTGGGCACGCCGCTGCTTAATGAAACGTCTGCCGTTCAGCTGACTATGCAGGCTGGTCAACTCGCCTTGGGCGACGATAAAATCGTTATTTTGGATAAGCCTAGCCTTGCGGGGGAGGATTTTGCACTGTATGTGCAGGTGGTGCCGGGTGCATTCGCGTTTATTGGCATCGCCAATCCAACAGCTGAAACGGTTTATCCGCTGCATCATCCTTTGTTCAATATAGATGAAGAGGTGCTGACGCAAGGCGCTAAATTGTTCGTGCAATGGGTGCAGCAGGCGGGGGAAGCGTACGCAGACCAGCAGGCTGGCGTACCCCTTTTCAAAACCAAGCCTATGCGCTATAATAAATCGTAATATTTACGAATAGATGCAACGAGCTAAACGATTGATAGGAAAATGAAGGAGCTTCGCCAATATGAGCAAAAATCAAAGTAATCATCGGCTGCCGAGAGCTAAGGGAACGGATATGGCCAGCTTTTACAGCTCGAAGGAATGTGCGCGCAAGGTAAAGCGCATCGTGCTGCCGCCGATGAATCGGCAAATCGTAGAAGAATTTTTCACTATTATGGGCATGAAAGAGAAGTTTGAGGAGCATGATGTTCCAATTCCGAACAAAGTGGTTATGTATGGGCCGCCGGGTACGGGGAAAACCTTAACTGCCTTCTACATCGCGCAGCGGCTGGATGTTCCGCTTATTCTAGTTAGGCTGGATGCGATTATTCATAGTCATCTGGGAGAAACAGCGAGCAATGTCCGCAAAATATTCGATTACGCCAAATCGGCTCCTTGCGTCTTGTTTCTTGATGAGTTCGATGCGATAGCGCGTACCCGCGAAAATAATGATGAAGTGAAGGAAATGGCGAGAGTTGTCAATACGCTGCTGCAATGCTTGGACGAGTTCGATTGTGAAAGTGTGTTTATTGCGGCGACCAATTTGGAGGAGGAGCTGGACAATGCGATCTGGCGACGCTTCGATACGAAGATGCATTACGGCATGCCGGATGCTCACAGCAGATACGAATACATATCGCTTCTGATTGGCGATTTTGCACAGCGGGAGCCTATTTATGATACCGCCTCCAGCCTGCTTGCCGGCTGCAGCTTCGCAGATATGGAGCAAATCGTGCTCAAAGCAAAGCGTAAAGCGATTATTGAGAGCAGCCCGCTGCTGCAATCTCATATTCAAGAGGCATGGACAGAGTATAAACCGAAAATTCTATAGAGCCTGTGTTTTTTTCTTAAAAGCTAAAGCCCTCGCCAGCAACTTCTGACGGGGGCTTTGTGCATTTTTGCGCGCTGCATATATATTATTTCCACTTCTGCTCAATAAACGTATCGCGGCCCGATTGGGCGCGATCCTCTTTGTAATGCTTTGGATTTTTCTTATGGAAGTTTTGATGATATTCCTCCGCCGCATAAAATGTATCTGCCGCCCGAATCTCTGTAACGATTGGTTTATCGAAGCGTCCGCTGCTCGCAAGCTTCTGCTTGGAAGCGAGTGCCAGAGCCTGCTGCTCTTCATTATGGTAAAAAATCGCCGTGCGGTACTGGCTGCCGCGATCTTGAAATTGACCGCCTTCGTCCGTCGGATCAATTTGCGGCCAATATAGCTCAAGCAGACGCTCATAAGGGAACAGCTGCGGATCGAAGGTAATTTGCACAACCTCGGCATGACCCGTCTCTCCCGTTTTTACCTGCTCATAGGTTGGGTTATCCTGATGTCCGCCCATATAGCCGGATACGATGCTATGTATGCCTGGAAGCTCCTCGAAAGGGGTGACCATGCACCAAAAACAGCCGCCCGCGAATGTTGCATATTGCATATCCTATTCCTCCTTGTTACTTAATAAACATTTAATAGGCTAACCGTTAGTCTGCCTGAAAAGGTCAATTGTGTTCCATCTATACTTATTACGTTCATAATGAAGGGAGAGCAAAGCCTGTGCAGCCCACCTCCACCGAGCATAGCATAGCTGGTTTGTGCTGTAAATGAGCACGAATCTGGCTAATTATTGTCACATTTTTCACTGCGCAATAGCTCGATCGGGCTATTACCATTCTGGGCTTCTTAGGGTACGATGAGGCAGGTCATCTTGAATCATTTGAAAATATGGAGGTAAGCTTACATTGCATATGCGAAAAATCATCTCATTATCTCTCTTTATAGGCTTGCTGCTGCTCGCGGCGGCATGCTCCAAAGGGGAGAGCACTAACGGAGAACAAGCTCAAACGCCTGTCAAGGAGCTTTCCTTTCTGTTTAACTTTGCAAGCCAAACGATAGATCCGCATCTGGATTACACCCCGCTCCGAGCAGGTGTTGTTGAAACGCTGGTTAAGCTAGGTGAGGATCTCCAAATTCAGCCTTGGCTTGCGGAGGAATGGAGCAGCGCGGATGGGCAGCACTGGACGTTTAAAATACGAGAGCAGGTCACCTTTCAAAATGGCAAGGCGCTCGATGCGGAGGCCGTCAAGCAATCGCTTGAGCGGGCGATGGAGCAAAATCCGGGAGTGAAGCAGGTTTTGAAAATCAAGCAAATGGAAGCCAGCGGACAAAGCCTTCAAATTACGACAGTACAGCCATTTCCCCAGTTTCCGTCCGAACTGGTTCATCCCAATACAGCGATTATGGACGTGTCTGCACCGGAGCCGGATAAAAAGCCAATCGGAACGGGGCCGTTTCAAGTCGCCTCGTTCACTTCAGGCAGCTCGCTTAAGCTGGACCGCTACGACAAGTATTGGGACGGTGCTGCAAAGCTCAGTCAAGCAGCCTTCAGCTTTAATGAAGATGCAAATGCCCGTTTGTCAGCGCTTATGGCGGGGGATGCCGATATTGTATACCGTCCGCCAGTAGAAAGCATGGAAATGATAAAGGGCGATGCCAGCCTGCATTTGGATTCTGTTGTCAGCTTGAAAACACATGAACTCATTTTTAATACGAGACACGGGGATTTTCAAAATAGCTACGTTCGCAAAGCATTCGATGCACTCGTCAATCGCGAGGAGTTGAAGGACGTTATTATGGGCGGCCAAGCGACGGTTGCCAGCGGTCCTTTTTTGCCAGAATTTTCGTTCGTGCCCGATTATGAACCGAAGGAAACAGGCTTGGACGCTGCTCGCAAATGGTTTCAGCAAGCAGGCTACGAGGTTAAGCAGGGCAAGGTGAGCAAGGATGGCCAGCCGCTTTCCTTTAAGCTGGTCACGTACGCTTCGCGTGCAGAATTTCCATTGCTTGCCCAAGTGCTGCAATCGCAAGCGAAGGAGCTTGGCATCACCATAACGATTGCACAAGTCGATAAATACGAGGATTATTTATTGGATAAGGACGATTGGGATTTGGGCACGTACAGTCCGTCCATTGCGCCGCGCGGGGATGCGAGCTATTTTTTAAATGTAGCCTTTAAGCCGGATGGGCCGCTCAATTTTGGGACAATTAACGATTCAGAGCTGAACGCTTGGATTGATGAGCTGGATCAGACGGTGGACATGAATGAGCGTCACGCTTTAATTAAACAAGCGCTTACCCGTATTAATGAACAAATGTATTATTCCTACCTCGTTCATCCCAACACGCTCGTTGTGTACCGCGAAAAGGTGAAAAATTGGGTGACGAGTAAAAGCGAATATTATATGCTGACGAATGTGCTGGATGTGGAAGAGAAATGAGCATCGTTTGGAAAAGGGGCGTAGAGCTTGTTCTGTTCCTTCTCTTGCTTTCGCTCGTCAGCTTCGTCTTCGTTAAGCTTGCGCCGGGCGATGCCGTTAAGCAAATGCTTCGCCTTGATGACGTTGCTGTGACCAGCTCAGAAATTGAGCAGCAGCGAGAAGCGCTGGGGCTAAATAAGCCGGTACTGGTTCAGTATGGCAATTGGCTCGCTCGATTAGCGCAGTTAGACTTGGGGAACTCGTATATGACGAATCGGCCGGTCAGCGAGGAGCTGCTTGGCAAAATGCCGGCAACGCTGCTGCTTACTGGCAGCTCGCTGCTCATTTTATTGCTTATTGCCGTGCCGCTTGGCGCTTTGTCGGCGCTTTATCCGAACCGTGTCATTGACTACGCCAGCCGGCTTCTTGCTGTACTGGGCACTTCTATCCCTAGCTTTTGGCTAGGGCTTCTTTTGATAGAAGGGCTGTCCGTAAAAGCAGGGCTTTTTCCGTCGATGGGCATGGGGACGCCTTCGCATCTCGTACTGCCTGCTTTAACACTCGGTCTTACGATGTCTGCCGTCTATGTCCGCTTAATTCGCTCTAGCCTGCTGGACAGTCTATCGCAGGATTTTATTCAGGGCGCTCGGGCACGCGGTATTGGCAGCGGGAAAATTTTGCTTCGTCATGCTTTTCGCCATGCGCTTACGCCCGTTGTGACGATGTTCGGTGTCAGCATAGGCAGCCTGCTTGGCGGCACGGTTGTCATTGAGGTGCTGTTTGCATATCCGGGCATGGGCAAGTTTATTGTGGATGCCATTCAGAGCAGGGATTATCCGGTCATTCAAGGTTATATGGTCGTGATGGGAGCTGCTGTTACGCTCATTCATCTGCTGGTGGATGGGGCGAATCATGTCCTGAACCCGGAAATGCGCTTGAAGGGGGAGAAGCGATGAAGAAGGCAGGTTTTGCCGGTTATACAGCGATGCTCCTCCTTGCAGCGCTAGCATTCTCGGTTTTCCACGTTCCTCATGATCCCTATGTGGTGAATCTTAATATCCGCTTGCTGCCGCCAAGCCCGCAATATTGGCTGGGAACCGATGGACTCGGAAGAGACTTGTTCTCGCGTCTGCTCATTGGAGGACGAAATACGATTGGCGCGAGTCTGATCGTACTAGCGGCAGCGCTAAGTATTGGTATTCCCGTTGGGCTGCTAGCGGGGTATTTAGGCGGCTTCGTCGATCGTATATTTATGAGAGTGTCAGACTCCTTCCTTGCTTTCCCGGATTTCATCATTGCTATTGTGTTAAGCGGCTTGATGGGGCCTGACATCTTCAATTTAATTTTTGCCATTGCGGCGGTCAAATGGATCGCCTACTCCCGTGTTGTCCGCAATAGTGTCAGGTCTGAGAAATACAAAGCATATATTGCGATTGCTCGCTTGAATGGGGTAGGTCCGCTGCAAATCGTCATGAAGCACTTGCTGCCGCATGCGCTGAGCAGCGTAATCGTTATTGCTTCGCTCGACGTGGGCAAAATTATTTTGATGATTGCTTCATTATCCTACATTGGACTTGGTGTTCAGCCGCCGTCTCCCGAATGGGGAGCGATGCTGAATGAAGGCCGTGCCTTTTTCCATCAGGCTCCGTATTTGATGATCGCGCCGGGACTTGCTATTATGCTTGTCGTACTGCTATCGAATGCCTGCGGTGACCGACTTCGCGATCGACTGGATGTGAAACGCAGCAGGGATTAAAGGAGATGACAGCGATGAGCGTATTAAAAATAACAGGACTTAGCTTAAGCGCAGGGCAGCAGCCGCTTGTTCAAAACCTACATTTGTGTATTGAAAAGCAGCAATGGCTCGCTTTAATCGGTGAAAGCGGCAGTGGCAAAACGCTGACTGGACTCGCGATTGGCGGCTTGCTGCCTCAGGCTGTAGGCATCACGTCTGGCGAAATCTTCTTCCAGGAGCAATTGCTGGCGGACCTCTCGGCAAAACAATTAAGCGGGCTGCGCGGCAAAGAGATTGCCTATATTTTTCAAGATTATGCGGGTATGTTCAGTCCCTTTATTCGACTGGGCAAGCAGCTGGATGAGACGCTTGAGGCTCACAGTCGTTTAGGGCGCAAGGAGCGAAAAAAGCAAATTTTAGCTTGCTTGGGGGAGGTGCGTCTGCCAGCAGAGCGCGTCTTCAAAAGCTATCCTTGTGAGCTTAGCGGGGGACAGCTGCAACGGGTATCCCTTGCAGCAGCAATGCTGCTTCAGCCGAGGCTGCTTATTGCCGATGAACCAACGACTGCGCTGGATCAGGCAACGGGAGAGGAAATACTTCGTCTGCTTAAAGGCATGCAGGAGCGCACCGGCTGCGCTATTCTGTTTATTACCCATGACCTCAAGCATGTCAGGCGCTATGCCGATCAAGTGGCGATTATGCGCGAAGGCTGTGTGCTGGAAGCGGGCGATGTGCGGACGGTGATGGAGGAGCCAGCCCATTCCTATACGAAGCAGCTTCTTTTGGCTGAGTCGCTGCTATTGTCGTTAACAACAGGGGAGGCTGAGCAAGCAGGGATTGCACAGCCAGCAGACGCTAATCAAACGATGCCGGAGCAGGCAGCGGGACTGGCGAATGGCAGCGGGGATTGTATCCTTGCTGCTCAAAAGCTTGTCAAAGCGTACCCAAAGGGCATTAAGGCGTTGGAGCAGGTATCCTTTACGCTGAAAGCAGGGGAATGTTTAGGACTGGTCGGTGAGAGCGGCAGCGGCAAAAGCACATTGGCCAAATGCTTGCTGCTTATGGAGCCGCTTGATCAAGGCGAGCTTCTGTTTCAGCAAATGCCGCTCCATAACCGCAAGTCTGCTGCACGTTCTTTTATCAACGGACGGATTCAAGCGGTATTTCAAAATCCGGCTGCCAGCTTGAACCCAAGGCTGACGATTGTGGATTCGTTAATGGAGCCGCTCGACGTATTCAAGGACAAAACACCAGCTTTTTTAGGTGCTTGCCGATATAAGCGGGATGAAGCGGCTGCTCTTTTGCTCGATATGGTCGGGCTTCCGGCTAGCGTCATGCGGCAATATCCCCATGAGCTGAGCGGAGGTCAGAAGCAGCGGGTATGCATCGCCAGAGCGATCAGCATTGCGCCTGACTTTATTATTTTGGATGAGCCGACCGCAAGTCTGGATATGATTATCCAAGCCCAAATTTTAAAGCTTTTGCAGCGATTGCAGCAGCAGCTTGGCTTTGCCTGCCTGTTTATTTCACATGATCTGGCAGCCGTTCAGCTCATGTGCAGCCGTATTATGGTGCTGGATAATGGGAGGATCATAGATGAAGGCAGCAGGGAAACGCTTGGAGTGATACAGTGACCAAAAAAATTAATCCAGCTCGGCGCGAGCAAATAAATCATTAATTAAATCATCATTCTCACAGGCTGCTTTGAAGGCTAACGCAAATTTCATCATAGCCTCCCGATTGCTGGAATAGACGCAGAACATATCTGCCTCTGAATCGAAGTGGATGTGCTCGGCAAGCTCAGGCATTTTTTCCTCTATAAATACAGCTGCAAGCGAGCCCCAGTCATAGCCGCTGCCTTGAAAGCCTTCTTCCGCCCTCGTATCAAACAGTTGCTGCTTGTAGGTGCCGGCATTTAAAAGAACAGAATAGGATTTATTGTCGTGGCAGGCAAAAATAAAAGGTCGCAATTGTGCGGTAATCCCATCAGCCTCTGAAGGAAGCGCGGCTTTATGGTTAGGGGCCGCATAGGCGTTTAACTGCTCAATCATCTGCTCGATAGCTTCATCCGTCATCGCGAGAGTGCGCTCCGTTACAAGGATTTTTCCCAGCTTAATACGATCATCGAGCCAGTCCGTAATAAAGGCTGGCGCATAGCCGCCTGTGCTGAACTCGCCGCCGCCGAATGCGATCATTTTATCGTAGTCGCCGATATATTTTTTCCGTGCAGGATTCGGATAGGTTTTTGTATACAGCCAAAATTGTAAATCATACATCAAGGTAGACCGCTCGTCGGCTTGAAAGACGAAATAGCCTTTCTCCTCGGTAATTTGGGTGCAAATCGACCGGATTTTCGCTTCCAGCTCATCGGTTTCCGTCACAGCGGCACAAAGCTCAGCCAATAGAGGGGAAAATGCGCCTTCTGCTACTTTTTTCAGATCGGCTTCTTTCTCTTCAGCCGATCTATCATACACATCATCATGAACGAGCCCTTTAATGAACTGTTCAAAGCTGCATGCCAAATACGTAATGTTGTACTCATCCTCCTGATCAACGTGAACGACGGCAGGCTCGCCGTCTGGCCCGCAGAAGCGATAATCCAGCATGATGACGTCATGACCAGCGGAAGGACAGTCGCAAATAACGATGCCAAGGTCAGGATAGCCCCATTCTTCAATCATAAACCGGCTGCCCAAATCTCCGCCTAGCGAGTAGGATTTATTTCGTCCGATGCCCATAATGCCAGTTATTGCGACGTGCTCCTCAGACCAGGAGGTTGGCTCCTCCGTCGGAAAGCGGCAATTGACGGGAATACCGCCGTTTTGGCTGTTCATTAGGGCAATATAGGAGGCTGGCAGCTTGTAGCCAAGCTCCTGCTCAATGGATGCAATCAGCTCAGCGGTTGGCTGCGGCAGCACATAAGACTTGCGGGCATAGTCGCTGTCCTCCCAAAAGCTTTGCAAATCGAAAGAGGCGAAGGGCTCGTCCTGTTCAAAGCTCCGCTGCTCCTGGGCTGCTGCACTTTCCTCTACATAACGTTTGTGTTGGCGTACCATTTTCTCAGCGAGCGGCTTGGTCCACTCCAAAAACTCCAAGGTTGGCTCCGATTTGGAATCCAAGCGGAAGGACAGCTCAAAAGCCTGCAAGGCGTCCACGTAACGAGCAAGAAAATAATAAGCATAGCCTTGGCGAAAATGCCATAAAGGGTCATGCTTGCCTTGCTCGGCAATGAAGGAAAGCTGCTTTAATGCATCGCGGTAACAAGCTGTATTGTTAAGGGCTCGGGCAAGCTGGATAATGACCTCATAATCTCTGTCGGCTTCAGGGATTTCTTGTAGTCGCTCAACAATGCTCTCGAAGGCTTCCTCTTCATGCCAAAGGTTGATTTGTGCCAGAAGCTGCTGGTCCATACGTATGCTTCACTCCTCAATATGAAATAGCTATAGCTGTTATGATATATTGTTAATTATATCCGAAAGTCGAGGGCGGTTGGCTAATTTTTGAGCGGCTGAGCGGGAACGCAGGATGTCGTTTCAAGATGTAGTATAATGAAGAAATGAAGAAGTGTACAAATTGATGAAAAAGTAGGCGATCGAATATGAGCGAGAAGCAAGCCAATATACATATCGGATGGAGCTTTGACAACAGCTATGCAAGGCTCCCAGAAGCATTGTTTACAGCGACAAGCCCGACTTCTGTGCGCAAGCCAGAGCTGATCATTTGCAATGACAGGCTGGCTGAAGCGCTAGGACTGGGTGCCGAGGCGCTGCGAAGCGAGGAGGGCGTGGCTATGCTTGCGGGCAATCTAATTCCCGAGGGAGCTTTGCCGCTTGCTCAGGCTTATGCAGGCCATCAGTTTGGTCATTTTAATCGCTTGGGCGATGGTCGGGCTTTGCTGCTGGGCGAACAAATGACACCCTCAGGAGAGCGAGTCGACATTCAGCTCAAAGGCGCGGGACGAACCCCCTATTCTCGCGGCGGCGATGGCCGTGCGGGAGTTGGGCCGATGCTGCGTGAATACATCATTAGCGAAGCGATGCAGGGGCTGGGTATTCCGACTACCCGCAGCTTGGCGGTCGTAAAAACGGGCGAGCCTGTTTACCGCGAGGATACGCAGCAGGGTGCGATTTTGACCCGCGTAGCTGCAAGCCATATCCGTGTCGGAACATTTCAATTTGCTGCACAATGGGCAGCGGCAGAGGAGCTGCGAGCACTGGCGGACTACACCGTGCAAAGGCATTTTCCGCAAATCGCTGCTGACGATAATCGCTATCTCTCCTTGCTTCAAGAAGTGATCAAGCGTCAGGCCTCGCTTATTGCCAAATGGCAGCTTGTCGGTTTTATTCATGGCGTCATGAACACAGACAATATGGCGATTAGCGGCGAAACGATTGATTATGGCCCATGCGCCTTTATGGATGCTTTTAGCCTATCGACAGTATTCAGCTCTATTGATAGCCAAGGCCGTTATGCCTATGGAAATCAGCCTTACATTGCGGTTTGGAATTTGGCAAGATTAGCTGAATCGCTATTGCCGCTGCTGCATGATGAGGAGGAGCAGGCTTTGAAGCTTGCGGAAAAAGCTTTAGCGGATTTTACAGACCTATATCACCGCCATTGGCTTTCAGGCATGCGCGGCAAACTGGGCATTTTCAATGAGGAGGAGCAGGACGATGAGCTGATGAAAGGCCTGCTCACGTTGATGGAGACGCATGGCGCAGACTACACCAATACGTTTGTGGCGTTAACGTTTAATCGGCCGGATGACTCGGCTTTGTTTAGCAGCCCTGAGTATACAGAGTGGCATAAGCGCTGGCAGAATAGGCTCAGCAGGCAGGAGCAGTCCGTAGAAGAAGTCGGGCAGCTTATGCGGAGCAGCAATCCAGCCATCATTCCGCGCAATCATCGGGTTGAAGAAGCGCTGGAGGCGGCGATTAATGGCGATTATACGGTTATGGAGCGGCTGCTTGAGGCACTTGCCGATCCGTATGCCCATTCTCCAAAGCAGGCTGATTATGCCGCGTTGCCTGAGCCGTCAGGCCGCGCTTACCGTACTTATTGCGGAACGTAAAGGCGTGAATATAGACATTGCTGCCATATTCCGGCATAATATTCTCAAGAACGACAATCGGGATAAAGACTTGTAAAGATTGTCGAATGCTACTTGATTTGCGAGAGGTGGAATCGTTTTGCCCAAAACAGAAGAAATCACCGCTTTTATAGGAGCGCTAGATATGCCATGGCAGGTCGAAGATTAAAAAGTTATTTAGAGCAGGCATCGAAAGAGCTTTAATATTATTTTGCCTAGTCGAAACCTATAAAGCTGTCCAAGCACAAGAATGGAACTGAGGAGCTTATCCAGCTCACAGCACAACTTTCTGATTTGTAAAGGGACAGCTTTTTTGTGCCCTTCAAGGGAGCGCATGGCTCGTCGGTTGAAAGACAGGGGAGAGATGCTGCCTGGGAAGAGGTAATGGAGGAATGGCGTAATTCAGCATGCTATATAAGTAAAAGTAGAAGTAGACTAGTAGAGGAGAGTGCCTAATGTCTGATTTTGATGATCTTGCAGCGCAAAGGCGCAAAAATTTAAAGCTAATTCAATTTAATCAAGAGGATCAATCGCTTGTCGAGTCAGAAAAGCCAGCGGAATCGTTCGATGATGTAGGCGGACTGGAGGATGTGAAGAAAAAAATTCGAATGAACTTCATTTTGCCGCTGAAGCAGCCGGAATTGTTCGCAGCCTATGGTAAATCTGCGGGAGGAAGCCTGCTGCTGTTCGGGCCTCCAGGGTGTGGTAAAACGTTTCTGGCGCGAGCGGTTGCGGGCGAAATTGAAGCTAATTTTATTCATATAGAGCTGCAGGCGATTCTTTCGATGTATACGGGGCAGAGCGAGCATAACTTGCATGACTTTTTTGAAAAAGCGCGCCAGTGCAGGCCTTGTGTCATTTTCATAGACGAGCTGGATGCAATGGGCGGCAGTCGGAATCAGATGCGTCAGCATCACGACCGCATGTTAGTTAATCAGCTGCTGCTTGAGCTGGACGGTCTGCAAGCAGAGAACGAAAATGTCTTTGTCATTGGAGCAACTAATACGCCATGGTACTTGGATTCCGCGCTCAGACGTCCTGGACGCTTTAACCATCTTGTATTTGTACCGCCGCCAGAGGAGGCGGAGCGCCAAACGATTTTGGGGCTGAAGCTAGCGGGCAAGCCCGTGGATTCACTGAATTTAGAGCGCATTGCTGCCGAGACGAAATGTTTTTCCGGAGCAGATTTGGAGCAGGTCGTTAGCGATGCGGTGGAATCAGCGATGGAGCGCATGCTGGAGACGGGGGAAGTGCAGCCGATTTCCCAAAATGATATGAAGGCTGCGGTGAAATCCCGCAAAGCGACAACGCTGGAGTGGTTTTCCACTGCGAAAAACTATGCAACCTTCAGTGATGTCAACCGTGACTATCAGGTTGTACTGGATTATATGAAGAAGCACGGCATTAAGTAGCAGGAGGGAGCGAGGAGACGCTTTGGCGACAGACAGAGATTTTGAGCAAAATACGTATGCCGCTGTATATCAATTGCTTGAGTGGAAACGGTATAAGGAGGCTTTAGAGCAAACGGAGCGGATTTTGCGCCATAACCCGGAAGATACAGAGGCATTGGCCCTTATCGCCCGGATTTATTTACTAATGGAAGATTACGAAAAAAGCATGTATTGGTCTGGTGAAGTGTTGAAGCGCGATCCCGATCATGCAGATGCTTGGTTTGTGCGAGTTGTCATCTATTATGATACGGATGATGTGAAGGCCTTTCTTGAAGCGGTACATGAAGCTTTGCGAATTGAACCATACAGAGCTCATTATTATTATTTGCTTGCTAGTCAGATGAACAAAATGGGGAAGTTTAAGCAAGCGAAGGAATATCTGCTGCAAGCGCTCGAACTGAATGCGGAGTCGCCGCTTTATTTGGCTGTGCTGAGCTATACGGAAGCGCTGCTGGGGCATTTTGAGGAATCGGAGCAATTGGATAGGCAGGCGATTCGGGCAGAGGCGGAAGAACCAGGTGTGCTGCTGCATCTCGCTTGGGCGGCAGGCCATCGGGGCGACTATACGCTTCAGGAAAAGTATATGCAAAGCGCCGTGAGACTCAATCCAGAGAGCAAGCAGTATCAGGATGAGTATTTGAGCGCCTTGCAAAACAGCCATAAGCTGTATCGTATCTTTTTAGCACCGATGAAGGTCATAAGGCGCATGAAAGTCTGGCAGATTTTCGTCAGCTGGCTAGTGGCGGTGATCTTTTTCAAACCGCTTCTTATTGTGTTCATTGTACTGTATGTTCTAGCTCATTGGGTGACGAAGGGCATTGTACATGTACGCGTTTTTGGATGGCGGCGCCGTGGTTCTTAAAGGGTCCTTTTGACAGCAAAAAAAGATCTGAAGTGAGGAGAGCGGTCATGCACAATCTAGCAAACCTGATGAGAAGACTTATCTTTACTTCGGTTCACTGCTTTTCTTTTCGGGGTCAAGCAGGCGATCCATTAACCTCTACATTAACTCCTAGAATGCTCCATAAGTATGCCATAGGCTATATAACTTCGGGCAACGGTTTGCTGAACATAAGCGGTCATGCCACTCCATTCAAGCCAGGTGATTTATTTTTTCTACAGCCTGAGACGATGGTTGAAGGATATTCTGATTCCAGGAATCCGATTCAGTATTCATTGATTTTGTTTTCCTGTATGCAATTAAGCAAGTCGTTAGAGGGCTGGTCGATTAAGCAGCCTATTTTTCCATTGCAGGGGAAGCTTGCGTTAGTGGACGACCGTTCATCCGTTGAGGATTTAATCCAGCAGTTACGCGAATTAAGTCGGCATTTTCGGGAACAGGAGAGGCCAACGATCCATTATATTTTATCAAAGCTGCTGCTGATGATGGGCAAAAGCAGGCCTGAGCAGCAGCAGACTGTAGGCTTGGATCAGGTGATAGCTTATATGAATGATAATTACTCGAAGGATTTGCAGATTAGCCAATTGGCGGAAATGGCAGGCTTCAGTCCGAATCATTTTACGAAAACGTTTAAAAATAAAATGGGTGTTACTCCTACGGAATATCTTTTGCAACAACGGATTAAAAAAGCAAAGCAACTATTAGTTTCCTCGATAAAAGCGAAGCACGTGGCTGAGCAGGTCGGATACAAGGATGAGCATTATTTCAGCAGAGTTTTCAAAAAAGCCGAAGGCGTTGCTCCTACCTTATATATTAAAAATAAATGCCATCGTATTGCCGCGTTATATTATGGGCTGGATGACCATTTAATTACACTTGGTTATGAGCCGGTTGCTGCACTGTCCTATAAGAATCGGGTTTCCTCGACCGACACCACTTCAAGGCCGATTGCGTACAGCCAGCAAAGCTCTATGCTCCAAGGCGATCACACAAATTACGACAAGCTGCTGAGAACAAAGCCGGACCTGATACTGACAAGTGATCGCTTGGAGCGGGATGAGCTGCTGAATCAGATTGCGCCGACTGCCATGCTAAAGCATTCGAACAAATACGGACAGACGCTGGAGCAGCTTGCGGGCCTATTGGGCAGAGAGCGGCAGGCGGCAGCATGGATAAGCAGGTATGGCGAGAGAACGGAAAAGCTGAAGAAACGAATGAAGTTCTATTTGGGAGGACAGAGCGTTTATTTTATAAGGGTGACTCAGCATTTTTATCGAATATATGGAAAAAGCAATCAAACGGGCAGTCTTTTTTATGATGATCTGGGATTATCGCTTCCCGATCGGTTCCCTGCCCACGAATGGGCGCTCGATATCCAGCTAAATGACCTGCCATTATTTAATCCACAGCATATTTTTCTTATGACTGACCCCACTAATGGCTCGAAAATGCGATTGCAGCAATTGCTGTTATCGGAAGAGTGGCAATCGCTTGATGCGGTACGTCGCCACCATGTTTATGACGCTAGTGATTTATTTTTCAAAGCGCTAGGTGCTTCCGGGAGAATGTGGGCGATGAATTATACGGCATTAAAGCTCGGAATAATAGAATGAAAAGATCCACCATAACTGCATGGAATAATCCATGGTTAATGGAAGGACCTTTCTTTATGATTAGTGATAATGATTATTATTACTATAAAGAGAGGGTTAAAAACAAATGAATAAGCACCGAATAATGTACCTTATACTATTGACTGCATTGCTGCTAGCAGTGACGGCTTGCGGTAAAGGAGAAGGTCAAGCAAGCGAACCCAAACAAACGAATCAATCAGTGAATCAGCCAGTTGAAAAAGCGACTCGCACAGTTACCCATCTGAAGGGTGAGACGATCGTTCCTGCGAAGATCGACAAAATAGTTGTGCTCTCCGCTGCTTATATTGATCATCTGCTGACTATTGGTGAAAAACCAGTTGGTGTGAATGTGGAGACCCGTTATGGAGGAGACTATCTTCCATATTTGGCAAGCGAGCTTGCAGGCGTACAGCTTGTAGGCTCTGCGGATAGTCCCAATTTGGAAGCGATTGTTCAGCTGGAGCCGGATGTCATTCTCATAGAGAGCCGGACTGCGGAAAATACGTATGATCAGCTGGCAAAGATCGCACCGACAATTGTGCTTGGAACGGAGTGGCTGGCGTATGACGATGATACGACCTACTGGACTGAAGATTTATTAAAAGTGGCCGAGCTGTACGACAAAGTGGATTTGGCTAAGGAGAAAATAGCCGAGCTTGATGAAAAGACCAAGCAAGCCAGCGAGAAGATACAGTCTATCGAAAATCAAAATCTTGCCTACTTAAGGGTCAGAGAGAAGAATTTGCAAATATACGCGGAAAAAGGTCATCCTACCACTATGCTGTTGTACCATGATCTCGGCTTTTCAAAAACATCGTTGACGCCAGAAGAGCAGCGCGGCGAGCTGTCTTTAGAAGTGATTTCTGACCTCGACGCTGATTACATCGTGCTTGAAGTTGATCCTAATGGACAGGATAATTTGAATAGCATGAAGGACAGCCCCTTCTGGAATAAGGTTTCCGCGGTGCAAAATAATGAGGTGTATGAAACAGACTCGTTTTGGCTGTTTAAAGGCTGGGGCGTCATTGGCCGTGGAGAAATTATAGATGAAGTATTGAAAATGATGGAGTAAGCAGATGGAGGAGTATGCTCTGAAGGAACAGGCGGCTTGCTTTTTACAACAGAATTTTCGAGTTTCCATAGGGGAATTGGAGAAGGCTGCTTATCCATTTTCTGCTGTAGAGCTTCTGGATCCGACCAGATGCTCTCACATTATGAAACTCCAGTCCAGACAGCTGGAAGATCCGGGCGATATCGTAGTGGGCACCTTGTTTGCCAAACGTTACGCCGTGTTATTTATGGGGCTCGTATCTGCAGTTAGTTTATTTGATTGTAGACTTGCAACAGCGCCTGAAAATGTGGAATTTCGAATAACGAGTCTTGCCGCAATGGAATATCAGGTAAGGATAGCGGAGCAGCCGTCACTGCCTGTTTGTGAGATGGAGCAGCGCAAGGTTGAGGTTGAGAAATGGATAGACCGTTTGTTGCAGCATACAGAAATGATTTTGGAGGCGGTGTCCTCGCGAACAGGTGCAAAGGTGAACATGATGTGGTCGCTTATTTCGAATTATGTTCAAAATAGCTATGTCCATCTGGAGCAGAATGCTGATGTTTGGCGAACGGAGCAGCGATTGCAGCTTATTTTGGCCGATCGGAGTATTTTGTTAGAGCAAAGGAAGGGCAATCCGCTGGCTGTTTCATTTCGCAAATTTCATCATCCTCAATATGAAGGGGCTCCAATTGTTTTACGCCGGCATTGCTGCTTGGCTTATCGGCTGAGGCGGGAGGGACTACAGCTGCATGGGTATTGCAGCACTTGCCCCAAAATCGGTGATAAGGAAAGGCTCGATTTATTGGGCTATGGTGCAAATACGTAGCGGTTAACGTAAAGATTGAATGTGCTTATATACAGGCTCCTGCGGCGCAAGCTGGTGGGAGCTTCTTTTTATTGGATTTTATGACAACAGCAACTTTAAGGGCATAAAAAACCAGTTGATCGAAAGCAACTGGTTTAATAAAGGCTTTATATTGGATATTCATTCAGCCAAATAAATGCTTGTTCATAATTATCAAAAAACTTTACGGATTCTTTTGTATTGGATTGTTGTAAATAATTCATGATTTCCCCTTCTTCGAGGATAAACGCAATTGCCTTGCTATTATTCAAAATGGTTTCATGAAAGAACTTATCTTTCCATGCTTTTTGAACAGAAAAGTGATCTGGCGTGTATCCTTTTCTATCCACCAACAATTTGTATTTCCGACCCTCGGAAATGAATGACTGACAAGCCTGCTCGAGGCCATGAAACCATTCGTTAACATCATCTGTTTTAATGTTACCAATTAGATGGGTAACAATTAAATCTCCTGAAACGGTTGTGCTGATATTCTGTTTACTCAACTTGGAATCATCTCCCTTAGTTACAATTATGTATAAATTTCGAATAAAATCAATAAGGATAAAAGCCTTATGCAATAAAGCAACATTATTTACGAAAAGAGTTATAGCTGTCGCTGGGAGTGAGGTTGCGCCGCAGCAGAGCAAAGCGATACAATGAATGAGAGTAGCAGAAGGGGAGATTGGTATGAAATATCCAGAGAATTATGTAGCGTATTTAGTTGAATTTCATGCAACGAGGGATTTTTTTGAATGTCATGAGCTGTTGGAGGCATATTGGAAGGAGCATCCCGCAGATGAACAGGCGCTAATCTGGGTAGGGCTGATACAGCTGGCTGTCGGCCAATATCATGAGCGGCGGGGCAATCTAGCAGGTGCAGCGAAAATGTATGAGCAAGCGCTTGGCAAGCTGACTGTCGAAGCACTGGACAGCCTCGGGCTAGATGGCGCTGCGGCTATAATCGAGCTGGAAGCTGCACTCTCAAGGTCAAAGCAGCTAGAAGATGCTCCTTCGCCTGCTTACAAAGATATGAATCTCGTTGTTGTCGATGCTCAGCTTCAATTGTTATGCGAGCAGGAATGTGCCGAAAGAGGCGTAGCTCAGTCGAAGTGGGGATTGCCGAGTGATAGGACAGATGAAGCGCTTATCCATCGTCATACGTTGCGGGATCGCAGCGATGTCATTGCCGCGAGAGAAGAAGCAATCGCTGCGAGAAAGAAGAAGCCATCCACGCACAATCGTTGAACGGCTCTGCGTAAGCAGTAGACGGTTCAGCATCCCTTTTGTGCGGGAATGGCTTCTTTTTCAAAAAAATATATGTATGTAGGGAAGGATTGCAATTAAGCTTATTTTAGCCTGTCGTAGCCATTAACAATGAGATCCAGTTGGCCTGTTTCCGGCTCGATAGTCATACCATGAACGGGAACGTTAGGTGGAAGCAAAGGGTGGTTGCGAATAATGCCTACGCTTTTCTCCACGCTTTCCTTCACATTGTCAAATCCAGTCAGCCAGCGCATGAAGTTGAGCCCAGAATGCCGCAATGTTTCAACTGTCTGCTCAGGTACGCCGCGTTCCGTCATATGCTGAACGATGACCTCGGGATTAAGTCCAGTCATGCCGCAGCCGTGATGCCCCACGACAAATACTTCATCGGCTTGCAGCTCATAGATCGCAATTAACACGCTCCTCATAATATTGCCGAACGGCTGGGTGACGATGCCGCCTGCATTTTTAATGATTTTGGCATCCCCATTGCGCAGGTTCATCGCTTTCGGAAGCATTTCGGTTAGCCGTGTATCCATACAGGTGACGATGACCATTTTACGGTCGGGAAAACGGCTCGTTATGTACTGCTCATAATCTTTGCGTTCGACAAATGCTCTATTGTCGTTCATGATTTGATTGACGTTATTCATAAACTCCTCCTAAATCTGTTGTTGCAGGTTAATCATAGTTGCAGGTTAACAAAACACAATATACATAGGCTGTAGCCGTCAGGCTGTCAAAAATCTCAAGTTTATTGAATAAATTTGTCCGTCGCTTTTCAAACTGAATGTTCCACGATCTGTATCGTAACCAATGCGTAGTTGAGGTTCAAAATAAACTTCATGGCGGGGTTCATACAAAAAGGAGAAGGGGTGGCCTTGTGCTAAGCGGTCATCTGTGCTAGGTTCCTTTACAAGCTGAAGGGCAGGGACGCCGCTAACGACGCAGCCGCAGCCTTCGGTGTCATGCAGCAGCTTAAGCTGGTGAACGCCATCCTCTAAATAGGGTGAAAGCTTCTCCACTGCAGACGGGGAAAAAGTTATAAACATAGGCAATGCCTCTCTTCCATTTCAATTCGCACTTTTAATGATGTTTAGATTAAAGTTGATTATACGTACAGTAATCGTTAAGATCAAGTTAAGATCAGATGAAAGATGAAGGAATCGTGTTTTTCTCTGGCAGAAATTACACTTTTCATATTGAAATAGGCTGATCTTTTATTTATTTGGAAAGGGTGATGAGAAATGACCTTACATAACTCGAAGGCGCTAGCTCCATTTCTGGAAACGGTGAAAAAAATGAAAGCCTACGGTGAGGCACTTGGCGTACTTTATTGGGATTTGCGCACTGGCGCTCCGCGTAAAGGCATGGATATGCGCTCGGAGGTCATCGGATCTTTGTCTGGCGACATGTTCAAGCTCTCCACATCGCCTGAATTAGGTGAATGGCTAAGTGAGCTGGAACAGCCAGAAACATTCAGTGGACTAAGCGAAATAGAGCGCAAGCTTGTAACGGATACAAGGGAAGAATACGACCGCAGCGTCAAAATCCCTCCTAAGCTTTATGAAGAGCATGTCGTTATTTGCTCTCAAGCTGAATCCAAGTGGGAAGAAGCGAAGGCGGCGAACGATTACGAGGGCTTCCAGCCATATCTGGAAAAAGTAATCGACTACACGCAGCAGTTTATCGACCTTTGGGGCCCGAAAGAAACCCGCTATGACACGCTGCTTGACCAATATGAGCCAGGCATGACCGTGAAGGAACTGGATAAAGTGTTTGGCGGCTTGCGCGAGCAACTTGTGCCACTTGCAGCAGCCATTGCTGCGTCCAAGCATCAGCCAGATACGTCCTTCCTGCGCCAAAACTATGATAAGCAAGCTCAAAAAGCGTTCAGTCTGCGGATTTTGCAGCAGATGGGCTATGATTTTGAAGCGGGCAGACTTGATGAAAGCGCGCATCCGTTTGCAACGGGGCTCAATACAGGCGATGTGCGAATTACGACTCGTTATTTGGAAGACGATGTGACGAGCGCCTTGTTTGGCACTATTCATGAGGGCGGTCATGCGCTTTATGAGCAAAATATTATGGCTGAGCTGGATGGAACAACGCTGAGCACAGGCACTTCTATGGGCATTCATGAATCGCAATCGCGATTCTGGGAAAATGTTATTGGCCGCAGCAAGCCGTTCTGGCAGCATAATTTTGCTGCATTACAGCAGCAGTTTCCGGGTCAGTTGGATGTAACGCTGGAGCAGTTTTATCGGGGCAATAATGTCGTTCAGCCGTCTCTTATTCGCATCGAAGCCGATGAGCTGACGTACAATCTGCATATTATTATCCGCTATGAAATTGAGAAAATGATATTTAATGAAGGTGTGAAGGCTGCGGATCTTCCAGCCATTTGGAATGAAAAATATAAGGAATATCTCGGTATTGAGCCGCCGACAAATGCAGAAGGCGTTCTGCAGGATGTACACTGGTCCGGCGGGGCATTCGGCTATTTCCCATCGTATTCTCTGGGCAACATGTATGCGGCGCAATTCGCCGATACGCTGGAGCGAGAGCTGCCGAACTTCTGGGAGCTTGTAAGTACAGGGGAGCTGCTGCCGATTAAAGAATGGCTCAGCGAACGCATTTACAAATATGGCAAGCTCAGAACACCTTCTGAGCTGATCCAAAATGTAACCGGCAAGCCGCTGGACCCGCAATATTTGGTGAAATATTTGGAGAAGAAATATAGCGAGATTTATAAGCTGTAATAAGGGAATGGTTCTAGCTTATAAGGAGGTTTAGTGGGGGAAGGAAGCTGCGATAGTGGCAGGAACCAAACTTCCCCGCGCGAACCCCAAGCTCCCATGAAAACCCTGGGACGTTCGCACTCTGCGCTCAATAACTAGAAATGCGGATTACGGGTTAAATAATGGGCCGGTAAAGAGAGGGGAAAACGAGGTTCGCGAAAATGAACCTTTTTTTCCTTGCTGTGTAAGGAGTTTTTGGGTGTGCTGTCGCTCCCCGTGCGGGAGCGTGGATTGGAACCCGACCACGTCTTCTTTAACTGTTTAAACATATTTATGTCGCTCCCCGTGCGAGGCCGATCCCCTCTGACCATACAAGACTTAAGGAAGCTTAGTATGCAATCGTTACTAGAGCATACTCACAGAAACCACTGTGGCTGTGACTATGTACATTTGGTGATTTATTCCTTTTCTAAATGACTGAGTTTCCGCTATTTTGGATTTGACTCCCATTTCGGGCCTTAAGAGGACTGGAGATTCGCTATTGTCATCATAATCCTCTCAAAATGACGCTGGGCAGCGCATTAGCGGCTTCTGAGTCCGCAGCCTGTTCCAAAACCAGTGATTCCGCAAGAATAGCGGCTGCTGTGTCCTCCATGTTTATCTCTGCGTCTTTGTGCAGGGAGCAAAGCTTCAAAAGAAGAGCAGCATGAAGCTGTCTTTTGGTAAGTAGGTTCCCATGTATGAGTTGTGTCCTTGCTTGCGATTACATACATGCCCTAGTAGAGCCGCTATTCCGCATCAGGTGGAATAACGGCTTTTTCGTGCTCAAAAAGCTGCTAGCGGCAATCACCGCCGAGCTTGCGCACGCATAGGCTGGAGTACAGCATGCAAGCTGTAAATAGCGGGAGGAGAAAAAGGGATGAGGAGAAGATGGACAACGTTGCTGCTAGTTGTCACGCTGGCGCTGACCGCTGTGCTGACCGGCTGTGGCGGGAAAAGTGAGAAAACAACGCTAAAAGTCGGCGAGGTCACGCGCTCCCTCTTTTATGCGCCGCAATATGTTGCGCTGGAGAAGGGCTTTTTTGCACAGGAAGGGCTGAATATTGAGCTAACGACAACGGCTGGCGGGGACAAGACGATGACGGCGCTCCTGTCAGGCGTGATTGATGTTGCGCTTGTCGGCTCAGAGACGTCGATTTATGTGTATCAGCAGGGTGCGGATGACCCGGTCATCAATTTTGCCCAATTGACGCAGACCGATGGTACGTTTCTCGTCGCTCGGGAGCCTGAGTCTAGCTTTGATTGGCAGTCGTTGAAAGGGAAGATTTTCCTTGGGCAGCGCAAGGGCGGCATGCCGCAGATGGCTGGAGAATTTACGCTGAAAAAATTCGGAATTGACCCGCAGAAGGATTTAGAGCTGATCCAAAATGTCGATTTTGCCAATATTTCGGCAGCATTTGCTTCAGGGACAGGCGATTTTGTACAGCTTTTTGAGCCGACTGCATCTATTTTTGAGAAAGAGGGCCGTGGCAAGGTTGTAGCTTCCTTCGGGGCGGAGAGCGGACATTTGCCGTATACCGTTTATATGGCGAAGCAAAGCTTTACAAGCAAAAACAAGGGTGCGCTGCAATCGTTCACCAATGCGATTCATCGGGCACAATTATGGGTGGCTGAAAATAATGCCGAAACGATTGCGGACGTTGTGCTGCCTTATTTTGAAAATGTAGATCGCAGCATTTTGATTAGCTCGATTGATCGTTATAAGCAGCAAGGCTCTTTTGCGGCTGACCCGATCATTGATCAAGAGGAATGGAACAATTTGCTGGACGTCATGACCTCGGCCGGCGAGCTGAAGGCGCGAACCGAGCATGATGCCATCGTAAACACGGGCTTTGCGGAAGCTGCGATTGAAGCCGTGAAGTAACGATGGCTGCGAGGAGGAAAAACGATGGCGAATAGTGACCCCGCGCTTACGCTGCGGCAAGTGACTCATGTATATGTGAATGAGAAGGGCGCCTCGCTTGCTGTGGAGGATATGAACTTGACCGTTCAGCGCGGCGAGTTCGTCAGTCTGGTCGGGCCGAGCGGTTGTGGAAAAACGACGGTGCTCAGCATGCTGGCCGGTTTATTTTTGCCAACGCGCGGCGAAGTGCTCCTGAACAATCGACAGGTTATACAGCCGTCTACTCTTGTCGGTTATATGCTCCAGCAGGATTATTTGTTTCCATGGCGGACGATTTTGGATAATGCGACGCTGGGGCTGGAACTAGCGGGGAAAAAGACGCGTGCTGCGGTGGAAACCGTAGCCGATTTGCTGGCAGAGCTCGGCTTGCCCGGAGCGGAAAGTCGTTATCCGCATGAGCTGTCGGGCGGTATGAGGCAGCGTGTTGCTCTGGCGCGGACGCTGGCAACTGAGCCGGAGGTATTGCTGCTGGATGAGCCTTTCTCGGCGCTGGATTTGCACATCAAGCTTCAATTGGAGGATTTGGTACAGGAAACGCTGCGAAAGCTTGGCAAGACGGCGCTGCTTGTGACGCATGATTTATCCGAAGCTGTCGCGATGAGTGACCGCGTCATTGTACTGGCGGCAAATCCTGGGAGAATTCGCTGCGAGCTGACTATACCGGATTCCATTCGGCAGGCATCGCCGATGAAAGCCAGGCAGCTGCCGGAGTTTCAGCCGCTGTTCGATCAATTATGGACAGAGCTGGATGCTGCCGAGAAAACCCTCTGGGAAGGGAGCGAGAGCCATGAAGGATGATGGGGGTTTAAATCCACAAAGGGAGCAACGTGCAGATATAGAGTCAGCGCGAGTAGGGCAGGGACAGAAGCAAGCTCCTTCTGATGTGCAAGAGGTCAGAGGAGAATGGCTGGATTGGCTGCACCGAGCTTATATGAAGCGGGCAAAAAGGACGACTGGGCTAGTAGGGCTGACACAGTTTATTATTTTAGTACTATTTATTGGACTATGGGAGGCCGCGGGACGAAATCGGTGGATTGATCCGCTGCTGTTCAGCTATCCAACGAAGATGTTTCAGCAATTGTGGGGGACGATGTCAGACGGCTCAATCTGGCCGCATATCGGAGTGACTGTATCGGAAACGATTGTCGGCTTTGCGCTAGGCACACTGCTGGGCACGCTGCTTGCGGCGCTGCTGTGGTGGTTCCCATTTGTTTCGCGGGTTGCGGACCCTTATTTGGTCGTGCTGAACAGCATGCCGAAGGTGGCGCTAGGGCCTATATTTATCGTTTGTCTTGGCCCTGGCTTTCTCTCCATTGTAGCAGTCACTTTGTCAGTGACCGTTATTATTACGACTTTAAACATTTATAACCAGTTCCGCGAGGTAGATGCAGGCTACATTAAAGTTGTCCGGCTATTCGGGGCGGGAAGGTCGCAGCTTTTTCGCAGCGTGATTTTGCCAGCCTCGTTCCCGGTTATTATTTCTACACTGAAGGTGAATGTGGGCTTGGCGTGGATCGGTGTAATTGTAGGCGAGTTTCTCGTTGCGAAGCTTGGGCTGGGCTACCTTATTATTTATGGCTTCCAGGTGTTCAACTTTACGCTTGTTCTTTCCAGTCTGCTAGTCATTGCGGCGGTCGCCACGGTTATGTACAAAGCCGTTTCTGCGCTGGAGAGCAAGCTGATGGCGGGCTGGCGTGAGCAGTAGCGCAGGGTATGCGGTGATTTTTATGTCTGCTAAATTAGCTAGTGCGCGGTTGAAAATAGAAGCAAAAACAGGCTTTGGCATAATGGCCCGTGTGGCCTCATAACTATGAGTATAGTTCGATTTGAGCTGGCGCTTTCGTAATAGGAGCGGGAGCTGCAAGGGTGAAAAAAGGATTTTGCGGCGAGCCTCCCGCAAGCTGCTCGTATATAGCGGCCAACTAAAGGCGGGGAAATGGGGAGCGAAGGTCTTGGGGAAACGTGGATTTACGTTTTGCAGCAGGTTTTGTGGGCGTTTTTTAAAACAATCTCTCTTTGTCTGCATTCGTTTTATCAACATTCGCCCACGTCCTGCATACACTTTAAGTGAATGATTGCATGGAGGAGGTTAAATCAATGGCTAATGCAGATAAACAGCTTCAATACAGAGAAATTATTACCAAAGCTGTCTGCGGCAAAGGTCGTAAGTTTTCCACTGTAACCCATACCGTTACGCCGCCTCAACATCCGACCAGTATTTTGGGCGCATGGATTATCAACCATCAATATGAAGCGGTTCGTTCGGGCGATGGAATCGAGGTCATCGGTACTTACGACATTAACATCTGGTACTCGTACAGCAAAAACTCGCAAACCGAGGTGGCAAAGGAATCCGTTCATTATGTAGAAAATGTTCCGCTTTCGTTTGTCGATCCGAAGCATCGCGCTACAACTGTGGAAGTTTCAGCCGACGCGCTTCAGGAGCCGAATTGCATCGAAGCGAATGTTTCATCGAGCGGCTCCGGCGTTGTCATCCGGGTTGAACGGGAATTTTCAGTAGAGCTGGTTGCCGAGACGAAGGTAACGGTAGCTTGTATCCCTGGAGGTTTGGACGGCCTCGATGCCAAGGAATACGAGTACGGTCTCGGCGATGACGACTACGAAGATCTTGATCCGGATTTGCTCGACGACGAGCTTTAATCTGGCAGCCTGACGGCCATAGGGCGCGCGAGGATTGAACCTTCCCGGCAAGGAAGCTAAAATCCTTAACGCGTCAGCTTAACGCCACTGTGCCTCGGCTTCTGTACGGTATGATATGCGGCAATGTCCGCAAACTTGAGGGCGAAAGCCCTCTTTTTGTTGCAATTAAACATATTCGGGCGGATGCCCTAGGGCTGGAATTGGAAAAGGGGCTTATAGGCAGGAAATAAAGCTCATAAGTTAAGGCAAGCAGGTCATGCAGAAGGGAGTAATGAGATGGCGGCAGTGTGGCTGTGGAACAGCAGTACCGGGCGGATGGAGCGGGCAGGGAAAGAGACTGCTGCCGCTGAATCACCTCCGGCCGCAAGCCTGCTTAATGAGGTTAAGACTGGCGATGCGGTTATCGTGAGCGGCTGCGCTTTTGAGAAAAAGAAGGGGCTGCCTGCTTTGCCAAGCGGCATCTGGCTGCTGAATGAGGGCGAGCTCGGCATCGCGGCGATGTCTCCCGCCGAGCAGCAGCAAAGACTGCGCCGGGCAGGCCTGCTTCGGCGGCAGGAGCTGGGAGATAGCGACCGATTATATAAGGTCGCTATCGCGCATTTGGAGCCGATCGAGCTGCAGCGCCTCGATCGGTGGGGCAGGCCCGCAGCCGGGCAGCAGCTGCTGCGGGCGGAGCCGGGCGGCCATGCGGCAGCGCCATGGCCGCGGGATGCGGCTCTGCGGCGGGTCATCCGCGCCGCAGTCGCCGCTTTGTATGCACTCGGCCTCGATATGGGCGAGGCCGAGGTTGTGCTTGGCGCAGGCGGGCGAGCCGCCGTCCGCGCAGCGGGGGCTGTGCGCGATGCGAAGCTGCGCGCAGTGGGCTTGGCGCGAATGGCCGCCTGGTATGAGGCGGCCGCAGCGCCTTTGCCGGGAACGGCGCCCAAGCTGATGCTGGGCGCCGACCCGGAGTTTGCGCTAATGCGGCCGGATGGGCGAATTGTGCCGGCTTCGCGCTTTTTTGGCGATGGCGCCCAGGGGGCAGCGGGCAGCGACGCGATGCTTATTGGGCGACGGATCGTCTATCCCGTCGCCGAGCTGCGGCCCGAGCCGGCCGAAAGCCCGGCCGCGCTGGCCGCGAACCTCCGGCGACTGCTGCTGCGCGCCGCCGAGCGCATCAGCGACACTAGCCTCTGCTGGGTCGCCGGAGCCATGCCCGTGCCGGGGCTGCCGCTCGGCGGGCACATCCATATCAGCGGCACGCCGCTGTCCAGCCGATTGCTGCGGCTGCTCGACAGCTACGCGGCGTTTCCGCTCGCGCTCGTTGAAGACTCGGCCGGCCGGGGCAGACGCCCCCGTTACGGCGCCCTTGGCGAATACCGCCAGCAGCCGCATGGCGGCTTCGAATACCGCACGCTGCCGAGCTGGCTCATCTCGCCAGCAGCGGCAAAAGCAGTGCTCGCGCTCGCGCTGCTGTGCGCGCGCGAGACTAGAGCCCTCACAGACATACCGGCTCTTGACGAGCGGTATGTCGAAGCCTTCTACTCCGGCGACCGCACGGCGCTGGCCGGGTGCTTAGACCCGCTAGCTGCGGCACTCGCGGCGACGCCAAGCTATGCGGCGCTTGCAGCCGACATCGAGCCTTTGCTCGATGCAGCGCGGCGCGGCATAATCTGGGATGAGCGGGCTGACATCCGCCACAAATGGCGCATCCCCATGCCAGCTCCTGCTTCTAACCGGTCGTCTAACAAAAGGACGACATAAGGTGTAATCTTTAATCTTTAATCTTTAATCTTTAATCTTTAATTTTTAATCTTTAATCTTTAATCTTTAATCTTTAATTCGCCCTTTTTTCCGCACGTGATTAACAGCGGGGGTTCCTGCACCTTCAAAATGGCTTGTATGCCAAGCAAACAGGCCATTCTCCTCTTTTTTCTTCGCTTTTTCCCGCTTTTCTCCGCGTAACTTCATGCTTTACTTCCTGCTCTATCTCCCGTTACTTCTCCCTTTATTAGGCATAGACCCCCAGCTTTTCCCCCTTCATGCATACCCGGAAAAATAGACAAGTTGGCGCGGCAAGCCAACGCTTGATATAATAGTAGAAAGCTGCTTGATTAGAATTTCGGAGATTTGGCGGAATTTACGGCTCTGAGCATACGATAAACCTAGGGCGTGTCTGAAAACCCGTTCAGTGGCTCCTTTCACCGCCTTTTCGCCCCCTGCTTCGTTCCGTTTGCTTGCCGTACCCCCGGTACGCCTTCACAAACGCGCCTTGCATGGAACGAAAATTCGGCAAAATTGGCTGCCCTCAGCGTTCTCAGACACGCCCTAGATTGCGAACACCCGCGTTCGCTTACAAAAATAAAGGAGGGGCAACTGTGGCAAGCTACACCCCGATGATTATGCAATACCTAGCGATTAAAGAAGAAGCGAAGGATGCGTTTCTTTTTTTTCGTCTGGGCGATTTTTATGAAATGTTTTTTGAAGATGCGATTGCGGCCTCGCGAGAGCTTGAAATTACACTAACCGGCAGAGAAGGGGGCGGCGCTGAAAAAATTCCAATGTGCGGCGTACCCTACCATTCTGCGCAAAACTATATCGCAAGACTCGTTGAAAAAGGGTACAAGGTTGCCATTTGCGAGCAGGTCGAGGATCCCGCTGCTGCCAAGGGCGTCGTACGACGTGAAATTGTGCAGGTCATTACGCCGGGTACGGTCATGGAGTCGAAGGCGCTGTCCGATAAAACGAATAACTTTATTTCAGCGGTTGCCCTCGTCAATGGAAATGTAGCGATATCCTCCTGCGATTTATCCACGGGTGAGCTGTATGTTACTTCGTTCCCGCTCCAGATGGAAGCGCTGATTGATGAAATTAACGTCTATCAGCCCGCTGAAATTGTTGGTGATGAGGATTTGCTTGACAAGCTTCAAGCTTCAAATGCTTGGAATCGTCCGATATTGCTGACTAAGCGCGAGCTTGTACCAGAGCAAAAGCTGCTTGACCAGTTCGGCAGGCAGGAGCTTGTACAGCTGAATGAGGCACGCTTGCGCGCTGTGAATCTGCTGATCGGCTATTTGGATGATACGCAAAAGCGTTCACTCGGTCATGTTCGCGCAATCCGCAGCTATGAGCCGGGTCAATATATGATTTTAGATCATTATACCCGCCGAAATTTGGAGCTGACCGAGACCGTGCGCGACCGCTCGAAGAAAGGCTCGCTGCTTTGGCTGCTTGACCGCAGCCAAACCTCAATGGGTGCAAGGCTGATGCGCCGCTGGATCGACAAGCCGCTGCTTTCGCGCACCGCAATTGAAGCAAGGCTTGAGGCCGTTGATACTTTGTATCGGAATTTGATTTTGCGCGATGATATTCGTGCGGAGCTGCATGATATTTATGATCTGGAGCGCTTGGTCGGCAGAGTGGCATTCGGCAGTGCTAATGGACGCGACATGAATGCCCTTAAAACGTCCATTCAGCGCGTTCCTCAGCTAGTCCAGCTATGCAATGACTCGGGCTCGCAGCGACTGGAGCAGCTCGTAGACGGATTGGACGATTGCGCCGATTTGGCGGATATGATTGCGACGGTCGTCGTAGACGAGCCGCCAGTCTCAATTCGCGAAGGCGGACTTATTCGCGCGGGCTACGATGCTTATTTAGACCAGCTTAAGGAAGCTAGCACCAATGGCAAAAAATGGCTCGCTGAGCTGGAGCGTGCGGAACGCGAGGCAACCGGCATTCGCTCGCTCAAAATCGGCTACAATAAAGTATTTGGCTACTATCTCGAAGTTTCCAAAGCCAATCTCGCGATGCTGCCGGAAGGCCGCTACGAAAGAAAACAGACGCTTTCTAATGCTGAGCGCTTCGTAACGCCTGAGCTGAAGGAGAAGGAGCGTCTTATTCTTGAAGCTGAGGAGAAAATGGTCGATCTCGAATACGAGCGGTTTCTAGAGCTGCGAGAGCATTTAGCAGGGCAGCTTCACCGCCTTCAGCTCCTTGCAGAGGTCATAGCCGAGCTAGATGTGTATCAGGCATTTGCGACGGTAAGTGCTGAACGCAGATTTACTCGCCCCTCGATTACCGATTCGTTTGATATGGTCATCGAAGAAGGCAGACATCCTGTTGTTGAGGCCGTTATGGAAAATGGGGCAGCTTTCATCGCTAATGCAACGGAGCTTCATAAAGAGCATAATACGATGCTGCTTATTACGGGGCCAAATATGGCGGGCAAAAGCACCTACATGCGCCAAGTCGCATTAATCGGCATTATGGCGCAAATCGGCTGCTTTGTTCCGGCAAAATCGGCGCAAATTCCGCTGATCGACCGAATTTTCACGCGAATTGGCGCGGCGGATGACCTGATTGGCGGACAAAGCACGTTCATGGTCGAGATGAAGGATATTCAAATTATGACCGAGAAGGCAACGGAGAACAGCCTTGTTATTATTGACGAGCTTGGACGAGGCACCTCTACGGGCGAAGGCATGGCCATTGCCCAAGCGGTTATTGAATATGTCCATCATCAAATTCGCTGTAAAGCGCTCGTATCGACTCATTTTCACGAGCTGTCGCATTTGGAGGATTCCTTGCCGTTGTTGACCAACGCTTGTATGGCGGTACAGGAAAGTGGCGATCATGTGACCTTTTTGCGTAAGCTGATACCTGGCGCAGCCGGTACGAGCTACGGCATTTATTGCGCGAAGCTGGCAGGCTTGCCAGAGTCCATTATTTCCCGCTCCTATGAGCTGTTGGAAGTTTCGGAAGCAGTGGTTGAAACGAATGCGAGCAGCAAGGTGAGGGCAGGTGCTGTTGCTGGAACAGGAGGTCTGACGGCTGAGCAGCAGGCTCCTGCTTTATCCAATGCTCCTGAACATGCCTATAGCGGCAATTCATCGGATACAGATCATTCGGCTACCCAAGCAGCAAGTGCTGCCGTACGTGAAACGGCTGCGGCGATCCAACTGTCTATTTGGGATGAGCCAGCTGCTGCGCAGGCTGATTCGGGTCGCCGCAAAGGAAATGCGAAATCTGAGCAGCTTGCTGAACAGCTGCGTAAGCTCGACCTATATAATATGACGCCAATGCAGGCGATGCAGTGGATTGGTGATATGAAGCGCAAAATGAACGACTAGAAGCGGCATGTCCGCGTGGGAAGGAGGAGAACTTAAATGGGGAAAATTCTAGTGCTGGACGAGCAGCTCGCGAATCAGATTGCCGCAGGCGAAGTGGTAGAAAGGCCGGCTTCTGTTATTAAGGAGCTGGTCGAAAATGCTGTCGATGCCGGCAGCTCCACAATCGACATCACAGTGGAGGAGGGCGGCTTAAACCTTATTCGTGTTACTGACAATGGCTCGGGCATTCCTGCCGAAGAAATCGAAACGGCATTCCAGCGCCATGCTACGAGCAAAATCGCCACGAGCAGCGACCTGTTCCGCATTGCAAGCCTGGGCTTTCGCGGCGAGGCGCTGCCAAGTATCGCGGCCGTTTCTCGGCTGGAATGCTTGTCTTCTACCGGACAGACTGGCTTAGGCCATAAGCTGTCCATCGAAGGCGGAACGATAACAGCCAGCATTCCGGCTGCAACGCCGCAAGGTACGGATATGACCGTTCGCGACTTGTTTTACAATACGCCTGCCCGGTTGAAATATATGAAGGCGGTGCAAACCGAGCTTGGACATATTTCAGATTATATTTACCGTATTGCGCTTGCACATCCCGGCATTGCTTTCACACTGAAGCACAATGGCAATACGCTGCTGCGAACGCTCGGCACAGGCGACCGGTTGCAGGTTATTGCTGCGATTTACGGCTCCAACACGGCTAAGGCGATGATGGCGATACAAGGCGATAGCCCGGATTATGAGCTTATAGGCTATATTTCCAAGCCTGAGCTGACACGTTCCAATCGAAATGGCATAACCGTTATTGTGAATGGTCGTTATATTCGCAGTCATGCGGTTAATCAGGCTATGCTTCAGGCTTACCATACGCTGCTGCCGATTAATCGTTTTCCGCTTGCGATTATTGAGATCGGCATGCATCCAAGCCTGCTTGATGTAAACGTTCATCCTTCCAAAATGGAGGTGCGCTTCAGCAAGGAGGCAGAGCTGCGGACACTCGTTGAGTCCGCTATTCAGGCTGCGCTTGGAAAGGAGCGTCATATTCCAGGCCCGGATTCTATACATAATCAAAAAAGGTCCGGACCGGTATTTGTTCAGGGAGCTATGTCCTTTCATCGCCCAGAGCCAAAAACGCCTCCCGTGCCAGACAAGGACACCAAAAGGGAGAGGCCGCTCGCACAGGCACCCTACTCTCCATTTGGACAAGGTGCAGCCAGAGAGTTTGTGCCGAAGGATGCAGCGGAGCGTTTGTACAAGCCTGCTCAGGCTGGAAATGGCCTGACGCGTGAAGCAAGCGCCGCATGGGGGAGCCTTGCCTCTGAGGCAAGGCAGCCCGGTGGTCGTGTTGGGGCGAATCATTCGCAGTCGCAAAGCGAAGACGCTCCGCTTCCATCCGAGCCTTCATGGATTCGTCAAGACGCGGCTAGCGTGGCTAGCGCGCAGTCTGTGGCAGCAGGAAACGAGCCCGGCAGCGGATTGGAAGGAATAGGGGCAGCAACGGCCGATTTAAGCAGTGAAGCTGCTGCCTCTGTTCATGCAGCCCCCTTGCCCGATAGTAATCTTGGGCAAGACAGCCAAGCGAGCGCTGCTCCAGAGCAGCCTTCAGCTGCGAATGAAGCCGGTTTTCCCGAGCTGCACTGGATTGGCCAGCTGCATGGGACGTATATTGTGGCGCAGTCCGAGGAAGGGCTGTATTTAATTGACCAGCATGCGGCGCATGAGCGGATCAATTATGAATATTATTACGCTAAGTTCGGGATGCCCGAGGCTGCAAGCCAGCAGCTGCTAGTGCCGCTTACGCTGGAGTTTACGCCGGGTGAGGCGGAGCAACTGCGCGGCTTGCTGCCGTTATTTAACGAAGCTGGCGTCGAGCTTGAGCCATTTGGCTCGCAAACGTTTCTTGTGCGCGCCTATCCGCAGTGGCTGCCGGATGGCGAGGAGCAGGATATTATTGAAGAGATGGCTGATTTGCTGCTGACCGAGCGCAAATCTATTAATATTGCCAAGCTGCGTGAGAAGGCTGCTATTATGTGCTCGTGCAAAGCATCAATTAAAGCTAACGATAGGCTTACGCGTGAAGAGGGCGAGGCGCTGCTTTCAAGGCTTGGGGCATGCCATCAACCGTATACCTGCCCGCATGGACGCCCGATCGTCGTGCATATGTCCACCTATCAGCTTGAAAAAATGTTTAAGCGGGTGATGTCATGATCGTAACGACCGCTGATCGTCCATCTGAGGCAACGGTAGCCAAGGCGAGAAGAATCGCAAGTGAGCTGTCCGTTCCTTACAAAACGAGGGGCAGAATGACGCTGCGGCAAATCGGCGCCGAGATGGCCGAGATTCGTCTGTTTGTTGTGACGGATCGCGAAGTCAGGTATTATGAAGGACAGACGGATACGCCGTTATTTTTTCACCCCAGCATGGCTTTTGTGAGAGTCAAGCGGCTTCGAAGGGGAGAGGCCGATCCGCTCATTACGCTCTCCCGCTGCGAGGAAGGCGATACAATTGTAGATTGTACAGCTGGTCTTGCCTCTGATTCTCTCGTATTTGCTTATGCGGCAGGCACATCTGGACAAGTTACTGCTATTGAAAGCGAGCGTGTGCTATGCGCCTTGGTGCGTGAAGGGCTTGCCGTCTATGAATCAGGGCTTGCTGATGTGGATGCGGCGATGCGCAGAATTCGCATGATCAGCATGAACCATCTGGACTACTTGCGGCAGCTGCCAGATCAAAGCGTCGACGTCGTATATTTTGACCCGATGTTCCGGCAGCCGATTCATGAGTCGAGCTCGATTCAGCCGCTGCGCCAATTGGTCAATCACAATGCATTGTCTGCCGAGGCAGTGACCGAAGCGCTGCGAGTGGCACGCAAAACCGTCGTGCTTAAGGAGCATCGCCATAGTGAAGAGTTTGCAAGACTCGGCTTTGAGCGGCGGCATTTACATTCTTCAAAAATTGCTTATGGAGTGATAGAGGTTGCCAGAACAAGACAATAAGCGGGTAACCGCGCCATACAAAAAGCAGCCTTTGCTCGTGTTGATTGGTCCTACGGCAGTAGGCAAAACCAATTTAAGCCTGGAGCTGGCCAAAGCTTGGCAGGCGGAAATCATCTCGGGCGATTCCATGCAGGTTTATCGCGGCATGGACATCGGAACAGCGAAGCTTCCTTTGGAGGAGCGCGAGGGCATCCCGCATCATTTAATTGATATTCGCGAACCGGATGACCCCTATTCGGTGGCAGACTTTCAGGCGGGCTGCGGAAGCAGCATTGAAGAGATTGCTGCTAGAGGGAAGCTGCCCTTCATCGTTGGCGGCACGGGTCTCTATGTGGAAGCCGTATGCTATGGCTTTGAATTTTCGGAGAGCGGTTCTGATGAGGCCTTTCGCCAGGAGCAGGAGCGCTTCGCTCTTGCGCACGGCGCCGAGGCGCTGCATGCGAGGCTCGCGCTCATTGATCCGAAGTCTGCGGAGCGCCTGCATCCGAATGACCAAAGGCGCGTTATACGCGCGCTTGAAGTGTTTCATTTAACAGGCATCAAGCAATCAGAGCAGCTCGAGGGTCAGAAAAAAGAATCTCCATACGAATTGTGTATCATCGGGCTGACGATGGAGCGTGCGGAGCTGTACCGCCGGATTGAGCGGAGAATTGACCAAATGCTGGAGCAGGGGCTGGTCGAGGAAGTGAAGGCGCTGCTCTCGCGTGGCGTTCCGCCTCATGCAGTAGCTATGCAGGGACTAGGCTATAAGGAAATGGCGTCCTTTTTACGGGGAGATTGTACGCTTGAGGCTGCGGTAACTTTGCTGAAACGGGACACTCGGCGCTTTGCCAAACGCCAATTGTCATGGTTTCGTCACATGAAGGATATCGAATGGATCGATATGGGGGAAAATTTTCACAACAATTTACAACGGATTCATGGTATAATAGCAGGAAAGTTTCAAGTCCATCTTGAATATACTTCTAATCAATCATTAGTAGACGGAGGTAACGTCCAATGAACAAATCCATCAACATTCAAGATACGTTCTTGAACCAATTGCGTAAAGATAACATTCCTGTTACAGTCTTCCTGATGAACGGGTTCCAAATCCGGGGCGTTATTAAAGCATTTGACAACTTCACCATTATTATTGACAGCGAAGGCCGTCAACAAATGGTGTACAAGCATGCCATTTCGACGTTTACTCCGCAGCGAAATGTATCTCTCATGCAGGACAACAGCAGCTCTGACTCGTAAGGCGCACGCCATTAGTGAAACTTTCTAATAGCGATCTGCGTTTAACTAGATAGCGGAAGGAAAGGGCAGCCCGCTTTAACAGGGGTTGTCCTTTTCATTCCGGGGGTATAAATAAGAAGACAGACAGCTTCTAGGAAGAAGCGCAGGAGGGGAGTCGCAATGGCTGATCGCAGGCAAAGAACACAACCTGAGAAGAAAACAAAGCCTAAGAAAAAAAGAAGAATGTCGGGGAAAACGTGGTTTTTCCTGTTATTTTTCACTGTAGTTATTGCTATCGTGTGCGGTATCATCGGGTATTCGCTCATTATTTTGAACGGGGAGCGAATGCTTAAGGAAAGAGCCGATATGATGGTTATGGGCGAAGCATCCATCGTCTATGATGCGAACGGAGATGAAATTTCACGATTGTCAACAGCAGGAGAAAATCGTGAAATTGCCGAATACGATGAAATTCCAAAGGAAATGATGAATGCCCTTGTGGCGACGGAGGATCAGCGTTTTTACGAGCATTCCGGCATCGACTTTTTCGCCATTGGACGAGCGCTCGTCAAGGACGTTATCGCTCGCAGTGCGGTTGAGGGCGGAAGTACAATTACCCAGCAGCTAGCTAAAAATATGTTTTTATCCTCGGATAAAACGTTGTTCCGGAAAGCGACGGAAGCATCTATTGCCGTTGCCTTGGAAAACAACAAGACGAAGGAAGAAATATTGACGCTTTATTTAAATCGGATTTACTTTGGCAAAGGGGTTTACGGTGTCAAAGGAGCTGCAAAATATTATTTCAACAGCGAGCTGAAGGACTTGAAGCTATGGCAAATGGCTACACTTGCCGGAATGCCAAAAGCGCCAAGCCGCTACAATCCGGTTAATGATCCAGAAGGCTCCAAGGTGCGCCGCGGAGTTGTGCTTCAGTTGATGTATGATCAGGGCTACATTACGAAGGACGAAATGGATGAGGCGAAGGCAGTTGATTATGTGACGCCTCCTTCAGTAGAACAAAGCAAGGATGAGCCTTACAAAGCGTTTGTTGACTATGCAGTAGAAGAAGCATTGAGAGTGATGCCGGATATGACCGAAACGGATCTGCGCATCGGCGGTTATCGGATCTATACGACGCTCAATCCAACAGCGCAAACAGTTGTTGAAAAAGAATTTGCCGACGATTCCAATTTTGAGGAAAGCGTTGACGACAAGAAGGTTCAGGGAGCAATGGTCATTATCGACCATCGGGATGGGGCTATCCAGGCTATTGCTGGCGGCCGTGATTATGAACGCAAAGGCTTGAACCGCGTGGAATTACCGCGGCAGCCGGGATCAGCGTTCAAGCCGATTACATCTTACGGTCCTGCACTGGAAACCGGTCAATATTTTCCATGGACCGTTCTGAAAAATGATAAAACCTGCTTCGGCAATTATTGCCCTAAAGATTCAAGAGGCGCAACGCCGATTACGATGCAGGATGCGGTTAAGCATTCCCGCAACTTGCCTGCCGTATGGACGCTGAATGAAATTGGCGTTAGCAATGGCGTGAAATTTGCGACAAAGCTTGGTTTTAAACTGAGCGACCAGGATCGCAATCTTGCGATTGCGCTTGGCGGATTGACGGAAGGTGTTACACCGCTGCAAATGGCGACAGCTTACAGTGCTTTTGCCAATAACGGCCAAACCGTTGATTCCCATACGATTAGAGAAATTACGACGAGCAGCAATACGGCTGTCTATACGTACAAAGCGCCGTCAGCTGAGCAAGTTATGAATCCGGATAGCGCTTGGTATATGACGGAAATGCTGCAGACGGTTGTCCAATCTGGAGGTACAGGAACAGGTGCGGCCATAGATCGCCCCGTCGCCGGCAAGACGGGTACGACTCAGCATGGTATTCCAGGCTTTAACTCCAGCGCAAACCGTGACGCTTGGTTTGTAGGCTACACGCCGGAGTGGACTGCCGCTGTATGGATGGGGTACGATCGAACGGATGAGCAGCACGTGCTCAAGAAGAGCAGTGCCCAGTCGGCTGCCATGTTCTCCAAGGTAATGAAGCAGGCGATGGCAGACATACCGAAGTCCAGCTTTAAGAAGCCAGAGGGCGTGAAAGAGCCGGTTAAAGATGTAGGTGCCGTAACGAACTTTAATGCGGTGTTTGTTCCAGAGCAAATGAAAGTTGCTCTGTCCTGGCAAGGTGCAGCAAGCAGCAGCATTTCGTATAAGGTTTATCGCAAAGCGATGGATCAGGCGGATTTCAGCTTGTTTGTTGATTCTGCTGGAACATCGGTTGATGATATGTCGGTTGCACCAGGCATGACGTATGACTATTATGTTGTTGCGATAGATGCCGAGAATAATCTGACCAGCAAGCAATCCGAGACGATAACCGTACAAATTCCAGAAACGGTTATTGATGTTCCAGACGTTCCGATGGATTCCATAGATCCAGATGAAGGTGGTATTGAATTGCCTTCCTTCAGTCCTGACAGCGGCATGACGCCAACCCCGACGCCTGGCACACAGACGCCGCCGGTTGAAACCATTGACCCAGGGACAGTAAGTCCCGAGCCAACGGATAACCTTGCTAGCCCTCCGGTAGAGGAAGGGTTGCAAAATGGCGGCAATGCAGGTGGCGAGGACCATCCGGCGAACGCGACGCCGGATCCCGCCCAAGGGGATGGAACGACTAACGAAGCCGGGTAGCAAGCGGCAATACGTAAGGAGCTGGTTACAGGAATGAGCAGGAAACAGGGGACGGTATGCAGCGCTTTTCTAATGGCACTCCTCATCATGACTTTGCTTGCCGGCTGTGGAGCGAAAGGGAGCTTGACCAGTCAAGGAACAGCGGGGGAAGCAGGCAATGCCGAGAAGGTGATGCGCTGGGAGCGCATGCCGGAGATGGAGCTGGATCTCAATAAATCGTATACCGCCGTATTTACAACGAATAAAGGGAATTTTACTGTGAAGCTTTACGCTAATGAAGCGCCTATAACGGTAAATAACTTTGTTTTTCTAGCGCGTCATGGATTCTATGACGGTTTGACGTTTCATCGCATTATTGAATCATTTATGATTCAGGGCGGTGATCCGCAAGGCAATGGCGTTGGGACACCGGGCTATTCGATTCCCGACGAGCTGGACACAGAAATTAAATATGAGCCTGGTATTGTTGCAATGGCCAATGCTGGCAAGCCGAATACAGGCGGCAGCCAATTTTTCATTTGCACAGGCTCCGGCTCTGAGAATTTGAATCAGAATCCCAACTATTCTATTTTCGGCAAAGTTGTGAGCGGCATGGATACGGTGACTGATATAGCCAAGACGCCTGTTGACAATAATGAGCCGCTTGAAGATATTATTATTCAAAATGTAATCATCGAGGAAAAATAGCTCTGCTCTCGCCGTCCCGTCACCGGGGCGGCGATTTTGCAATTTGGGAAAAGCAGAGCTTGGTTTATTTTTCAAGTCGGGTGGAGATGCGCGGCTGGTTATGGTAAGCTTTTTACAAAGCTATCCTTTACCATCGAAAGCCGTTGCTTCAAGGCTTATCTCAACGGAAAGGTACGTTCCGTATGAAACGAAAATTTTCTGACCGTGCGAACTGGCGTCGCATTTTGCGCAAGAGCTACTCTTGCATCACGCTGGACAATGATGAGTTCCGTGGCTTGGTAACCTTTTACCGCATTCACGAATTGCGTGAGCCGCTTTGGAAAGAGTATAACGGACATCGGCTGTGTCTGGCCGATCGCGGCTATTTGTGGATGCAGCATTTTCCTCGTGGCGAGCATTTCGTTGTGACGACGATGTTTGATGACAAGGGTCGCGTTGTACAGTGGTACATTGACATTTGCAAGACTCAGGGATTAACAGATCAACAGGTTCCCTGGTTCGATGATCTGTTTCTTGATGTGGTCGTGCTGCCAAGCGGAGAAGTATATCTGCTCGATGAGGATGAGCTTGAGGATGCGCTGCGTCAGGGCGATGTTACTGGTAAGGAGGCTGCTATGGCGCGCAAGACAGCCGGCAGACTGCTTTCCAATATTCGCAATGGGCGTTTCCGTTATTTTACGCTAAGCTTGAAGCATCGCAAAAGCTTGGCGGAGAAAACAGGGGAGTTAAGCGAGTCATGAAGCAAATGCTAAGGACAGGGAGCAGCCGGCGCAAGCGGCGGACGAATAAGCGTCCGGGGCTGCTCTTGTTTCGTATGCTGGCATGGTGCACGGTTGCTGGAGTTTTCTGGTGTGGTTATGTGTTATGGGTCATTAACAGTTATGATGCTGCTAAAGAGACCAAGAAAGCAGAGGTCGGTATTGTACTCGGCGCTGCGCTTTGGGACAATGTGCCGAGTCCAGCGCTTAAAGAACGTCTGAACTTTGCTTATAAGCTATATGAGCAAGGCAAGGTGGACAAGCTTATTATGAGCGGGGGTCTTGATGCAGGAGGCGCGGTCGTCACAGAAGCGGCGGGAATGAAGACGTATTTGGTTGATAAAGGCATTCCAGTGGACAAGCTGCTGCTGGAGGATCAATCGACAAGCACTTATGAGAATTTGCTGTTTAGCAAAATCATTATGGAGCGCGAAGGTTTTGCGAGCGCTTTAATAATTACCCATCAATTTCATGCGCCTAGAGCATTTGAAATTGCGCGATTTTTGAACTACACATCGGTTGAGGCTGCTGGCACGCCTTCACAGGTGTTGAAGCCGTGGAATGCTGAGGGGCGTGAGGTTTTGGCATACACGAAATGGAAGCTTGATGCCCTCATGCTCTGGCTAGGCTGACCCTATGACAGCTATAGTTAAAAAATCTGTTAATAGGACCGTTTATGCCTGAATACACTTGTAAAGCGGAACGATGCCCAAGCAGCGAGGCTGCTGCAAGGGAGCGGTTTCTGCTTGAATATAGGAAAGGCTGTGATTTTCCAATCCTTTCTCTATATTTCTCGGACTGAAACGCGCCGCGCCGTCAAATGACGGCGACAGCCGTTTCACCTTGAATGCAGCGCCTGTGCATTTGCGCTCATTCCTAATGACAAGTGTGAAGGATAGGTGATGCGTCAGATGAGCGGACATGTCAAATCGAGCACTAGTAGCGGAGCCAGGCCTTCAAGGCAAATTAACGTTATTCTCAGAAGCCATGAGACGTATGCTGTTGCAGCCTCTCCACCCCTGACTGAAAGCGAGCCCCTGCCTGCGGTGAAGCCTTTGCCTGCGAGCGACCAATTTGCTGAAATACAGAAAGATCTTGAGCCAATGGTCGGGATGGAAAATGTAAAGACGCTGATTTATGAAATTTATGCCCTTCTCTATATAAGCCGCATGAGGACGGAAGCAGGTCTTTTTGGCGGCTCGCATGTGTATCATATGATTTTCAAAGGCAATCCCGGCACTGGGAAAACGACGATTGCACGAATCGTCGCTAAGCTGTTCCAGAAAATGGGGGTTTTGTCGAAAGGTCATCTGATTGAGGTAGAGCGTGCAGATCTTGTAGGTGAATATATTGGTCACACGGCGCAGAAAACGCGTGATTTAGTTCGCAAGGCTATGGGCGGCGTATTGTTTGTCGATGAGGCTTACAGCCTTGCCAGAGGCGGAGAAAAGGATTTCGGCAAGGAAGCGATTGATACGCTAGTGAAGTGCATGGAGGATCGGCGTAATGATTTTGTGCTCATTCTAGCCGGTTATCCGGCCGAGATTGATCATTTTTTATTGACGAATCCCGGTTTGCCTTCGCGTTTCCCGATTCAGATTGATTTTCCTGACTATTCGGTGGATCAATTAATTCAAATTTCCGAGCTAATGTCCAAGGACCGTGATTATCATTTGGCGCAGCAGTCCATATTTAAGTTAAGGCAGCATTTAATGGCGGAGAAGCAAAATGACATTTTTTCCTTCAGCAATGCAAGATACGTTAGAAATCTATTGGAAAAGGCGATTCGTCATCAGGCGGTGCGGCTGCTGAATCATTATGCAAGCGGTGTACCGCCAAAGCAGGAGCTGATGACCATCAGGCCAGAGGACTTCAAATGGGAGCCGAAAGCTTGATGGAAGACGCAAAGAACGATTGAGAGGGTAAACATATGCGAGAAAAGACGCACGATACACAGACAGACATTCAGGATCGCGCTATACTGGTCACCTTGGTCACACAACAAATAAAGCGCGGCTCCAGCGATCCGGAGCATTCGCTAGAGGAACTGGTTAAGCTTGCCGAAACGGCAGGCGTTGAAGTGCTCACAACCTTGACGCAAAACCGTGAAAAGCCTGATACAAAATGGTTTATCGGCAAAGGCAAAGCGGAGGAGCTTCGTCTCGTTGCCGACGAAATGGGTGCGACAACCGCTATTTTTGATCAAGAGCTTTCCGGGGCGCAGGTGCGTAATCTCGAAGAAATGCTGGATGTGAAAATTGTAGACCGTACGCAGCTTATTTTGGATATTTTCGCCCAGCGTGCAGGCACGCGCGAGGGCAACATACAAGTTGAGCTGGCTCAGCTCAGTTACTTGCTGCCTCGTTTGTCGGGACATGGCAAAAACCTGTCTCGTCTCGGAGGCGGCATTGGTACGCGCGGTCCCGGCGAGTCCAAGCTGGAGACAGATCGGCGCCACATTCGAGGGCGCATCTCTGATCTTAAAGCTCAATTGGACGAAGTGGTTCGCCATCGGCATTTGTACCGGGAGCGCAGAAAGAAATCCGGCATCATTCAAGTGGCGCTGGTCGGCTATACGAATGCAGGTAAGTCGACGCTGCTCCGTCAGCTGACGGCCGCTGACGTATATGTGGAGAATCAGCTGTTCGCCACACTAGACCCCACCTCACGCACGCTTGAGCTGCCTAACGGACGAGAAGTGATTTTGACCGATACGGTTGGCTTTATTCAAAATCTCCCGCATGATCTCGTTGCTGCTTTCCGCGCGACACTTGAGGAAGTGAACGAGGCGGACTTAGTGCTGCATGTTGTAGACAGCAGCTCGCCGATGCGTGATGAGCAAATGGCCGTTGTAGATCGCATACTGAACGAACTCGGAGCGGCAGGCAAGCCTACGCTGACGGTTTATAATAAAATTGATCTTTGCTCGCCTGAGGAAGCTTACACGCTTCGTTCGGGTGGAGATTCTCTGATCATTAACGCATACAAGGAAGCTGACTTGAAGCAGCTTTGCGATACGATTCAGGAAAAGCTAATGGGGGATACCGTTGTGTTTGCGCTGCCAGCCGCCAGAGGCGATTTAATTGCGCTTGCGTATCGTACGGGAGAAGTCATTGAGCAGGAAGTGGATGGCGAAGAGGGAGAATTGCTTCGTTTGACGATTCAGTTGAGTAAGCAGGATTATGAAGTGAATGGGCACCGTTTGCATCCTTATATCGTCTAAGGATGCTTGGGAGCCGATCGACAAAAGGGAGAGACTACAGCAGCAATGAATGGAAATAGCGGCGTTGAAAATGGACTGAACGGGAATGAAGAAGCTTTGGTATGGCAACGGCTTGAGGAGCTTGCTGAGGAAGCGGAGGAGCTGGCAGGCGATCGAATGAGGGCGGTTGACCGCATTGCAGAACGAAATCAATGGAAGGTCATTGAGGCTTTTCAAAAGCATCGAGTAAGCGATTATCATTTTAGCGGTTCTACTGGCTATGGCTATAATGATCGTGGGCGTGAAGTGCTTGACTTAGTGTATGCCGATATTTTTGGTGCAGAGGCGGCGCTCGTTCGTCCTCATTTTGTGTCGGGAACACATACGATCAGCTGCGCCTTATTTGGGGTATTAAGACCAGGAGACGAGCTTTTGTATGTGACGGGCACGCCCTATGATACGCTGCATAAAGTTATCGGCAAGCCTGGCGATGGAAAGGGCTCCTTGCAGGATTTTGGCATCCAATACAATGAGGTGGCTTTGCTGGAGGACGGCGAACTTGACTGGGTGGGAATTGAAGCAGCCATTACCGCGCAAACTAAAGTAATTGGCATTCAGCGCTCTCGCGGCTACAGCTGGCGCGCTTCTTTTACTGTGCAGCAAATTGGTGAAATAACGAGCCGCGTCAAGCAGATCAAGCCCGATGTGCTGGTATTTGTGGACAATTGCTATGGTGAATTTACCGAGCTTTTGGAGCCGACCCAGGTTGGTGTTGATATAATGGCAGGCTCGTTAATCAAAAATCCTGGAGGCGGTCTTGCCTCGACTGGCGGTTACATCGCCGGTACAGCTGCAGCAGTCGAGGCAGCGGCTTACCGTTTGACTGCTCCAGGCATAGGTGGCGAGGTAGGCGCCATGCTGGGGACGCTTCGTTCAATTTACCAAGGGCTGTTTCTGGCCCCTCACTTAGTTGGACAAGCAGTTAAAGGCAGCGTGCTCGCTTCTGCATTATTCACGCAGCTTGGATTTGATACGCAGCCTCACTGGGATACGCCGCGCACGGATTTAATTCAAGCTGTCAAATTTGGCAGCGCGGAGCATCTAATTGCTTTTGTACAGGGGATTCAGCAGGCAGCGGCAGTTGACTCCCATGTAACACCAGAGCCATGGGACATGCCCGGTTATGAACATCCTGTCATAATGGCGGCAGGAACGTTTATTCAAGGCGGAAGCCTTGAGTTATCTGCCGATGCACCTATTCGCGAGCCTTATATCGCTTACATGCAGGGTGGGCTTACGTTTGCCCATGCTAAATACGGTATTTTGACGGCATTGCAGCGTCTCGTCGTTGCAGGATTAATTGTAATTAAACCTCACACAACTTGACACTTCCTTGGTAGGGCGTTAAAATAGATGTAAATGAGCGACTGGAAGGTTGATGTGATATGGCTGACGAGATACGTAGAAATATGGCCTTATTTCCAATAGGCATTGTAATGAAGCTAACTGATTTAACAGCTCGCCAAATCCGCTACTACGAGCAGCATGAGCTGATTGTACCGGCGAGGACGGCTGGGAACCAACGGCTTTTTTCGTTTAATGATGTAGAGCGGCTGCTGGAAATTAAATCGTTGATTGAGAAGGGTGTTAATATTGCCGGGATCAAGCAGGTTATGAATCCGGTTTCCAAAGAATCCGATGATGCGACTATTGTTAGTGAGCAATCGGAGGTTACGCGCAAGGAGCTGTCTGATGCCCAGCTTCATCGCATGCTCAAGCAGCAGTTATTGGAGAAACGGCCGGGTCAGGCCTCTCTTATACAGGGTCAGCTATCGCGTTTCTTGCACAAGCGCTAAGATGCAATCGTACGATTATAATCAAGCAAACAAGGGAGATGACTTTTAGTGAGCTATACTAAAGAGGATATCAAGAGAATTGCAGAGGAACAAAACGTAAGATTCATCCGCCTTCAATTTACAGATTTGCTGGGAACGATTAAAAACGTTGAAATTCCAATGAGTCAGTTGGATAAAGCGCTTGATAATAAAATGATGTTTGACGGTTCTTCCATCGAAGGTTATGTGCGTATTGAAGAATCAGATATGTACCTTTACCCTGATTTAGATACATGGGTTGTATTCCCATGGGTTGCTCAAGACCGCGTAGCCCGTCTGATCTGTGATATTTATATGCCTGACGGCACACCGTTCGCAGGGGACCCGCGTGGTATTCTGAAACGTGCGTTGAAGGAAGCGGAGGAAATGGGTTATACGGCGATGAATGTCGGACCAGAACCGGAATTTTTCCTATTCAAAACCGATGAGCGTGGCGAGCCTACAATGGAGCTGAATGACCAAGGCGGATATTTTGACCTTGCGCCAATGGATCTGGGTGAAAACTGTCGCCGCGAAATCGTGCTGACGCTTGAAGAAATGGGCTTTGAAATCGAAGCATCTCACCACGAGGTTGCTCCAGGCCAGCATGAAATTGATTTTAAATATGCAGATGCGATTAAAGCCGCTGACCAAATTCAAACGTTCAAGCTCGTTGTTAAAACGATTGCGAGAGAGCATGGCTTGCACGCTACATTTATGCCGAAGCCGCTGTTCGGTGTAAACGGATCGGGCATGCACTGTCACCAATCGCTGTTTCAAGGCAGCACCAACGTATTTTATGATGAGAGCGATAAGCTAGGTCTTAGCGCAACCGCTCGTTATTATATGGCAGGTATTTTGGAGCACGCTCGCGCAATGGCTGCTATTACGAATCCGACAATCAACTCGTATAAGCGTCTTGTACCGGGCTATGAAGCACCTTGCTATGTAGCATGGTCTGCAAGCAACCGTTCGCCAATGATTCGTATTCCAGCTTCAAGAGGACTGAGCACGCGCGTTGAAGTGCGTAACCCAGACCCAGCAGCTAACCCATATTTGGCACTTGCCGTTATGCTGAAAGCTGGTCTGGATGGCATCAAGAACAAAACGACTCTTCCAGCTCCAACAGACCGCAACATCTACATTATGACTGAGGAAGAGCGCATTGAGTCCGGTGTGCCAAGCTTGCCGGTTGATCTTAAGGAGGCGCTCGATGAGCTGCTTCGCAGCGATGTTGTATGCAGCGCGCTCGGCGAGCACGCTCTGGCTCACTTCTACGAGCTGAAAGAAATTGAGTGGGATATGTATAAAACGCAAGTTCACCAGTGGGAAAGAGATCAATATTTGACGTTGTACTAAAGGTAAAATCCCTTGGCGCTGTAAGCGCTGAGGGATTTTTTCTTTTTGTGGGCTTTTTATATAATTCTAGTTGTTGAATTAGTCTGCCAACTAGATTAGTAGGGGCTCATATTGAAAATAATCATTTTGGATTTTACTAAGCTAATTAATAGAAAAATCCGATAGATTTCCTGAATTAAATACTTCTTCTAACGTTTTATTAGCAATTCTAACTTGAATTAAAAGTTCATCTGCTGATTCATATCTAATGGCATTTTCGTAATCCTCTACTTTTGTGAAGTACCATCCTCCTTGGGATATAGAAATTGAGTATTCTTTATCTCTATAAGTAAACATAATTTCATGTCCTGCAGCAATATCTTCTGAAAAATCTATATAAGAATACATGGGTAGTTCCTCCTTAGTCCTTAGTAGGAATTATATTTGTACTTATACTATACCAACCCGATCTAGGTGTTGGTTTCGTCCAATCATAATCATGTCTATGAGGCACTTTTGGATGAATTTATTGTTTTCCGTAATTTGTATGATGTGTATCTAATTTTGCCTTTCCATCAGGGCCGTTTTCTTTGCTCTAATTCCCTTTTTTTTACAATACCCTTTGAACTTAAAATTCCCATTAACTTTTGGAAATCAAACGGCAACATCACCAGTCACAACAACGCCAATCCTATCAATTGTAGGAGTTAACGACCCCATCAGCATTAACTGTCCCTTGTGGAGCAGGCAAAGTCATTCCCGTCGATTCGACAGATGGTGGATAAACTACATTCACAAAAGTACCAGGAGCCATACATAGAAGCAACTGAAGATGTTTTAAGCTTCCTTAAGCCTTATTCAGCAGAGCTAATGAATATGTATCCTGTATCAAGAGATGTAGGAAACGTTAAAAACTCTCATGAATATCTAATAAAAGGATACCTTTAAACTCAATATAATTTGAGTGTGTATTTTCCAATAAAATACTATCTCTTAACATTGATGAGTATGAACAAGAATACAATTAACGTTTCCCGTTAGCTCAAAAATAGCGACAGTCTAGGACTTTATTGTCTCGTCCTATGCTGTCGCTGTTTCAATTTCTAAGGTAACTCTAAAAACTTATTTTATAAATTCCGACTAAGTTACCATAATTTCGGTTCGCGCAGAAGCGCGAGGTAAGTGGTGCTGAGTCTGCTTCTTTAAATGTTTTAATTGTCTGGGAAACGTTGTGGATCGATACTGTTAAGCACCCGCAAGGTGTTTTTGGTTCTATGGTCCTCAGGGTGCTCCAATGCTTGACGGTTATAAATCGCCTGCAGGCGGTTAATTTCATTCTCTCCTGCTATACCGATGTCGAGGATTGTTTTCTGGAACGTCCATTCGTTCATATCTATTGATCCTTGAAGGTGGCCCAATGCCAGTTCAAGGCCAGTAAGGAGTAGTGGTATTGAAATCTCTCCTAACTTTACTAGTTCGTCTTGAACATCATGTGAAGATCGTGATAGGCTTTGTAGTTGTACAACTGCTTCGCTTTCGCGGCCTTGCTCAAAATCAGCAAGTGCTTGGTACCAAAACGACGCCTGCTCGATAGGACTAAGCATGTAGACCCTTGCTTTATAAGACTCATAGGCCTTTAACTCTGGAAAGGCTTTGTCCATCTGAGCAGCGGATACGGTCTCTACGAGGAACTTCATCTCGTCCTCATCATGGTCTACTGCGTAGGCAATAAAATCGTCAGTAAGATTAAGATGCTCCAAAGCAGGTGTAAGTTCCTTAACCACTTCGACTAAAACTGCCATGAATCCGGCAACGACTTCATCCGCCTGCTCTTCATCTGTCTCCCACAACGCATCTAAATCCTCTCTGTACTTCATACCCCATTCGTCGAGATTGAGGTTTCTCGGGTCTTCATAGCGAAAATCTCCAACGCTGTATTTGAGACCACATAAGCCGTACAATTTATCATTGGAGTAATGTTGATAATATTCAAACGTGCGCGTCAATGCAAACCCTTCTAAGGTGTTCCACTTGAAGTTTACAGTACCGTACGTCGCTTGAGCATCCAGTACAAAGGCGTAAACATCTATATTATGTGGTGTTTTCGCAAAGGTTTGAATCGTTTTTTCGCCATGTTGAATTAACAGTTTTTTCAATGATACAAAATCAAATTGATTAGGCATGCTTTTACCCCTTTAGTATTCATAATACTTCTATTATCGGTATTTAAATTACATTTTGTTTGCATTCCCCTCTATTCATTTAGCGTTCAAATTCTGTCTGGCCAACTATCCCTTATTGAAAAAAGATCGTACCACCTATAGTGGTGAATGTGGCAACTCCGAATGTAATATCTAGGATAATTATAGATTAATGGATTATTGAGTTGATTATATGTTGCCCCCCAAATGCCCCCCCGACTTGTGATTAAGTATGAGCTTATATGACTTGTATAGAACTTTATTATACTGAATTAGCACATAAACGCCTGATATAATCTAGTAAAGGCGTATAGTACCTAAATAAAACGCAAGTTCACCAATGGGAAAGAGATCAATATTTGACTTTGTTCTAAAGGTGGAATAAGGTGGAATTCCTTGGCGCTGTAAGCGTTGAGGGATTTTTTTATGGTAGGCTGAGTTTGTTTTGATTTTCAGGTCGGGTGTTTAAAAGGGTTATTCATTTAGCGTCAAAAATTTTTATTGCCAATATGTACATCATCATGTAATGATGAAATCATCAACTATAATAAAGTTTTTCTTCATAAAAAATACTATCAAAGACGGTGGCGTTCTGAATACTATAACTTTTTTGATGTTAAGCATGTTTGATGCTCTAGCTGTCGTTGTGTTGATGTTTAAAATTTTTAGGCAGAGTTTATGGGATCACAAATATATAATTGCGCTCTTATGCGCTTTAAGCTCATGCTCATCTTATTTATTTAGGGTTGTGCTTGATATATCTCCTGTTCTGGATATGATGGCGCAGATTGTGATTTTCCTTCTATTCAACAGGTTCTTGTTGAAGGTGAAAGTTTTTTATTCATGGATAATGGTCTCGACAGGTTTTGGTGTCTTTGTCGCTTTGCAGTTACCTGTTTACTATGTTGCAACGCTGTTCGGCGTTAATGAAACCGTTGCAGCTGAGTCAGGTGTCCCGGGAATCGAATTTATACAAGTTATAACTAACTCGGTTGCATTGATTATAGGTGCCGTTTTTAAGCTCTTTAACTTTGGTTTTGCGTTCATTGTAATTCCACCGCATGATTTTGACATAAGAGAGAAGTTTTTCAGTGGAACGAATAGGTTAATTATTATTACTTCAATTGGAATTGCTGTCACTATTACTGTTGCATTGTACATAACTCTTTATTTCGATGTAATCATGTTTATATATCCAATGGTGTTGCTAGTCTTAATCGTACTATACTATTTATCGAGTAGAAGGGATCGGGAAGATGATTGAATATTTATCCAGACGAATAGCGCTTTCTATAAAAAAGGCTGATCCGCAGGGCAATGTATCTGTCGATGTAATGGCCTATCAATTAGGATATTGGTTAAATCCAACGGCGATAGTAGTGCTGACTTTAGTTATAGGATGGATGACCGAGGCCTTCATCGAGACCATAATAGGTATGCTTGCTTTTTGCGTTTTTAGGCGTGATATAGGAGGTTTTCATTTTTCATCATTAACCATATGTTTCGCCGTTTCTACATTGCTACTTTCAATAATCCCACATATTGTTTTGAACGATGTAACAGTAATAACATTAACCATAATAAGCGGAATGTTATTAATTGTTTTTCGGAGGGAGAAGGGTATCTCTTTACTGCTTTTAATATCAAACATATATCTTAAATCAGATGTAATTGTGCTTGCTTTTTTTATACATATGATCTTCGTTATTGTTCAACAGATAGGAGGTGAAAAGGGGAATGAAACAGAAACTTGCTCGTAAATTCTCGGAAATTCTATTTAAACAAGCAGAAAAATCAGCAGAAGGAAAAAAGAGAAAGATTTTCCTTGGGATCCAGTCGGTACCGAAGGAATTGAAGTAGCGTGAGATCTATGGACATGTCAACAGAGATTTTAGGTCAGCGGGTATACGGAGATGTTATTGATGGGGAACAATTTGATACTTTCATTTTATCCGAAGTCATGCTGATTGATGTCTTCAAGCCAAAGAAAAACTATGTCGTTCCGCGTTTCTATACAGTAAAAGGAATTTTTACAGTTATATTAACGCTTGATGCCTGCAAGCAAATATTTATCCCTCTTGGATTTAAATCACTGGATAGCAATATTCTTGTTAATATCGACCACATCAATTATGTGAAGGTCGAAAGGTTTGGGAACACGGCTTTTTTTGATGGTGGTGTAACTGCAAATGTAATTGGTCGTAAACTTCATTTGGTGGAGCATTTAATTACAAAGGACTGATGCCTATAGGTTAGTGAAACAGTCCTTTATACAAAAAAAGGTATTATACAGTGCTTTTTTTGTAATGTCAATAAATTTCCATACTAGTATGGAAATGTGAATGACATTCGACAAAAATCGACATAACGATGATTTCTTCTGTGTTATATTGAAAATGTAAAGCAGAGGGAAACGAATATCATTATAGAGACAGAGATATTAAAACAGAAATGATCGTTTTTCAGACAGCGGGGAAAATGCACTTCACAATATTGATGAAAACAGCATGATTGTACATATCCCCGCTGAATTCGATCATAATTTTACAAGAGAATGATTGATACAACAATAGATTACGTCCAATAACTGACTTTGAAAAGTTGGAAGGGTCGAAACAAAGCGCTACTGATATCTACATCAGTAGCGCTTTGTTTCGTTTTTTTATCGACTTTTTCAAATAATAGATATTAAACCCGATTATATTATTTATATAAGGAAAATAATGATTAAAAAAGTGATTGAGTCGTGGTGAAACATATAAGGAATAAAAGGAAATCAATCTGGTATAAGAATTTGTATTGCCTCTTATTCTAGGAGCAAGTTAGATAGTGTGCAAAAAATAATTAAGTTGACGAGGCGACAGTTTGAGAAGTATTTTTACAGCTTCTATAATCACAAGGATACAAAGTGACGGTGGCACAAGCAAAAGATAATTTCAGGGCTGTTCTAGTTGTAGTGGGACATAGCTAGTTGTTCAAGCTATCCGAAGTATCGGCATTCCGAAACAGTCTAAAAAGGGGTTTAGAGAACAAGACAATCAACTGACAAAATAAAAAGCTGCATTCAACCCACTTTATTAATGGGCAAGGATGCAGCTTTCTTCATGTATGAAGAGTAAGAAAATCAACGATTAGTGGAAATCCCGGAACAAGCCAATGACTTTTCCTAAAATCGTAACATTTTTCAGGCGAATAGGTTCCATTGTTACATTCTCAGGTTGAAGACGGATATGATCCTTCTCGCGGTAAAAGGTTTTGACTGTTGCTTCATCATGCTCAGTCATAGCGACCACAATATCACCGTTAGTAGCGGTTTGCTGCTGGCGCACAATAACGTAGTCGCCGTTATGTATGCCTGCTTCAATCATGCTCTCGCCAATGACATTAAGAATGAATACATCATCATCGCCTACATAATGAGAAGAGATTGGAAAATATTCCTCAATATTCTCGGTAGCGGTAATCGGCACGCCTGCAGTAACTTTACCGACGATCGGCACGTGAGTAACGGCAGGACGGATAATTCCGTCAACATCTTCCTGATCTAAAATTTCGATAGCACGAGGCTTAGTTGGATCACGGCGGATAAGTCCTTTCTTCTCTAGACGATCCAGATGACCATGTACGGTTGAACTTGAAGCAAGTCCAACTGCTTCTCCAATTTCACGTACGGAAGGCGGATAACCCTTCTCGCGAACTTCGTTCTTTATAAATTCCAGAATCGACTGCTGGCGATTGGAAGCTTTAGACAACACGATCACTCCAGTTCATGCACTCTAAGGTGAGTGCGACATGATTTTTGTATGAGTATTTATTTCTCAAATTATAACATGGAACCGTCGTTCGTACAAACATAAGTTCTTAAAAACAAAAGTTCGCATTGCCTGTTGACCACAAACAAATGTTCGTGTTAATATCAAAACAGAACAAACGTTTGGGAGTGAGCGCAATGATCATTTATCCAGAATCCTATTCATCTATTTTTAAAGAGAAAGCGCCTGTTAAAGTGGTAAAGATGAAGTCGCAAATCAACATGGGTGCAATTAGCAGCTATGCTTTGAAGCTGGCAGTGTGTCTAGCCCTGTTTATTGTATTGTTTTCTGGTTTTTTACTAATGCGTACAGAGGCTTCAGTGAATCATGTTGCACCAGCAGCTGCTGGAGAGCAGACGGTAGTAGTTGCACAAGGCGATACATTATGGGGGATTGCCCGTAAATTTTCGGACAGTTCTGACGATATACGCTGGTCCGTCTTTCAAATACGGGAGCGGAACCAACTGTCGTCGCCGGATATATGGCCGGGGCAGAAGCTAGTTATCCCTTCATCCTAGTGGCGTTTAGCAGCAAACTACTGTGATTTAGAAGTGTATTGCAAGGATTCTGCTTTATAGCTATCCTATAGTTGAACTTTGGGGCTCAGGAAGTGCCAATAGGCTATCTAAATACAGAATAGATCGGAACAATGATAGTATTATCGTTGTACGATCTATTCTGTATTTAATTGTAGGCTCGTTTTCTTGAAATATAGGAAATGATATGACTTTTTCATCCTTTCTCTATATTTCTCGGACTGAAACGTGCTGCGCCGCCACAGGACGGCGACAGCCTTTTCACCTTGACAACAGCGCATTAGTAATGTCAAAGTAGAAAGAGTTTGGGAAAAGTACAGCAAGTGAGGTGAGCAACGAATGGAAGAGCTTATTGCAAGAATTAATGAATTATCCCGTAAAAATAAAACAGTCGGTTTGACGCCCGAAGAACTGACGGAACGGGCTGAGCTGCGCAGTAAATATATGGAGCAGTTTAAAAGTAATTTTCGTCAGCAGCTTGATACGATTAAGTTTGTAGAAGATGAAGAGAATGAAGCGGAAGACGAGAAGCCACAGCATTAATCATTTTAATGGGAGAGGCGGGCTTTATTTATGAAATACCAATTGCTTGGACGTAGTGGACTGGCTGTTTCTGAACTTTGTTTAGGAACAATGACGTTTGGAAATACAACGAATGAGCAGGATTCGCTTGAAATGATCAATCGTTTTGTGGAGCGAGGCGGTAATTTTTTAGATACGGCTAACGTTTATGTAAGTGGACGCTCTGAAGAGATTGTTGGGAAAGCGATTAAAGGGCGGCGCTCGGAGATGGTCGTTGCGACGAAAGTTAGAATGACAACTTCGCCTGATATTAATGGAGTAGGCTTATCCCGCAAGCATATTATGGACGGCGTTGAAGCGAGCCTTAAGCGACTGCAAACCGACTATATTGACTTGTATCAGGTTCATGTATGGGACCATGCTACTCCGATTGAAGAGACGCTGCGGACGCTCGATGATCTTGTCACAGCAGGCAAGGTGCGTTACATTGGCTGTTCCAACTTTTTTGCGTGGCAGCTTATGAAATCCTTGGCTTGGAGCGATGCTAATCGTTATGTTCGCTTTGTTTCCTTGCAGCCTCAGTATAGCCTTGTCAGCCGTCAGATGGATCGCGAAATGATGTCGCTTTGTCTGGAAGAAAACGTAGGTGTTATACCGTGGGCTCCGCTTGGTGGCGGTTTTCTGACAGGCAGGTATGATCGCACTGAGCCGACAGAGGGCAGATTGACTAGCAAAATAGGCGAAAGCGCTTGGGCAAATCGGGCAACTGAGCACAATTTTGCTGTTTTGGATGCTGTAGCAGCAGCTGCCAAGGAGCTTGATAAAACACCTGCTCAAGTTTCATTAAATTGGCTGTTGCAGAGGGAAGGTATTACGTCCCCAATTTTTGGAGCCAGTACGCTTGCACAATATGAGGATAATATGGGAGCTGTCGGTTGGTCGATGCCAGAAGAGGTGTGGAATCGTCTGGACGAGGTCAGTGCGCTTGCCGAAGACTATCCGAATCGTTTTATTGCAAAATTCAAACGCCCGTTTTAACAGAGTGCAACGAAAGCTATAGATAACAGTGTTAGTCTGCATCGCTTGTCAAGCGAGATAGATGAAGCTTGATTTTGTGCCGCGGCAATATGAGGAGGAACGATTTTGTCACGTACATGGGAGCGCAAAGTGCGCCGAAATACGAATCAAATTAACAAAAACCGCAAAAAGCAAGGCGGTCCGAGCTTCAAGCCTGCTGGACCCCAGTCAGATCGTTTTGTTGGTCGCAGCTATATTGCGCCGATTTTGCTCCTGCTGTTTATTGCCATGTACGTTATTCTTGCACAAATGGACCCGCAATTTAAGTTCGACACCTTGCTGGGTGTGACGATTGGCTGTTACGTATTTCTGGCAATTGTGTTTTTTTTGCGGCGCCCGTATATTACAATCGGAAAAAACTATGTTCAAACTCGCAAGCTAACCGGTGACAAGCGTCTAGGTGCAGAAGCGATCAAGACGATTCGCGTACAGCCTGGCTATGTGTCGATTGAACCGCAAAAAGGGTCGACATGGGCATTTTCACGAGTATTTCATCGGTATCCAACGGATGAAATTAGCGCGAAATTAGAGCAGTTTGCCAAAGAAAACGGTATAACGTACGAACAAAAATAAATCGAGCAGGAGAGTCTGTGAACAATGGCAAAGCTAGCGGTATTATTTGATTTGGATGACACGCTGCTATGGGATGACCGTAGTGTGCAAGAAGCATTTGATGCGACCTGTCAAGCAGGTGCGGAAGCAGCGGGCGTAGATGCGATAGAGCTGGAGGAAGCTGTCCGCAAGGAGGCTCGCAGCCTATATGAATCGTATGAAACGTTCCCTTTCACGAAAATGATCGGAATTAATCCTTTTGAAGGCCTATGGGCTAACTTCCGTGAGGGAGAGCAGGAAGAGTTTAGAAAGCTGGAGCAGCTTGCACCAACTTACCGTCGTGAAGCATGGACGAGAGGGCTTAAAGCACTTGGCGTTGACGATCAAGAGCTTGGTGCCAAATTGGCGGAGCAGTTTCCGGCAGAGCGCAGGGCGCGCCCAATCGTTTATGATGAAACGTTCCGGCTGCTAGATGCGTTAAAGGGTAAATACAAGCTGCTGCTGCTGACGAACGGTTCTCCAGATTTGCAGCAGGAGAAGCTTACAGGCGTTCCACAGCTTGCCCCTTATTTTGATCATATCATTATTTCTGGTGCTTTCGGAGAAGGCAAGCCAGCAGCTTCGATTTTCCGCCATGCACTGGAGAGCCTGGGTATTGAGCCGGAGCAGGGCGTTATGGTTGGGGACAAATTGACTACGGATATTCTTGGTGCAAATACGATTGGAATGGATTCGGTATGGATTAATCGCCATGGAGTTGTTCGCTCGGATGAAATTGTGCCTACATATGAAATTAAGCATTTAGAAGAACTGCTTCCGCTGTTGGCATAATCGCGTATACTTGCGCCATTGCTGCTGCATAAGTATAAGAAGAAGCCCCTTGGTCCATTGTGTGAAATGGGTCAAGGGGCTTCTTCGTGTTTAATGATGAAAGTCAATTATAAAATGATTAAGCTTTGATGAAAGCAGGGTCTTCAAACGGGTGTGCAATCCAGCCTTCTGTTTCTATAAACAGGCGAACCGCAACGATTTGACGATTGTCCATCAAGGTAAAGAAGTGAGGAATCGTTTCTGGAACGGAAATAACGTCGCCAGCCTCCAATTCAACGTCGAAATAGCCAACCTCTTCGCTGCCTTTAATAATAAAGATGCCGCGTCCGGCTGTAATCGCACGAACTTCATCTTCAGTGTGCGTGTGCACTTGCTCGAAACGCTTCAGAATTTCATCAAGACCTGGAGTGGCGTCCGAAAGGGCAACGATATCCCATGTTTTGTAACCGCGACGCTCGGCAAGCTCACGAATTTCAACATCGTAAGTAGCGAGAATTTCTGCCTTCTCTTCATCGGATAATACAAATTTATTTTGCAGATGGCCTGGCAGCTTGCTAGCATCCCAGTGTTCGTAAAGGACTTCTTGGCTTTCTAAAAATGCGCGAACATTTTGCTCGCCCGATATTCTTTCCTCAGTATTGCGAATTCTAATCTCAGCCATCACAATTCCCTCTTTTCCTATTGAAATTAAATGTTATATTAAATATATACTGATTATAATGCAAAATCAGTTGATTGTCGATTGCAATTGCTTTTCACATTGCGACGATTCTGTTAAACTGAATTTTAGTGATTTTCACAGGAAGGGTGCAGGAAATTGTCGAAACCAACCATACAAGAAATGATGCAAAAGCGGATATTAATTTTGGACGGCGCAATGGGAACGATGATTCAGCAGGCTGATCTTACCGAGGATGATTTTGGCGGCGAGGATATGGATGGCTGTAATGAAATACTCGTGCTGACGCGTCCTGATGTCATACGGACTATACATGAACAATATTTAGAGGCAGGCACAGACATTTTGGAAACGAATACGTTCGGAGCGACGAGCGTCGTGCTGGCTGAATACGATATACCTGAAAAGGCGCGCGAGATCAACTTAGCTGCGGCAAAAATTGCCCGTGAAGCGGCAGATAAATATTCGACACCTGAGCATCCTCGATATGTAGCAGGAGCGCTTGGACCGACGACGAAGACGCTTTCTGTAACGGGCGGGGTTACTTTTGATGAACTAGTAGACAGCTATTACGAGCAAGTGATTGCACTTATGGAAGCGGATGTGGATGCTTTGCTGCTGGAAACATCCCAGGATACGCTTAATGTAAAAGCGGGCAGCATTGGCATTCGCAATGCATTTAAGACGATGGGACGAGAGCTTCCGATTATGATTTCGGGAACGATTGAGCCTATGGGAACGACGCTGGCCGGTCAAAGCATTGAATCCTTCTATATTTCGCTTGAGCATTTGAAGCCAATATCCATGGGCCTGAACTGTGCGACAGGTCCTGAGTTTATGCGAGACCATATTCGTACCCTAAGCGAAATTGCCAATTCGGCAATCAGCTGTTATCCGAATGCAGGCTTGCCGGATGAGAACGGGAATTATCATGAGTCCCCGGAATCACTGGCGAAAAAAATGTCTGCTTTTGCCGAGCAAGGCTGGCTGAACATTGCTGGCGGCTGCTGCGGAACGACGCCGGACCATATCCGCGCACTTGTCGAGACGATGTCAAAATATCCGCCGCGTACGCAATATGGCGAGCATCCTGCAGCTGTATCCGGCATTGATACCGTATACATTGAGCCTGAAAATCGGCCGATTATGATTGGAGAGCGTACGAACATTTCCGGTTCACGGAAGTTCAAGCGACTCATTAAAGAAGAGAAGTTTGACGAAGCTTCGGAAATTGCCAGAGCGCAAGTAAAAGGCGGAGCCCACGTTATTGACATTAACCTACAGGATACAGATATTGATGAAGCATATGCTGTTCATCATTTTATACCGGAAGTCGTCAAGAAGATAAAAGTACCGCTCATGCTTGATTCGACTTACGATCATATTATCGAGCTTGGCCTTAAATATTCACAAGGCAAAGCGATCATTAACTCCATCAATTTGGAGGATGGCGAAGCGAAATTCGAAAAAATTCTTCCCCTTATCCATCAATATGGCGCCGCAGTCGTTATGATTTTAATTGATGAGCGGGGTCAAGCGGTTAGCCGTGAAGCGAAGCTTGAAGTGGCTGAGCGCTCCTACCGTTTGCTGGTGGATAAGTATGGCATGAACCCGGAGGATATTATTTTTGACCCGAATATGTTCCCGGTTGGCTCTGGTGACCCGCAATATATTGGCTCTGCAGTGGAGACGATTGAGGGCATCAAGCTAATTAAAGAAAAATATCCGCTTGCCAAAACGATTCTTGGTCTCAGCAACATTTCATTCGGCTTGCCGGATGCGGGCCGCGAGGTGCTGAACTCGGTTTATTTGTACCACTGTACAAAAGCGGGACTCGATTATGCGATTGTGAACACCGAGAAGCTAGAGCGGTACGCCTCGATTCCAGAAGAGGAGCGCAGGCTGGCGGAGGAATTGATTTTTAATACAAACGATGAGACGCTTGCGGCTTTCGTTGCAGCCTTTCGTGAGAAGAAGGTTGTCAAGAAGGAGAAAATCTCCAACCTGACGCTGGAGGAAAGACTTGCTTCATATGTGGTAGAAGGCACGAAGGAAGGGCTAATCCCTGATCTGGATTTGGCGCTTGCCAAATATACGGCGCTGGAGGTCATTAATGGACCGCTCATGCGGGGGATGGAAGAGGTCGGCAGACTGTTTAATAACAATGAGCTGATTGTGGCAGAGGTGCTGCAAAGCGCAGAGGTTATGAAAGCTTCGGTTGCTCATTTGGAGCAGTTTATGGAGAAGGATGAATCATCCGTAAAGGGGAAAATTATATTGGCGACGGTAAAAGGCGATGTGCATGACATCGGCAAAAACCTCGTTGAGATTATTTTGTCCAACAACGGCTACAAAATTATAAATCTCGGCATTAAAGTGCCGCCTGAGAAGCTTATAGAAGCATACCGTAATGAGAAGGCGGATGCGATTGGGCTATCTGGCCTGCTCGTCAAATCGGCGCAGCAGATGGTCGTTACGGCTCAGGATATGCGCAGTGCGGGCATTGACGCACCGATTCTGGTCGGTGGTGCGGCGTTGACCCGAAAATTTACGAAAACGCGAATTGGCCCAGAGTATGACGGTTTGGTGCTGTACGCCAAGGATGCAATGGACGGGCTTGATATTGCCAATAAGCTGATGGATAAGGATCACCGTCAACGGATGGAAGATGAAATGGCCGAATACAAAGCATCGGGCGGCGAAGAAGAGGTTCAAAGTAAAGAGCTGCCTAAGCTTACCCGGATTGAGCGCTCCAAAATTTCTGTAGACGCGCCTGTGTACATTCCGCCTGATTTGGATCGCCATATTTTGCGCGATGTTCCGCTGCCGCATATTATTCCTTATATTAATATGCAAATGCTGCTCGGTCATCATCTAGGGCTGAAGGGCAATGTGGAAAACCTGCTGAAGGAAAAAAATGAGAAGGCGGTTCATCTCAAAGAAACGGTTGACGGCATTTTGCAAGAAGGAACGACGAATGGAATTTTGAAGGCGCACGGCATGTATCGCTTCTTCCCGGCGCAGTCGTCAGGCAACGATATTATTATTTACGACGCGAACGATCATACGAAGGAAATCAAACGCTTCACCTTCCCGCGTCAGCAGGTAGAGCCGTTCCTTTGCTTGGCGGATTTTCTAAAGCCAGTAGATAGCGGCATTATGGATTATGTCGGCTTCCTCGTCGTTACGGCTGGAGAAGGCATTCGCGAATTGGCGGGGCAATGGAAGGATCAAGGCGACTACTTGCGTTCGCATGCCCTGCAATCGGTGGCCTTGGAAGTGGCGGAAGGTCTTGCTGAGCGCGTTCACCATATGATGCGGGATATTTGGGGCTATCCAGATCCGCATACGATGACGATGAAGCAGCGTCATGGCGCCCGTTATCAAGGGATTCGCGTATCGTTTGGCTATCCAGCATGTCCAGATTTGGAAGATCAAGGCCCATTGTTCGAGCTGATGAAGCCGGAGGATATTGGGGTTGAGCTGACAGAAGGCTTTATGATGGAGCCGGAAGCATCGGTATCAGCGATGGTATTTTCACATCCGGAAGCGCAATATTTTAACGTTGAAAAGGTTGAGCGTTAGGCGCATAAATAACAGCATGAATAGCAGGGAGAGCCTCCGTAAAATCGTTTTTAACGATTGGCGGAGGCTTTATCCTATTTTTGAACAGGGGGCGGTAGGAGCATGGAAATTTGGTTTCTTGGAACAGGTGCGGGAAGGCCGTCGAAAGAACGAAATGTGACGTCGATCGCGCTGCGGCTGCCAGAGCCAGAAGGCGGGCTATGGATGTTTGATGCAGGCGAAGGCACTCAGCATCAGATGATGCGATCTCCGCTGAAAATGGGCAAGCTGAATGCGTTATTCATTACGCATCTGCATGGTGATCACACCTTTGGCATTCCGGGACTGCTTAGCACAAGGTCTTATTCCGGGGGCAAAGGCCCGCTCCATTTGTTTGGTCCTGTGGGCATTGAAGAGATGGTGCGAACTGCGCTGCGGCTGAGCGGAACCCATGTGGATTACGAGCTTATCATAACCGAGATCCATAGGGATGGCGTTATTTTTGAGGATGAGCGATTCATTGTGGAGGCGTGGTCATTAGATCATCGCTTGCCCTGTTATGGCTATCGCCTGCTGGAGCGCGATTGTCCAGGCAAGCTTAATACAGAGCGCTTGAAAGCGCTTGGTGTTCCGTCAGGGCCGCTATATGGCAAGCTCAAGCAGGGAGAGGATGTAGAACTGCCGGACGGCACGACGGTGCGTGCTGCTGATGTAGCTGGAGCTCCATTGAAAGGCAGAATTATTGCGATTGCTGGCGATACCAGCCCATGTGCCAACATGGCCCGGCTTGCCGAAAATGCAGATTTGCTCGTTCACGAAGCGACGTTTGCGGCAGGACAGGAAGAAAAGGCGCATGAATACGGCCATTCGACGACGGTTGAAGCGGCGCAGGCTGCGAAGGATGCTGGGGTGCGGCAGCTTATTATGACGCATTTCAGCTCGCGCTTTATGCTTGAGGATATGCCGATGCTGGAGGAAGAGGCTCAGCGTATTTTTCCGCAGTCGGAAGCGGCCTATGATCTGTTTCATGCTAAAATAGCACGGCGCAGCGACTGCTAGTCATTTACTGCTTCTGCTCAGCCTAATATACGACAGCCACGGGTACCCCTTACGAAATCAACATATGCTGAAAATAATGCGTTGACAATAGCCCCTTATGATGGCTGTGAACAGCAGTTTACACATCGGGAGGCTGATTCGTTATGGATACAGCAAGCCATTTATTGTTCGGCGCAACACTAGGGGGACTCGCGATGCTTGACCCTGCGCTGGCTGCGCAGCCAGCTGCAATGCTTGCCGTAGGGACGGCGACGCTGCTCGGCAGCCATGCACCGGATTTTGATACGGTGATGCGCTTAAAAAGCCAAGCGGCCTATGTTCGCCATCATCGCGGTATTACGCATTCGTTGCCTGCACCCGCCGTTTGGTCGTTGCTAGGGTGGCCAATTGCGTGGCTTTATGGCGTGCCGGAGCTGGCCTGGCAAGTTGTAGGCTGGATGTTCGCAGCGGTCTGTTTTCATATTCTGCTGGATTTGTTCAATTCCTTTGGGGTGCAATGCGCTAGACCTATTTCGCAAAAATGGCTTCATTTAGATACGTTATGCCTGTTTGATCCGTATTTGTTTGCCTTGCATGGGTCAGGCTGTATTCTTTGGGCATCTGGCATAGCCGTGCCAGGTCCGATGTTTGCCATTATTTATACCATAACGGCTCTCTACATCGGATGGAGGCTGCTAATAAGCCGAAAGGTGAAGCGGCTGCTGCGGGAATGCTTGGGCATCCGTACAGGCATAACGCTTGTACCATCACTGCTTGGCTATAGCTGGCAGTTTACGGCAGACTGCGGCGACCATTACGCAGTAGGCACCGTTGCCGGAGGCTTGGTTCAGATTGAGACGACAGTAAGCAAGTCGAATGACGCAGAGCTGGCTCCAGTCGTACATGCGGCGATGAACGAAGAGGGTGTAAAAGCGCTGTTGTCCTTTTCCGAACGTGTACATGTGCAAGTGCAGAAGAAGCTTGACGGTTATGAAGTTACGTGGAGCGATGTGCGTTTTTGGAATAAGCAGCAAATGCCGTTTGGGGTAGCTGTGACGCTCGATGCAGATATGAAGGTGCTGAAGCACCGACTAGGCTGGAATAAAAAAACGTGGGAGCCACCCCACGTTTAATCCTGTTTTTATTAGTAGAACAGCTAACGCTCTATTAAGGGGGTTAGCTTTTTTTTGCCACAAAGAGGGGAGCGATGACGGATAGGACGGAAATAAGTACAATGAGTGTCAGAAAGCTGATTATTTGCACCATACCGGGCAGGAACACGGTCAAGATAATGAGAAAGCCGCCCCAGAAAAATAATTTGGCTGCAAGCTGATGTGCTTTGCGCCATCCCTTTTCGTTATCTAGCGTTTGTGGTGTTCTGATGCCGACAAAACGATTGGACTTCATACGCGGCAAGTAGTTTCCAATCGTAATGTACAAAATGCCGATAAACGGAATAACAATTATTTGAATATTTAATTGAACGCCATAGCCATACGCGATGGTAAAGCCTTGAAGCGCTGTTAGGCCAAGCATCAGAACTTGACTGATGATTTCCGTGCTTTTAAGGGTGCTGTCGCTTGCTGCAAGCTTGGGGTCGATTTTCGGCAAATATTTAAACAAAAGCATAAGCAGCACCATAATGACCGGGATAAGAAATAGAGCAAACATTTTGCCGGCATACCGATCTGGTTCGCCATATGCATTCCAATGCACGGGCAAGGTGTCAGGCAGAGAAGAGTAGAAGATCATCCCGGCCATAAAAGATAGTGCGATAATGAGCCAAGTCCATGTGTTCTTTTTCATTGTTCATCGTTCCTTTCCAAGGTCAGGTCGTTCATTTTGGTTAGGCTTTTATTGAAACGAAGCAATCCATTTGAGCAAATCCTGAAAAACAGTCGTATTTAGCGAGTAGTAGATATGCTGCCCTTTACGCTCATCCGACACCAGCTCAGCCTGCTTAAGCAAGCTTAAGTGATGGGAGATGCTCGGCTTAGTCATTTGAAAATGTTCAGCAATTTCTCCCGCTGTCAAATCCCGCTCTTTCAATAAATCAAGTATCGTTCGTCTCGTCGGATCGGATAATGCCTTAAACGCTTGGTTAATCGACAATGAGGGATTGCCTCCTTTCGATATTTAGATAATTATCTAATAATCTAATATACACACATTGTAATCGTCATGCCCTTAGTTGTCAATAAACGGATACCCAAAAAATAAAATTGCAGGCCGAACATGTATTCTTGTAAAATGAAAGAAGCAAATAAACATGATAAGTCAGGATACAAGGAGAGAAGCAGTCATGAACCGCTGGACGGGAAAGACCTCGGGACTCGAGGAATGGCTGGAGCTGCTGAAGCACGATCAAGATATTATGGACAATATCACCCATTGGCGGACGATTCCCCCGCGCGAGGCTAGTACCGCGACATTGCCTGCGGATCTGCATCCGAAGCTTGCGGAAGCGCTGCGCACAAAGGGGATTAATGAACTATATACCCATCAGGAGACGGCTTATCGGTTCGTTCGAGAAGGCCATAGCATTGTAGCGGTTACCCCGACTGCCTCAGGCAAAACGTTATGCTATAATTTGCCGGTGCTCCAGTCATTATTGGAAGATGATGAAGGACGAGCGCTATATTTATTTCCGACGAAGGCGCTGGCTCAGGATCAGGTGGCTGAGCTTCAGGCGCTTGCCAATCTGATGGACGTTGATCTCAAGACGAATACATACGATGGGGATACCCCTCCAACGGCGAGGCAAATCATTCGCAACGCTGGACATATCGTCGTGACGAATCCGGACATGCTGCATTCGGCGATTTTGCCGCATCATACGAAATGGGTTAAGCTGTTTGAAAATATTAAGTATATCGTGATTGATGAGCTTCACGCATACAGAGGCGTGTTTGGAAGTCACGTTGCCAACGTGATCCGCAGGCTCAAAAGAATTTGCCGATTTTACGGGTCTAATCCGCAATTTATTTGCGCTTCAGCGACCATTGACAATCCTGCCGAGCATGCGGCCAAGCTAATAGGCGAGCCTGTGCAGCTCGTAGATAATAATGGTGCGCCAACGGGCGAAAAGCATTTTATATTTTATAATCCGCCTGTTGTGAACAGGCAGCTTGGCATTCGCCGCAGCAGTGTGCTGGAGACGAGGAAGCTGGCGGGCTTGCTGCTGCGCCAAGGCGTGCAGACGATTGTATTCGCCCGCAGTCGGGTGCGTGTGGAGCTGCTATTGACCTATTTGCAGGACATTATAAAAGACAAGCTTGAGGCGAAAACCATCCGCGGCTATCGCGGTGGATATTTGCCTAAGCTGCGCCGGGAAATCGAACGCGGTCTGCGCAGCGGGGAAATCCGCGGCGTCGTTAGCACGAATGCGCTGGAGCTCGGTATTGATATTGGGCAGCTGCAAGCTTGCGTGCTGAACGGTTATCCGGGCACAGTAGCAAGCACCTGGCAGCAATCGGGACGTGCGGGACGACGCCAGGGCAGCGCGGTTACTTTTTTAGTGGCGAGCAGCAATCCTTTGGATCAATATATGATTCAAAATCCTGACTTTTTTTTCAATCGGCCGCCGGAGCGTGCACTTATTCATCCTGATAATTTACTTGTGCTCATTGACCATGTGAAATGTGCGGCATACGAGCTTCCTTTTGAAGAGGGCGAGAAATTTGGGGAGGAGTCGCTTGCGGACATGATGGAGTTTTTAACGGAGGAAAAGGTGCTGCACCGTGCAGGCAGCCGCTGGTACTGGATGGAGCAATCGTTTCCCGCCCATAACATTTCGCTGCGCTCCGCGGCGCAGGAAAATTTTGTTATCATTGATATGACGGAGGGCAGCCGCGTACTCGGTGAAGTCGATCGATTCAGCGCTCCGACGCTTATTCACGAAGAAGCGATATACATTCATGAGGGCGTGCAGTATCAAGTAGAGAAGCTGGATTACCCCGAGAAGAAAGCTTATGTGCGCAAAGTCGATGTCGATTATTACACGGATGCGAATCTCGCAGTTGAGCTGAAGGTGCTATACGTAGACAAAGAGCGCGAATCGGGCGAGCTCACGCGGCAATACGGCGAGCTGGCGCTGAATGCGAAGGCGACGATTTTCAAAAAAATTCGGCTGCGAAGCCATGAAAATATTGGCTCAGGCCCTATTCATTTACCAGAGGAGGAGCTGCATACGAGCGGCTACTGGTTCTCGTTTAGCGAAGAGGCTGCCGCGCGCAAAAGCAAAAATGAAATGCAATACGCCTTACTGGGCATTGCGAATGTATTGGTTCATATTGCACCGCTTTATCTAATGTGCGATCCCTATGATATTCGCGTCGTGCCGCAGGTGAAGGCTGTGCATACACAGAAGCCGACGATTTATTTTTATGACAGGTATCCAGGCGGTATCGGCCTTAGCGAGAGATTGTTTGAGGTGCATGATGAACTGATCCGGCAGGCAAAGTCGCTCATTCGCGGCTGTACTTGCTTGAGCGGCTGCCCTGCTTGTGTCGGACCCATTGAAGAGGTCGGACTGCTGGGCAAGGAGCAGGCACTTAAGCTTCTGGAGGAAGCGGAGGGAAATATATGAGCAGTTTGCGAGAGCGAATGAATCGCCTGCGCAGCAGCGCAACTGGAGCGGTTAGCAGCACAGGAGGAGCACCGGCGGGTGCAGGGGAGCCGCTCTCTCGAGAGCCTGAGTTAGAAGTCACTATAGAAGGCTCCCTAGAAACCATAATAGAAGATAATAAAGAAACCAACCTACTAGCCAATAGCAAAGCTAATGAACTTGACGCTTCCCATACTGCCAGTTCGGATGGCGCTGTTTCACAATCAGCAACAGAAGAAACAGAAGCAGGCCCCGAGCAGCTTCCCGAGAGCTGGCTTGCTATGGGAGTCAAGCTGAAAACCAATGAAGTCGGCACCTTCTTGCTGCGTGAAGTGAAGTATGCCGCCGCTCATCAGCATGGCATTCACCGACTCTCGGAGCTTAAGGAGGCGAGCAAAGGGCTATCTGCTTTTCACGGGGATCAGATTAGCGCAGAGCACCTGCTCATTCTGGATTTGGAGACGACCGGCCTTGGGGTCGGGACGGGAAATGTGCCGTTTATGGTCGGCATCGCCTACTGGCAGGAACAGCAGTTCATCGTAGAGCAGGCGTTAATTCGCCATCCGGCTGAGGAGCGAGCTATGCTCGCCTATTTGAAGGAGAAGCTGACGACCTATGCGTATTTAGTAACGTACAATGGAAGAACATTTGATTGGCCCGTTATGCTGAACCGCTTTATTTTGAATGGCTTTGGCAGCAAAGTGTGGGCGCCGCTACATCTGGATTTTCTTCATCCTGCGCGAAGCATTTGGCGCAATACACTTGCATCTTGTAGGCTCAGTCATGTGGAGGAAGAGCGGCTTGGCATCGAACGCGTGGATGATGTGCCGGGCTCGCTTGCCCCGCAGCTGTATTTTCAATATTTAGCCGATCAAAACCCGGAGCCGCTGGCAGGTGTATTCCGCCATAATGAAATCGACATGCTCTCGCTTGCAAGCTTGGCGATCCGTTTTGGGCATTTACTATGCGGTGAAGCTGGCCGCGGCCCCCTTCCGATGCCGGAAGAGCCAGAGGAAATCGTTCGAACAGGACTATGGCTGGAGAAGATGGGACAGGCGGAGAAGGCAGAACGCCTATTCTCGGTGGCGGAGCAGCATCCAGGCATGACGCTTAATGCTTTGCTGCTGCTCGCTGCGCGTGACAAGAAGGCTGGAAATTGGCGGCGAGCTGTGTTATTGTGGCAGAAGGCTGTAATGTTGCCGCTCAAATTTGGGGCAAGCGACGACAGTGCCTTTATCGAGCTCGCTATGTATTACGAACATAAGCTGAAAGATTATGAGTCGGCTTTATTATATGCGGACGAAGCGCTGCAGATGGCGCTTAGCCATCCGCTTCGGGGGCGTCAGACTGCCAAGCAGCGGGCGGAGCTTGCAGAGCTTCGCAAGCGAACATTGCGCTTGCAGGGCAAGATAGGAAGGAAGCTGGGGAATCATGGGACATAATTTGCCTGCCATGCGAGGCTTGCTCATCGATCTCGATGGCACGCTTTATCATGGAACGAGAAGAATTGATGGTGCAGATGCCTTACTGCGCAAGCTTAAAGAGCTGAAGCTTCCTTACCGCTTCGTTACGAACAATTCTTCGGCTACGCCGGGAGATGTAGCGGAGCGGTTAAACAGGATGGATATTCCGGCGGAGAAGCAGGATGTGTGTACTTCGGCGCAGGCTGCTGCTGAATATGCAGCCTCGCTAAAGCCGGGGGCTTCTGTATTTGTTATTGGGGAGGCAGGTCTGCGCGCGGCTATTGAAGAAGCGGGCTTGCGGCTAACGGAAGAACAGCCGGATTTCGTTATTCAAGGTATCGACCGCGAGCTAAGCTATTCGCGGCTTTCACTTGCGGTTCGCTATATTCATGGCGGTGCTCCATTTATTTTAACGAACCCGGATTTGCTGCTTCCTTCAGAGGGCGGTTTAATGCCGGGGGCTGGTTCAATTGGAGCGATGCTGCAAGCAGCAGGGGGCAAGGAGCCGATTGTCATTGGCAAGCCGTCCTCTATCTTGATGGATTATTCTTTAAAGCAATTGGGTCTTCCGGCTGCGGACACTTGGGTAATCGGCGACAATTTAGCTACGGACATTGCGGCTGGCCGTGCTTCGGGCTGTGGGACACTGCTCGTGTTAACAGGACTTACAACAGAGAAAAATTATAAGCACTATTCGGAACGCGCAGGCTGTGAACCGGATAAAATATGTAGAAATTTAGATGAACTGATCTCTTATATTACGGAAACTACGGACAGCTGTCATAGGGATAGCGTATAGACAGGAAGGAAGCGAAGCAGCAATGCCGGAATTGCCGGAAATAGAAAATTATCGCGTATTATTAACAGAACGGCTCGCAGGAGACCGAATTACAGGCGTGCAGGTGCTGCAAGAGAAGCTTCTAAATGTTTCTGCTGAGCAGTTTGACGAGGCGCTTACGAATAGAACGATCTGGTTTGTTGAGCGCCGTGGCAAGCATCTGCTGCTGCATCTTGATAACGGCAAACGTTTGCTTGCGCAGCTCGATGCTGGTGCGGCGCTGTTTTATGGGCAAGGCGATGAACGCCCGCAGCGCGAGGCGCAAATTGTCATTCAATTGGAAAAGGGAAGCCTTTATGTTTCAGGTATGCGTCAGGGCTTCGTGCATCTATTATCAGTAAAGGAAACTGCGCAGGTGCTGGCAGAGCTCGGGCCAGATCCTTTCGATAAGAGGCTGACGCTTGAAAAGTTTACCCAGTTGTTCCGTAAAAAACGCGGAGCACTAAAGGCCGCACTGGCTGATCAGCAGGTAATCAGTGGAATCGGCTCCTATTATGCCGATGAGATTGCATATGCTGCCGCTGTTCGCCCGGATATCAAAATTCCGCTTATTCAGGAAGAGGCATGGAAGCGTCTTTATGAGGCGATGCACGCCGTACTGAAAGAAGCGGCCGGTAAGGGAGGCAGCGTGGAGCAGCCACTTACGATGGATGACAGCCTGACAGGCGGCTATTACACACAGCGACGTGTCTATGAGCGTGCGGGGGAAGCATGCGGTACTTGCGGTACCCCAATTGAAGTTGTCGGTACTGCTGCACGCAAGGCATTTGTATGTCCTTCCTGCCAAACGGAGCAAGAGGAAAGCTAAAGTCGCGAACGGGGGAATCGTTCATGATTCATCTTTTTTTAGACGATTACAGGCATTGCCCAAAAGGGTTTGTTCTTGCTTTGAATGCTGAGCAATGCAAGCAAATTATTGATACAGAAGACATTGATATTTTATCTCTTGATTATGACTTGGGCTGGAACCAGGATACGGGTGCAGAGGTTGTTCGCCATATGGTGAGCACGGGACGTTATCCGAGGCAGGTATTTCTGCACACCTCCAGCGCGGCAGGGCGGGTACAAATGTACCAGATGCTGTACGCCCATGCACCGAAGGAAACGAAAGTGCATAATGGGCCGATGCCGTTCTCGCTGCTGGAGGAAATTGCTTCATTGTAAAGGTTTGTGTGATGTTAGGGAGGTGGCGTTATGAGCCGGTGGATTGGTACGGCTAATCAAGGATATGCTGTCTATGCGGTAGAAGAGCTGAGGCGTTTATTAGGCCAGCTGAAAGTGACACAGCTTGCGGCTGGTGAAGTGTTTTTATTTGAAAGCCCGCTTTCAAGGGAAGAAACCTTGGAAGCGGTTCAGCGGCAGCAGCCGATTTTTTTGCGGCATTTGCAGCCGGTTGACCGTGTCATTGAGACAAGCGGCAATGCGGATGATTTGGAAGAGCTGTCCAGAGTTGTGCGGAATGCACAGCTTTCTTTTGTGGACAAGCAGGTATCCATTCATTTGCGCAAGGCGAAAATAACCGACTACCCGTATTCTGCAGCGGATACGAAAGCGGTGCTGGATGCGGTACTCGAAGAAATCGGTGCCGAATCCGCCAGACAAAAGCCAGATATGATTTTTGCGATATATGCAGCATTCGGGCAGCTTTATGTAGGCTTTGGCACACCAGGCGAGATGTTGTCTGATTGGCCGGGTGGCGCGGTGCGTTTTCAACGGGAGGAAGGGCAAATTTCCCGTGCAAAGTTCAAGCTGCTTGAAGCGGAGCGGGAGTTTGGCTTGAATTATGAAACATTCCAGCAAGCGCTGGATATAGGTGCAGCACCAGGAGGCTGGACATCGCTGCTGCTGGAGCGTGGCCTTCGAGTAACGGCCGTCGACCCTGGCGAGCTGCATCCTTCGTTGAATGGACATTACGCTTTGACCTATCATAAGCGTAATGCAGCGGATGTGAAGCTGCCCGCCGAAGCCTATGATTTGCTCGTCTGCGATATGAGCTGGAGTCCGATGCAAATGAGCAGGCTCGTGCTTGACCTCCAGCAGTCATTGGCTCGTGAAGCTACAGCGATTATTACAATTAAGCTTATGCACCGCAAGCCGCTGCAAACGATTCGAGATGTGTCAGAGCGGCTCAGCTCCGCTTTTACAATTGAGAGGGCAAAGCAGTTGTTCCACAATCGCGACGAAATTACACTGTATTTAAAATATCGTAAGGCCTAGAACTAGAAGCAATAGGTGATGAGCGCTCCAATCGGAGCGCTTATTTTCGATAAGGGGGCAGTTCCTTTGCGTAATATGAGAGCGCTTTATGCGAATTTGCGTATTAAACATAAGCTGTTTCTTCTCCTCTCCGCCGTTCTCCTAACCGTTGCGGTTCTTGGCGGCGTACTTCAGACATATGCCTTCGACATCTACGATCAGAAAATCTATGAGCAATCTGCCAAAGCGTTAAGTCTCTCTGCTGTAAGCATTGAGAATGAGCTTCGAAAAATCGAGCAATTGTCCTATACGATAGCAACAGACACCAAGGTACAGGAATATTTGCGGACCATTAAGAGCGGTGGAACGGAATACGATAATTACGTGCTTCAAGTCAATATTCAGGATCGCGTCGTTAATTTGGGTGGTTTGGATAAATATATTCATTCCGTTCAGCTATATGATGTGCATGACAAGGCATATGCAATCGGTGTACGAACGATAAATTTATCCCGTGAAAGACTAGAGCGGCTTAAGCTGGAGACGAAGCGAAATGAAGGGGGCAATACATGGGTGGCGCCTGGTGAAAATGACAGTGCATTGTCGGCTGCCCGTGAAATTCGCAGCTATAAAAATTTGGATATGGATTATTTAGGCACCATTGTTGTGCGTGTGGATGCGGTTAAGCTGTTTCATGACTTGTCAGCCGGACTTGACAGCAGTGGAGCCAATATGATGATTGCCAGAGGTGCGGAACTTATATATCCGGACAATGCTATTTTTCCCATTGAAGAGCTTGTAAGTTTGACAGCGGGCACCAGCGGATACCGCATTATGGAGCGTGAGGGCAATTCCTTTTTTGTCACCTATGTCGCCTCCAATCGAATGAATTGGCATTATTATACAATTATCTCGTTTGATGATATTTTTCGCAATTTGGTAGGGGTCAAAAATTTCGTTATTGCGGCCTTTGGCTTGCTGTTTATTATATCGGGCATATTCGCGCTGAGGGTTGCTAATGGCATCACCAAGCCGATTGAACGGCTTAACGCCAATATGAAACGCATTCAACAGGGGTATTTTGATTATGTCGAGGCCCCGGCGGAGCGGGCGCTTGCAATGGATGAGGTTGGCCAAATGCAGCGAAACTTCCGTATTATGGTCGAGCGAATTAATGAGCTCATTCATGAAAACTATGTCAAGCAGCTCGCAATCAAGGATACGCAGTACAAGGCGTTGCAGGCGAACATTAATCCGCATTTTTTGTATAATACACTGGATTCAATTAATTGGAGCGCTAAAATGAGCAATCAGCTGCAAATTTCACAAATGGTGGAGGCGCTCGGCTCCTTGCTTCGTACGTCGATTAACCTGAAAGAGTCGATTATTCCACTGCGGACGGAGCTGGAAATTGTCAATCATTACATTACGATTCAAACGTTTCGCTTTGAGGAACGCCTTGATTTCAAGCTTGATGTTCCGGCTGAGCTGCTCACTTGTGGCTTGCCGAAGCTGGCGCTGCAGCCGCTAATTGAAAATGCCATTCATTATGGATTGGAAGAAATGGTTGACACCTGTACCATTAGCATTCAGGCTTATACAGAGGAAGATTACCTGTACATCGTTGTACGGGATAACGGGCCTGGCATGGAGCAGGCGTATGCCGATAAGCTGTTAAGCGGCGAAGCGAGGGCGAAAGGAACCGGGCTTGGGCTGCGAAATATTGATGAGCGAATTAAGCTGCTGTATGGTGAGGAATATGGCCTTCATGTGAGCAGCCAGCCGAAGGAAGGGGCGGCAGTCAGCTTGAAGCTGCCTTACGAAAGGAAGGATTAGCTTGTTCAAAGTGCTGTTGGTAGACGATGAGCGTATTATTTTGGAAGGGATTTCACAAATTGTACCGTGGGCAAGCTCCGGGGCAGAGTTAATCGGGACAGCCAGAAATGGTCTGGAAGCGTTGACTTTCATAGAGGAACAACAGCCTGATATTATTATTTCAGATATCAAAATGCCAGGCATGGATGGTCTTCAGCTCGTAGAACGGGTGAAAGAGCTGTATCCTCAAATTGCCTTCATTTTGCTTTCTGGGTTTAGTGAATTTGACTATGCACGTACTGCGATGACTTATGGAGTCAAGCATTATTTGCTTAAGCCTTGTAATGAGACGAAGATTACGGAGGCGCTTACGGAGGTTATCGAAGAACTCCAATCGCAGCTCACGCAGCATCAATTCGTTCAAACGATTCAAAACGAGCTGACCAGAGTGCTGCCCCATGCGAAAGCGCAGTTTCTTAAAGAGCTGGTTACGAATAAAACATATGGCAAGCGCGATTGGGATACGTACCGCCGAATGTTTCATATTACGCATGAGACTTTGCCAATCAGGCTCATATTGATGCAGGTGGAAGGAATGTTCGAATACGAGCATATTTTTGCGCTGACGAACATTGCCGAGGAAAAGCTTGGCGAGGAGATCGTTCTGCTTAGCACAACGATTGGTCGTCACGTCCTGCTGCTTATTCAGGAAACGGAGCAGCAGGAGCAGCTGTTCGCTCGGCTATCAGGCATGAAGGGCACCTTCACTGATTTTTATAAGCTTGAAACGACGATTGCTGTCAGCGGCGCCGGGGAAATTACCGATGCTCGCAAAATGTACCGCGAGACGCTTGAATGTCTGAACTTCCGCTTTCATGTAGGGGAGGGGGCGATTATTACGCCGCAGGATCTTTCAACCGCTGCGGCGGAGCGGCTTTCGAGCTTTGACTATGACGAAGAACAGCTTGGCATGGAGCTTAAAGCGGGTAACTGGGAAGCAGCGAGCGAGGAATTGGGGCGTTTTTTTCAATTGCTGGCCGATCAGCGCATGGATACGGTGCTGACGAAATCATATGTCATTCCGTTCTTCGTTTCCATTGCTCGGCAAAGTGCACCAGAACGCTTAAACGATTATTTGCAAATGCTGGCACGACTTGACGAGCTGGAGACGTTGAAGGCTATTGAAGCTTTCGTGATTCAGGCGGCTAAAGACATCTGTGAGGCGAATTTTGACTCATTTTCCAGCAAGCAATCGACGGTTATTAAAAGAATGATTGAGGTCATCGCATCGAATATAGCTGATCCCGCATTATCACTCAACTGGGTAGCCAATGAAATTTTATATATGAATGCTGATTATTTAGGCAAGCTGTTCAAAAAAGAAACGGGCGAGCGTTTTTCAGCCTACGTCATGAAGCTGCGTGTGGAGAAGGCGATGGAGGAAATTGGGCGGACGGAGGACGTTAAAGTATTCGAGCTGGCCGAGCGTTTTGGCTTCGGTGACAACCCGCAATATTTTAGCCAAGTTTTTAAAAAACATACCGGGTACACGCCATCCGACTACAAGAGATCACTATAACCGTATAGTGATCTCTGTTTTTTTAACAAAAAAAGCGGTTTTCTTTATTAAGAAAACGCATTCACAGCGCTATAATTTGATTTGTAAGCAACATAAATAAACACTAAGAAGAAATAAGGGGGAATACGAAATGAAGAAGCAAGCTAAAAAAGTTGTTCTCGCCCTCATGGCGTCCGCACTTATGCTGGCTACCGCTTGTGGCAGCAACGCAGGAACGAATTCGGAAGCAGGTACTAATGCAGGTACAAACAGCGGTGGCGGCGACAAGCCAATAACGCTTCGTATGTCATGGTGGGGTTCTGAAACACGTCATGAATATACGAAAAAAGTAATTGACCTTTACAAAACAAAAAATCCAAATGTAACGATTGAAGTGGAATATGCAAACTATGATGACTATTGGAAAAAAATCGCTCCGCAAGCGGCAGCTAATGAGCTTCCAGACATTATGCAAATTGATACTGGCTATTATGCACAGTATGCAGGTAAAGACCAGCTAGCAGACCTGACACCATTTTTCGGCAAAGAAATTGATGTAACAAACATTTCTGAAAATGCTTTGAACGGTGGTAAATTGGGCGAAGGCGTGTACGGAATGAACCTTGGCGTCAACTCACTCGGCTTCCAATACGATCCGGCAACACTTGCTAAAGCCGGCGTAGACAGCATTCCAGAAAATTGGTCATGGGATGACTATATGTCCATCGCGGCGAAAGCGAAGGAGAACGGTATTTACATCGATGGCGGCATGCGTGCAGAAGTGTTCTTCGGCTACTACCTCCGTACAGTAGGTAAGAAGCTTTACAATGAAGCCGGCAATGGACTTGGCTATGAGGATGATCAATTGTTCGTAGATTTCTTTGGAAAATTGGCTGATCTAGTTAAATCCGGCGCTGCGCCAACGCCTGATACACTCGCACAAATTAAGGGTGTTGAGGACGATATGACGGTAAAAGGCACGCAAGTCGGTGTATGGCAATGGTCCAACCAGTTTGTTGCTCTGCAGCAAGCGGTTAACCGTCCGATGCAAATTGCTCCAATGCTGAACCCAGGAGCTAAAGAAGGTTTGTATCTAAAACCGAGCATGTTCTTCTCGATTTCCAAAAACTCGAAAGCGAAGGAAGAAGCAGCGAAATTTATTAACTTCTTCGTTAATGATGTGGAAGCTAACAAGCTGATTCTCGGCGAGCGCGGCGTTCCAGTATCCAGCGTCATTAAAGATGAGCTTAAACCGTTGTTGTCCCCAGAGCAAGTTCAAGTATTTGATTATGTAGCTTGGTCGGAGGAAAACAGCTCCCCAATGGATCCAGTTGATCCTATCGGTGCAATTGAAGTATTTGCTTCGCTGAAAAGCGTGACAGAGCAGTTAAACTACGGACAAATTTCGGCAGAGGATGCTGCTAAGAAATTTAGAAGTGATGCAGAAAACGTATTGAAGAAAAATAAATAAAGGTTGGAAAAGCGGGCGATGGCGCTTATAAACGGCTCATCGCCCTTCCCTTAAACCGACTTAATAGACCTCACTAGGAGCAGGAGCTGGTAATGATGAAATCATTGTCCTTGCGTAATAATCTCGTTGGCTATACCTTTATTTCTCCGTTCGTCATTGGCTTTCTTATTTTCACCCTCATACCTGCGGCTGCCTCTCTTTATTTCTCCTTTACGGATTATGATTTGCTGTCCGCACCGAGCTGGATAGGGCTTGAAAATTATACTTCTATGTTTACCTCGGATGACCGTTATATGCAATCGCTAAAGGTTACGATGCTTTACGTATTTCTGGGTGTCCCACTGCGGCTGATTTTTGCATTATTCGTCGCTATGATCTTGAATACAACCTCGAAAGCTGTCGGGTTATATAGAACGGTGTATTATTTGCCTTCAATTATTGGAGGAAGCGTCGCAGTATCTATTATGTGGAGGAACTTGTTCGGTGATCAAGGGGTTATCAACGTGATGCTGAACGCGATAGGAATAGACAGCGTGCGCTGGTTCGGTGATCCCAATGCCGCATTGTTCATGCTTGTAACGCTATCGGTATGGCAGTTTGGTTCTTCGATGTTGATTTTTCTGGCGGGACTGAAAAATATTCCGACTGAATTGTACGAAGCATCCGGTGTTGATGGTGCGGGCTTCTTTACAAAGTTTTTCCGCATCACCTTGCCCATGCTGACGCCAATTATTTTGTTCAATCTGATTATGCAATTAATTAGTGCATTCATGACCTTCGTTCCAGCCTACATTATTTCCAAAGGCGAGGGTGGTCCACTGGATGGCACGCTGCTGTACTCCTTGTATCTGTTCCGTCAAGCCTTCGTATTTTTCGATATGGGTTACGCATCGGCTATGGCATGGGTTATGCTCATCATCGTTGGCGTTTTAACAGCGGCAGTATTTGCAACATCCAAGCTTTGGGTTCACTATGAAACAGAAGGAGGCCGCTAAACATGTTACTGAAAAAATTCAAGTGGCCGATTTATCACATTTTCGTTGGTCTGCTGGCAATCGTTATGGTGTATCCTGTTATTTGGCTGCTCATGAGCTCCTTTAAGCCTAGTAATGTTATTTTCACAACATCGAGCTCGCTCATTCCTGATCCTTGGATTTGGACCAACTACGTTACGGGCTGGATTGGGTCATCTGGACAATCCTTCATGAGCTTTATTACAAACTCGCTGGAAATCGTTATTCTCTCGACGATTGGAGCGGTATTGTCCTCCGCCTTTATCGCCTTTGGCTTCGCACGTCTGCAATTTAGGGGTAGAGCGATCTGGTTCGGGATTATGATGGTTACGCTCATGCTGCCACATGACGTTGTACTTGTTCCGCAATACATTATGTTCTCCAAGCTAGGCTGGATTGGCACAATTTCGCCGATTGTTGTCCCTCAATACTTCGGTGTCCCATTCTTTATCTTCTTGATGGTTCAATTCATACGGACCATTCCAAGAGAGATGGATGAAGCGGCTACGATTGATGGAGTTGGGAAGTTTGGCTTGTTTTTACGGATTATTTTGCCGCTCATTATTCCGGCTTTGGCAACTGCTTCGATCTTTTCCTTCTACTGGCGTTGGGAAGATTTAATGGGGCCGTTGCTTTATCTGAATAAACCAAGCGCTTATACGGTATCACTTGGTTTGAAAATGTTCCTCGATAGCGAAAGTGTATCCAATTGGGGTGCCATGTTCGCAATGTCGATCGTAAGCTTGATTCCGGTGTTAGGTGTATTCTTCTTATTCCAGCGCTATATTGTTGAAGGAATAAGCACAAGCGGGTTGAAATAGTCATCATGCATCATGAGGAGACGAGTGAAATGCCAAAACTGCAATTTGATGAACAGCATATACTTGAAGTGATTGATAAAGTCGTAGACCGTACATTTCGTATGGATTTCGGCTGGGATTGGCCCGGCGGCGTCGCATTTTTCGGCGTATGTGAGGCTTATGAGGCAACGGGGAATGAAAAATATTTAACGCTGCTTAAAGAATGGGTCGATGAAAAGCTGGAGGATGAACTGCCTAAGCTTTCGGTTAATGGCGTATCCATTGGCCACGCTCTTATTACGTTGTATAAGGCAACCGATGACCGCAAGTATTTAGATATTGCAATTAGAATGGCAGATTATTTACAAAACGATGCGGTACGGTTTGCCGAAGGCATTTTCCAGCATACGGTTAATTCTGAAACGTATAATTTCCCTGAGCAGGCGTGGGTTGATACGATGATGATGGCGGGTTACTTCCTCATTCGCATGGGCGAGCTTCTGGGACGGGAAGATTATTTGGAGGACGGGCTGCTGCAATATCATGGACATGAGCGTGTATTGCAGGACCCTGTCAGCAACTTGTATTATCATGGCTGGGATAATATTGCGCAAAATCATATGTCGAGCATATTTTGGGCGCGCGGCAATGGCTGGGCTTCGCTTACAATGGCCAAAGCGCTTCCGCTCATTGCCGTACAGCACCCATCCTTTATGATTATTGAAGGGTCGCTGCGCGATCAGGCAGCTGCGCTAGTGCGTCTGCAATCAGAGAAGGGACTTTGGCATACGATTGTGAACGACCCTACCTCCTATGAGGAAACATCCGGTTCCGCAGGCATCGCGGCAGGCTTGTTCACTTTTGGATCGCTGTACAATAAATACATCCAAAAGTCGATTGATGGCATTTTGGAGCAAATTACCGAGGATGGCACCGTACAAGGGGTATCGGCTGGTACAGCTGTTATGAATGACGCGGAAGGCTATAAAGGAGTATCCTATAAAAGGATTCAAGGCTGGGGCCAAGGGCTGACACTTGCTTTCCTGGCAACGGTGCTGCAATCTAAACAACGAGAGTTCTCTTAGCAGTAAAAAACGCTTCTCCACTTAAGGTGGGGGAGCGTTTTTTACGATCTGCTTATTTACTTAGCTAAAGCCTTCTCAGCTACAGGCTCAATTCTGCTCTGCAACTTGAATAATGGAAGGAGAATGGCTACACCTGCAAGGAAAAATAAACCTGCAATGATATACATAGGCGTGAGCGAAATCGCATTTTTCATTAAACCCGACAGCATCATCGTTACGACCATAGAGCCCATGAACATCGGTGTTAGAATACCATTTACGCGGCCGATAAAGGATTCCTTCGTATTTTGTAATATCAAAGTATTAATGCCAATTTGGATGCATGGCAGTGCAAAACCGCTTATAAACTGAAGACCAAGCGTGAACCAGTAATCCTTTGATAGTCCCATAGCGATCATTGCTAAGGCGTCGACCGTCATGCCAATCGCTAGAAGCTTCTGCGGCGATAGCTTGCTGGAGAAGCTCATCGCAAGCACGCCGCCGATAATCATGGCAATGCCGTTTACTAATAGAAACCACTGTAAATAATCCTCCGGTTTCCCAAGCTGCTCCGTAATAAGGAAAATGCCCATTGGTTGAATTAAGCCGAGCCCAAGTCCAGCAGCAATGAAGCCGCCGCCGAGTGTACGCAGTATTTTACTTGACCATACGTAGCGGAAGCCGGCCTTAATGTCCTCCAGCACCCGGGAATTTTGCTGCTCCCCAGCATCGTCTCGATCACGCGGCAGGAAAGCTAGCGAAGCAGCAGATAATAGAAAGGCTGCTCCCATTACACCAATGGCCGTTTCGATGCCGTAGCTTTGGTAGATAAATGTCCCAATGACGGGGCCGAAAATCATAAATATGGCGAACAACGTTTGATACAGCGACATCCCGGTCTGTACTAGATGCTCAGGCACGTGCAGCTTGAACAGCTTCATGCCAGCAGGCTGAGAAAATTGGGACAAGATGGCTGAAACTAATGTGGCAAAAAAGACGGCGTGCCAAGTCCCATTCTCCATGGCCAATAGTACGGCTAGAATGGATAAGGCGCTTAACAGATCGCACCATACCATCGTTTTCTTGGGTCGCCAGCGATCGGCAAACGTCCCGCCAATAAACGAAAATACGAAAATGGGCGCGAATTCAGCTACGGAGATGAGCGAAACGGCGAATGCATCATCATTCGTCATTTTTTTCACATAAAGCAGCACCGCGATATTCCGCACCCAGATGCCGATTTGCAAAAATAAAGTGGACATCAGTATCGCTTGCACAAAGCGATTTCTTAACAGCGAAAATGCTGAAGCAGGTTGAGAGGCTGTCATCGTTTTCACCTTTCCTTTTTCATTTTTTTTAAAATATAAGAATTTATAAGTTTTCACGTATAAATTGTGCTTATATTTCTCGGACTGAAACGCGTCATGCCGCCAGAGGACGGCGACAACCGTTTCACCTTGAGCAGCGTTGTATTCAATGGGAATTTTACAGGACATTAGAGCGTATAAAAAGGATCGCTAGAATGAAAGCTTACTCCGCCTTAAGACGGATAAATGATAGACTCGCAACTATATTATTTTGTAAATATAGCAGGTAAATATAGTTTTTTTGTCGAAATTCCATGGATGATGTTTAACTCTATCGAACATAGACAAGGGGCTTGTTTACATGCATTTGTTTTTGAGAACAAGAACGTTTATCTTGCTGCTTATTTTCGCAATTGTATTGCCTACTTTAATAGCAGCTAATGGAGGGGGCTCCAAGCAAGCGATTGTAAATCCAAAGCAGCTATACAGCTATGAATTAATGACGAATGATATAAAGAAGCTCGCCGATGCTTATCCGGAGCTGATCCGTTATCGGAGCATCGGAAAAAGTGAATATGGACGCGAGCTGTGGGTGATAGAAATAGGCAATGGCCCCGTCAATGTTTTACTGAATGCATCCCATCATGCTAGGGAATGGATCACGACCATTACGGTGATGAATATGGCGGAGTCAATGGCTGCAAGTGCAGCTAAGCGGGGAGTGTGGAAGCAGCTTAATACGGCTGATTTATTCGACCACATTACGTTTCAAATCGTGCCTATGGTTAATCCCGATGGCGTTTCCCTTCAGCAAAAGGGATTAGCTGCTTTTCCGCAGCAGGATCATGCCGAATTAATTAAAATGAACAAAAATAGCCGCGATTTCAAACGCTGGAAGGCCAATGGCAAAGGCGTCGATTTAAACAGGCAGTATCCCGCCGACTGGGAAACGATTCGCCAAGCCGAGAATGCGCCCTCCTATAAAAATTATAAAGGCAAAAAGTCGTTGGAAGCGAAAGAAGCCCAGCTTATGTACAATTTCACAAAGCAGCTAAAACCGGAAATTGCGATTTCCTATCATTCATCGGGTGAAATTATATTTTGGAACTTTAAGACGAAGGCATCTAATTTGCCAAGGGATCGAGCATTTGTTCAAGCTTATGCAGCCATGACCGGCTACCGACCGGTAGCCCCGGAAGCGAATCCTTCGGGTGGAGGCTTTACCGATTGGTTTATTACCGAGTTCGGAAAACCAGCGCTTACACCGGAAATCGCTCCTGCTGTAGGGGAGACGAATGTGCCGCTCAGCTACTGGGAGCGGATATGGAAGCAGCATAAGGATACGATGTGGCTTATTGGGACGACAGCTTATGAACAAGCGATGCAGAGCGAAAAAGCAAAGAAAGCCTCTGCCACCATCGAGCTGACCTCGCCAGCAACAACTTATCGTTTTCCTGCTCTGAATCGGGAGACAGCAACCAGCGTTAACGCAGGTGTCTATAAGGTGACGAGGGAAAAAGGAAGCTGGTATGAAATCCAGCTAAGCGGACTAGGGAGCAGATGGATAGCTAAAAGTATTACAAGGCCATGGAGCGAGCCAGCGCCGACTCCAACCCCGACCCCGATACTTATACCGACTGCACGTCCAGAGGTGACTCCTTCTTCACCGAGTCCGAACGCACCGAACGCGTCGGAGCCATCAGTTGAGTCAACCCCAACGGCTGCTCCAGCAACCGAAACCCCAAGTATGGAGGAATCATCAAAGGGAGCGGAAGCTGTAGAAACGAGCGCTGTTCCAACACCAAGCTCAGCTTGAAAGTGAAACGATTCAAGGTGAAACGGCTCGCACCGTCCTCTGGCGATGCGGCGCGTTTCATTCTGAGAAATTAAATACTTTCCAATTATTTACAGTATTTTCAAAAAGCATGCAGGTAGCAATTAGGCTACATCCTGCATGCTTTTTTTGCTGCGCTTTTTGGGCGGAAAAAGGGCTGGATTTAGGGCATAACCGCTATAATCCTTAACTCACATTTGGCTGTAACCCTTGCGCCACAAGGGATTGCGCCATAACATATGGCGTGGTGATTATAGGCAAACCACCCTAGCGGGCTATACGATAAAAGGGTAACAGGAGCACCTAAATGAATTCCAAATTCGGGAGGTCAAAGCATGAGAAAGAAACAAATGACATCTACATTTCGCGTTTTGTGCACAACGACATTAGCAGGCTGTATTTTGGCAGGTTGTGCATCAGGTACAGGAGGGAATGAGGGAAGCGCAACATCGGGAACTAATCAAGGAGGCGCATCTACTAGTGAAGTGAAAGCTCCTTTCAAACTGACAATAATGACAAACCTGCATACCCCTGAAGTTCCTACAGATGAAATTGAAAAAATGCTTGAGGAAAAAACGAACACAGATTTGACGATTAACTGGGTACCGGATGGCAGCTATGAAGAAAAGCTGAACTCGTCATTTGCAACGGGCTCCTTGCCTCAGGCTGTATATATGAAAAATCAAACCACCTACATTTTATTCCGCGATGCGATTCGTAATAACCAATTTTGGGAAATTGGTCCTTTCATTAAGGACTATCCAAACTTAAGCAAGCTTGATGAGCTGGTTGTGAAAAATACAGCAGTAGACGGCAAAACGTATGCCATCTATCAAGAGCGTCCGCTATCGCGTCAAGGTATTATTTTCCGCAAGGACTGGGCGGATAAGCTAGGTCTCGCAGCACCAAAAACGACGGATGAGCTCTACAATATGCTGAAGCAGTTTAAGGAAGGCGACCCGGATGGCAATGGCAAGGCAGATACGATTGGTCTGACTGACCGTAGTGATTTGGTATATGGCGCGTTCAAGACGGTTGCCTCGTATTTTGGAACACCAAACAACTGGGGTACAGTAGACGGTAAGCTGCAGCCCGAATTTATGTTCCCGCAGTATAAAGCAACGATGGATTTCTTCAAGAAGCTGTATGACGAAGGTCTAATCAATAAAGACTTCCCAGTTACGAGCAAGGAAGATCAGCAAAATCTGGTCATTACAGGAAAAGCGGGCATGTACATTGGTTCAATGGCGGATGTGCAAAGCTTGCACCAGAAAACCGTGGAAATTAATCCAAACGCCCTTTACGATGTAGCGAATCGCATTAGCGGACCGAGCGGGGATGCGGGTATTTGGTCTATTCCAGGCTACGGAAACTTAGTATTGTTCCCGAAATCATCCGTTAAATCGGAAGAAGAGCTGAAGAGCATTTTAGCATTCTATGACAAGCTGATGGAGCCGGAGCTTGCTAATCTCGTGAAATGGGGAGTTCCAGACAAGCATTACACGATCGTAGAAGGCGGCTTAGTGCAAAAAGTTGAAGATACGAAGATGACAGACCGTGAGCAGAAGCCTTACGAAATTTTGCAGGTCGGTGGCGAAAGCACGATTGATATGCTGCGTCCTTACAACAAGCTTCCAGCTAAAGCAAAAGCAGAGGAGCTCATTATCGAAAACAACAGCATGCTGATTAACGATCCAACAGCGGCGCTTGATTCCAAAACATTTGGCGAGAAGGGCGTAGAGCTTCAGCAAATTATTAACGATGCTACTTACCGCTATATTCTGGGCAATCTGGATGCCGCAGGATTTGATGGCGAAATCGAGCGTTGGAAAAAAGCTGGCGGCGAGAGCATTATCGCTGAATACAATGATTCTCTAGCTAAATCACAATAGGAATAGAACTCCTGTAAAAACAGGGAATCGAAAGGATGTTTCACATGAGCAGCAACTCAGCGTCAGCAGTAGCAGCCGTTAAGCCGGACATGAAGAAGCATGATCTTCGCCGGCGTATATTGAAAAATAAAGCAATTTACCTCATGATTTTGCCGGGACTGCTGTATTTCGTCTTATTCAAATACTTCCCTATGTGGGGGCTTGTGATCTCCTTCCAGGAATACCGTCCATACGACGGTATTCTCGGAAGTGATTGGGTCGGCTTCAAGCATTATCAGCGTCTGTTTACCGAACCGATGTTTTGGACGATTTTCCGCAATACGATCGTTTTGTTTCTGATGAACTTAATTTTCTTCTTCCCCGTCCCTATTATTTTAGCGATCTTATTAAATGAAGTAAGACTGCAAGCTTTCAAGCGTTTTGTACAGACCATTGTCTACATTCCGCATTTCATGTCTTGGGTTATTATCGTTTCGATCTCCTTCGTTATGGTTACGATGGATGGCGGTATGATTAATGAAGGCCTTGATGCAATGGGCATGCAGAAAATCAACTTTCTGCTAAGTGATGAATGGTTCCGGCCGATGTACATTTTACAGGTCATCTGGCGTGAAGCTGGCTGGGGAACCATTGTGTATCTCGCAGCTATTGCTGCCATTGATCCACAGCTGTACGAGGCTTCGCGGATGGACGGTGCCAACCGTTTCCGCCAAATTTGGCATATTACATTGCCGTCGATCCGCAGCGTTATTGTAATCCTGCTCATTTTGAAAATTGGCGACGTCCTGGAGCTAGGATTTGAGCATGTGTATTTGCTGCTTAACGCGATGAACCGGAATGTGGCGGAAATCTTTGATACGTATGTGTATACAGCGGGGCTTAAACAAGGGCAGTTCAGCTATAGCACCGCGGTAGGCTTCTTCAAATCCTTCGTCGGTTTAGTACTGGTAATGTCCGCGAACTGGCTGGCCAAAAAATTCGGCGAAGAGGGCGTATATTAAGCTCTACGTTTGCCGCCGAAGCAACATCTTGAGGAGGAAAAGCTATTATGGTGCATGACAAAACGATTGGCGGCCGCTTATTTGATGGTGCTGTCTATGTAATATTATTTTTAGTTGCGTTAGTGACAATTCTTCCTTTTCTGCATATTATTGCTGGATCGCTAACGACAGTTGATGAGCTTGCACAAAAGCGATTCGTCCTATTCCCGACGAAAATTAGCTGGGATGCGTATGCCTATATTTTCTCAACGAACACCATTTTTCGCAGTATGCTAGTTTCGATTGGGGTTACTGGCTTTGGTACGCTATTCAGCATGATACTTACGTCGCTGATGGCCTATGGCTTGTCCCGACGTGATTTGGTTGGTCGCAAGCAGATCATGTTTATGATTGTGTTTACGATGCTGTTCAGTGGCGGGATGATACCGACCTTCATCGTCGTCAAGTCGCTAGGCATGATCGACAGCTATGCGGCGCTTATTGTGCCGACTGCTATTAATGCGTTTAATCTGATTATTTTGCGCAGCTTCTTTCAAAGTTTGCCGGATGGGTTGGAGGAGTCGGCTAAAATTGACGGCTGCAACGACTGGGGTATTTTATTCCGTATTGTGATCCCGCTCTCCATGCCGGCGATTGCAACGATTTCCCTCTTTTATGCCGTAACGTATTGGAACACGTATTTGCCGGCGATTTTGTACATTGACAGTGCCGATAAGTGGCCGATTCAAGTTTTATTGCGGCAAATTGTCATTCTGGCAAGCGGTTTGACGGCGGATTCTTCGGGCTTCTCGGGTGATTTCGTTACGCCTCCAGATCAGACGATTAAAATGGCCGTTATCGTAGTAGCAACGGTTCCGGTACTGCTGGTCTATCCATTTTTACAAAAGTATTTTGATAAAGGCGCATTATTGGGCTCGGTGAAGGGGTAGTCTGCTTGCAGACCCTTCCCTTCGGGGGTTCACGAGCTATCCTCCTTGTATCCTATATGAAGAGAGGTTGAAGTCAAATGAGTCTATCCCAATTAGCTGAAGCAATGCGTGAACGTGATGCGTTAGCGCTGGAATGGGGAGTTGCTGCTTGCGATTCCTTAATAGCGAGATTTCCAGAGGCACATGACTTGCCTCCAGCAAACCGCTGGCATTACCATCAAGGCGTATTTTTGTATGGTATGCTCAAGGTATGGGAGCAAAATGGCGACGAGCGCTATTTGCTTTATATTAAAAGTTATGCGGATGCCTTAATTGATCCATATGGGAATTTGACGTTTGATCGCGACGAGTTGGATGCAATAATGGCCGGGCTGATTTTGTTTACGCTGGATGAGCAGTTTGACGATCCGCGGTATCGCCTTGCGGCAGATCGTCTGCTCGGACTGTTCGGGACACTCAATCAGACTTCGGAGGGAGGCTTCTGGCATAAGGATAAATATCCGTATCAAATGTGGCTGGATGGCCTCTATATGGGCGGTGTATTCGCAATGCTCTATGGTGCGAAATATGACAAGCCTGAGCTGCTGGATATGGCCCTCAAGCAGGAGCGATTAATGAATCGGCGTATGAAGGATACTCGGACAGGATTGCTGTATCATGCGTGGGATGAGACGCGAAGCATGCCGTGGGCTAACCCGGAGACGGGCTGCTCACCAGAGTTTTGGGGCCGCTCACTCGGTTGGTATGGCATGGCGCTTGTTGATTTTCTCGATGTACTGCCGGCAACACATTCCGGCAGAGTAGCTATCGAGCTGGAGGTCGCGGCCCTTGTTGAAGCGCTCACCGAGTTTCAGGATAATAAAAGCGGTCTTTGGTATCAGGTTGTCAATAAAGGCGAGCGGGAGGACAATTGGCTGGAAACCTCGTGCACTTGCCTCTTTCTATACACGATAGCGAAAGCAATTAAGCATGGGTGTATTTCGAAAGCTTATTCGGAGATAGCGATAAAAGGGTATGAGGGGCTGCTCCGTACGCTGCATTCCGATGAGTTGGGATTAATTGTAAGCGGTATCTGCATCGGAACGTCAGCAGGGGATTATCGCAACTATGTGACGCGCCCAACAAGCGAAAACGATTTGCACGGTGTGGGGGCCTTCGTTCTGGCTTGTGTGGAGCTGGATGGCGTACTTAATTTGCTGCCAGTTCAAGCGCAGCAGGAATAGGTAATTAAGCCGGGGAGCCGTAGATGGCTATCCCGGCTGATGCTGCTCCCGGTATTTGCCGGGAGTTGTTCCTTCGAGCTTGCGGAAGGAACGAATGAAATTTTGTGGATTCGTGTATTGCAGCCGCTCGGAAATTTCCTTGACCGAAATATTGGTATCCTGTAGCAGACCAAGCGCGATGCGGTGACGATGCGCAGCCAAATATTCGCTGAAGGAGGTTCCTGTTTCTTTGCGGAATACGCTGCTGACATAGTTCGCATTGTAGTGCATGCTCGCCGCAATGGCCTCTAGCGTAAGCTCCTGGTCATATTGCTGGTGAATCATATGAATGATCTCCTCAGAAATATTTTTATACTGCGAATTGGTTCGCTCCTCTACCGCTACAATAATCGGTTCCACGATGTTTTGAAGAAACCAGCTGCGAACCTCTCTCGGAGAATGCGGCTTGAACAAATATTCAAATAAGGATGAGTGGTCGCCAAGCTCCATCTCGTGAATGCCGAGCGACTGGGACAGATGAATCAAATCAATCAACAGCCTTGCAGTCGTCAGCTCAAAATCATGGGCGCTCAGCTGCTGCTTAAACACCGCTTCGAATAGCTCCGCCAGCGCTTCGTCGCTTTTGGCGCGATCTCCAAGCTTGATAGCGTCATTTAGCTCCGTCTGCAAGCGTACGGGATAAGATGTATTGAAGCTCAGCTTTTGAGGCAGATCCCGGTAAAACATCGCCGAGGAGTCGCCAAACCGCTTAAGATGCTTATAAGCCTCCATACTTTCCTCAAGCGCAGTGCCCGCTGACTTGAGCTTGTCATGGTAGCCGCTAAAGCCGAAGCTGACGGACAAATTCAGCACTTCCTTTACGGTGTGTGCAATTTGCTCTGCCAATGGAACCAATTGGGCAAAAAAAGTATCCAGGTTATGCTCACGGTTCAGCAGAAGTGTAATTTGCGACTGTTCGTAGACGATAGGTGCCAGCCTATCGCTTGCATCAACCAATTCCTCCACAATATTATTTACGGCGAACAGGAGTAAATCGGTATCGCCCTTCGAATAGCTCGTCCCTTCAAAAAAATCAATGCGCAGCGTCATAATCGCATAGCCTTTGAATGCCGCAGGCAAGGAAAGCGTCTTGAGCCGCTCTTCAATCGTTCGGCTGTTGCTTTTTCCTTGGTACAGCTCCATCATGAACAACGTCCGCAGGCTGTCAATCTGATTGTTCATTGTGCTTTCAAGTTCGCTTTTCTCGCGAATGACATGTCGAATTTGATCAGCAATATAGACGAAGCCGTCGCTGCTTGGCTTATCGTGCTTGGACGGGAACAGCTGAAAGACGCTCACAAACAGCTGCTCAATCGGCCTGTACAGGCGTTGAGAGCCGAACCAGGTCACAAGCAGCGTAATAGCAAGCAGGGCTAGGCAAATAAACACAGTAAACCAACCGATGGCACGGGATTGCTTCGACAAAGATTCGAGCGATGTAATAGAAGCATAGGTCCATCCATTATAATCAGACTTGCGGTAGGATACCGTATAGTCTGTCCCTTCAAGCTGCGTATCGAATTGGGCAAGAACGGAGTCCGATTCGCTAATGTCCTGGTAAAGGGCAGTGAATAGGCCATCAGATGGCAGCAGTTCTTCATTTTGTCCAAACAGCAGCTCGCCTTTATCATTAAATACGAGCACAGCTTCGCTATTTTTGTCAAAGGAAAGCAGCTCGTTCAAATAGCAGGAAGGTATCGTTGACACCGCAAGTCCATTTTTGGTTGAAGCCGTTAGCGGCAGCTTCTTCACGAGACTGATGCCGTATGTACAACGGCTTGAGGATTGACCAAGCAGCACGGTATTGCTGACGGGCTCTGTAATCCATTGCGAATCGAAGGGCAGCTCCTTATATTGAAGCAGCTGGTCTTTCTTGTCTAATTCACTCAGCCGATATAGGCCGGAATTGTCAATATACCAATTTTCCCGAGTACTTAATAAAATAATATTTTCTATTCCTGTATCAAATGTTTGTAAATGGTTGACTTCTTGTTTGATTTGGTTAAATAATTGAAATTGTTCCACATTAAGCGGTTCCAGCATGGCGGACTTCAAAAAAGACGAATTGACGAAATACGTCATGGAATGGTCCACCGTACGCATGACCTGCTCCACATTCATTTGCATTTGCTCCAACTGCAACAGCTTGGATGCGTTTACATTTCGTTGAATGGTGTCGGAGGATTTCATGTAGGAAAATAGTCCAACAATAATAACAGGTACGGAACTAACAAGAAAGCCGAACAGCAAAATGCGCAAAAAATACCGATTAGGTGGGGCTGCCATCATATCTCCTCCATAATGATTGCGAGCCATACGCTGCACTGCTTCGCAAACAATAATTACTAGGGTATTATACCAGAAAGTGGGTCAAGTTGCCTATGAATTTTGTGAAGAGACAGATCCATCACTGCGCAAAATCGTTTTTAACGGCCTTCGTATGCGGAGCAGCTGTAGTAATGGTTTCCTGCCAACAGCTAGATGAGAGTGCGGCCGCCCAGAGCAAGGAAGCTCCGCTTGCTTTAACGTGGACAGCCGTTCAATATACGGACAGCCCGCCATCCGATGTTGTGCTGGAGCATATTGAGGAAGCGACGGGCACGAAGCTATCCATTATTTGGGTTGCTGATGCGATGAAGGAGGATAAGCTGAACATTGCGCTTGCTTCAGATGCGCTTACCAAAATTGTCACGATTCAGGATATTCGGAATTCGGCTTTTTTGAGCGCGGTGCGTGCCGGTGCTTTTTGGGAAATTGGTCCCTATTTATCCCAATTTTCAAATTTGCACGCAATGGACAAAACGATATTGCAAAATACATCAATTGACAACAAAATATATGGCATCTATCGGGAGCGAGACTTATCCCGTCAGGGTATCATCTACCGCAAGGATTGGCTTGACCAGCTGAAGCTGGAAGCTCCAACGGATCTGGAAAGCCTTTATAAAATGATGGAGGCGTTCACGAAAAATGATCCTGATGGCAATGGCATAAATGATACCTACGGCCTAACGGATCGCAATGATTTGAAGTTTGGCGCTTTTCAAACGCTGGCCTCTTATTTTGGCGCACCTAATGATTGGGGCTGGATGGGGGGAGAGCTGCGGCCTGCATTTATGTTCAGCGCTTATAAAGATACGATGAAATTTATGCGGGAGCTGTATGAAGGCAAATTGATGAATGAGCAGTTTGCGGTGACGAGCAAGCAGCAGCAATGGGAGGAATTTACCAAGGGGCGTGCGGGTGTTTATATAGGAAACATGGATGATGGACGTAATTTATATAAGTCGCTTATTCAAAGCAATCCCAAAGCAGAAATTGATTTGGTGAACCGGATCAACGGGCCTGACGGCAAGCCGCATGTATGGTCGCAGGCGGGACATAACGGCATATTCGTATTCCCAAAATCACAGGTGAAAACCGAGGCTGAGCTGCTGCGCATTCTTGAATTTTTTAACCGACTTGCTGACCCAGAGCTCATCTATATGCTGAATTATGGCGTTGAAGGCATTCACTATAAGCTGGAAAATGGTGATATGGTAGAGCTGCTCTCCAATGAAAGCGAGCGATGGGAGCAGGAGGTACGGCCGCTTATTTCACTGATGGGGGTCAGAGCGCTTGCTATTCGTCCGCAGGGCGATCCGCTTAGGGAAAAAAGCGACCGCTTGACAGAGGATAATCGCAGCTTTCTCGTCGTCAACCCTGCCGCATCGCTTGATTCACCAACTGCGAATGAACGTGGAGGAGAGCTGAATATTATTATTCAAAACGCGACCAACTCTTTTATTCTCGGCTTGCTAGATGAGCAAGGGTTCGATAAGGAAGTAGAACGCTGGAAGCAGCTTGGCGGCGACCAGATTATTCAGGAGATTAATGCGGGATATGCGGGCAGATTGTAATAATCTCATAGCGAATATTACACAAATCATCATTCTTTTTTAGATGCCCGCATGATATAATCAGCGTTAGAATAAAGCTTACTATTATTTTAAACGATAAGCGGGAAAGCATCCCGGCTGGAAGACGAACGAGATTCGTCTGTCCAGTCGGGATTTTTTGCATTTATAGGGAAGGGTGGCTTACATGGAAAGAAACGAAGTAATCTGTGAAGAAGTGCATGAACTCCCGCTTTGGGAGGCGGGTTCAATAATAGCAGAGCGCTATGCCGTTATTCGGGTGCTGGGCAAGGGTGGAATGGGCATCGTATATGCGGTGGAAGACCGCAAGCTCCAAGGCAAGCTGCGGGCAATTAAAATTACTCCGTTATCGGTAGCGGAGGGAGTGGAGAAAGCTCATTGCGTTACCGCGGAGGCGGGCATGCTGGTGCGGTTAAATCATCCGAACCTTCCTCATATTGTGGATGCTTTTCCGATACATAAACATTCTGTTTATGCGGTTGTGATGGACTTCATTCATGGAGAAACGCTTGCGGTACAATTTCAAAAACGACAGGGTCAAATGCTGCTGCTCGAAGTGGTTCAGCTTGGGCTCCAGCTGTGTTCGGCACTTAACTATTTGCACCGTCAATGGCCGCAAATCATTCATCGGGATGTAAAACCGTCCAATGTCATGCTGGAGGGCGGGGGCGGTCACTTACGTCTAATTGATTTTGGCATTGCAAGGCAGGTTAGAGCAAGGGGAGGACAAGATACACAAAAGCTTGGTACACCAGGCTTTGCAGCTCCTGAACAGTATCAAGGCAGCAGCCAAAGTGATTCCCGAACGGATGTATATGGACTTGGAGCACTGCTTTATTATTTGGCAAGCGGGGGTGAGCTGTATCAGCCCCAGCCCGTTGTTCCACGGCTAGAGTCTCATTTTCAATGGAAGGGTCAAATGAATACAGCGGGCTCTCTTATGTTGGCTAATGTGCTTAGCGGAATGCTCGCCTATCAACTCGTGGAACGCACCGCAAATATGGAGCAAGTTGAGCGCGAGCTGCTGGCAATCGTTCAAATCGCGGGTGGCGATCATGTCAGGCCGACATTCGGCTGCCCCAGTAGTCAAGGTCACGTTAAAGCAGCTGCAAATGGCGTAACGATTGCCCTAATGTCATTGTCACCCGGAGCTGGAGCGACTTTTGCCGCTATTACGTTAGCCAAGCTGCTTGGACAAAGGGGAGTAAGCTGCATTGCAGCCGAATTTCCAAGCAATCCGTCGGAATGGCATGCACTCCTGCCCTCTCAATATGCTAACGGAAGGCTCGCATTCGGAAATTATTGGACTTGGCAGGAAGGCGCTATTCAATGGCTTGCCCAAAAGCCAGTCCGTATTGAGCCAGAAGTATACGACTTGGAAAAATGGGAGCTTTTTATGAATCGGCAGCATCACGGAGTGAAAATCGTCGATTTTTCAAGCTTCAATGAGCATACAGCAGGCGAGTGGCTGTCTCGGTGTCAACTGCTTTGTATTGTGGCCGATCCTTTTCCGGCAAAATGGCAGCAGCCCCAGCTGCGCCGTCTCCAAACGCTCCAGCAGAAGCTCAAGGCTCAGGATGGGCGTTTCTTATGGCTGGCGAATAAGGATAACCGCTTCATGGAACGAGAGCAGTGGCTGCAATTACTGCCAGAGCGGCCAATAGCAGTGCTGCCTATGCTGCCAGCAGCTGAATGGCTTAATGGGCTTTGGAGCGGCAAATGGGTGACGGAAGACAAACGGCTTGGCAAGTCTATGAAGCAGGCATTTAATCCGCTGCTTGAGTTCATTGGCCAAATGGTGAAAAAGCGTAACGGGAAATGAGGCTGCCGCTGGAGCCAGTCGGCCTAACTTCCTTTGTCCAACTCACGGCAGCAGCGGGCTGAAGCGACAAAGCCCACATTGAAATTTTGCACAACGGAGCAGCTCTTGTGGTACAATAGATCGGGCATAAACATATATAACCTTAAAAACGACAAGTATTGCGTACCGACACAAACGCCGAAAAGGCCAAGTGATGCGGGCGTTTTCATACGATGCCATAAACAAGTGCATGAATGGAGCTAAGAAGAAATGAGTTTATTAACAGTAGAGCAATTATCCCATACGTTTGGCGACCGCGTTTTGTTCAAAAACGTATCGTTCCGCCTGTTGGCTGGCGAGCATGTTGGTCTTGTAGGCGCCAATGGAACGGGAAAATCGACAATGATGAACATTTTGACCGGAAAGCTGCTTAAGGATGAGGGCAAAGTAGAATGGACACCACGCGTCCGCTACGGCTATCTAGATCAGCATACAAAACTAACGCCGGGCAAGTCGATTCGGGATGTGCTGAAGGATGCATTTGCACCAATGCTGCTGCTTGAGCAGGAATTGAATGATATTGCGTTGCAAATGGGCGATGCTGATCCAGATACACTTGAGCAGCTGCTGGAACGGATGGGTGAAATTCAGGAAGAGCTGGAAATGGGCGACTTCTATTTAATCGATGTCAAGGTTGATGAGATGGCCAATGGTCTAGGGCTGAATGCGATTGGGCTTGAACGCGACGTAACGGCGCTCAGCGGCGGACAACGGACGAAGGTTTTGCTAGCCAAGCTGCTTCTTGAGAAGCCGACGGTCTTATTGCTCGATGAGCCTACGAACTATTTGGATGAAGAGCATATTAATTGGCTCACGAGCTATTTGAAGTCGTACCCTTATGCGTTTGTTCTGATTTCCCATGATACGGGCTTTATGAATCAAGTGGTTGATATTATTTACCATCTGGAGTTTTCCAAGCTGACCCGTTATTCCGCCAACTATGAGAAGTTCCTTGAGATGGCAGATATGAACAAAGCCCAGCATATTGACGCTTATGAGAAGCAGAAGGAGTATATCAAGAAGCAGGAAGACTTTATTTCGCGCAATAAAGCGCGTGCTTCGACCTCTGGAAGGGCCAAGAGCCGTGAGAAGCAGCTTGACCGGATTGATCGCATCGACAAGCCGGAGGAGGCAGCTAAGCCGACCTTTGGTTTTAGAGAGGCCCGTACGAGCGGCAAAACGGTATTCGAGGCGGAAGGGCTGTCTATTGGCTATAATAAACCGCTGCTGCCTAAGATGAACATGCTGATCGAGCGTGGTGACAAAATTGCAATCGTAGGCTGTAACGGTGTCGGCAAATCAACGCTGCTTAAAACGATTCTCGGCGTCGTTCCAGCGCTTGACGGTAAAGTTTATCGCGGCGATTATTTGCACCCGGCTTATTTCGAGCAGGAAGCAAAGGCGCCAACGATGACGCCGCTGGATGATGTATGGAATGAATTTTCGCATATGACGCAAAGTGAAGTTCGTGGAGCACTTGCCCGTTGCGGCTTGAAAAATGAGCATATTACGCGGGCGCTCAACCAATTGAGCGGCGGTGAGCAGGCGAAGGTGCGTCTTTGCAAGCTGATGCTGCGCGAAAGTAACTGGATTTTGTTCGATGAGCCGACGAACCATTTGGATGTCATTGCAAAAGCTGAGTTAAAGCGCGCGCTTAGCGTTTTCAAAGGCACCGTCGTTCTCGTGTCCCACGAGCCTGATTTTTATGAGGATTGGGTTACGAAAACTTGGGATGTCGAAAGCTGGTCCCTGCAAGCCCAAAATTAAACGGGTAACGCTTTAGGAAAATGAGCAAGCCGGACTGCAAGCGGCAGTAGTCCGGCTTGCTTGCATTTGAATCGAAGATTCCTTTATGATTAGTACAAAACGTGTCCACGCAGGATTATTTGCTAAGGTAGGTGAACGCTTAAGATGAAAGAACGTGTCCTGGTAGTAGAAGATGAAGCAGGCATCTCCCGCATTTTACAGCTTGAGCTTGAGCATGAAGGTTATACAGTAGGCACGGCTTTGGACGGACGGACAGGCTATGAAATGGCATCGTCAGGGGAGTGGGAGCTTGTGCTGCTGGATGTCATGCTCCCGGAGCTTAATGGTATTGAAGTTCTGCGCCGTCTGCGACAGGCGGGCAACACGGTTCCCGTTATTTTGCTTACAGCGAGAGATACGGTTCCCGATAAAGTTAGCGGCTTTGAGCATGGAGCTAACGATTATATTACGAAGCCGTTTGCCATGGAGGAGCTCCTGGCGCGCGTTCGCAATATTTTACGCATATTCCAGCAAAACCCCCGTGAATCCGAAGGCTCGGATATGATTAAGGTAGGCGATTTGACGATTGAACTGCGTACGCGCAAAGTTTTCCGAAAAGATATTATTATCGAGCTGACGCCGCGAGAATTTGAATTGCTCGTTTATTTGGTTGAAAACAAAAATGAAGAGAAATCCCGTGAAGATATCCTCTCTGAAGTGTGGGGATATGATTTTATCGGCGAGACGAATCTGGTCGATGTATACATCCGTTACTTGCGGCAAAAGCTGGATAAAGGCTATCGTCACAAGCTCATTCATACGGTTCGGGGTGTTGGTTATATGGTCAAGGAGCCTGACGCATGACGCTGCGTAAACGATTTACGCTTTTCACGATATTCTGGCTCATCTTTATTTTGATTTTGTTTAATATTTTCGTTTATTTTTATGTCATAAAAATTACGACAGAAAGCGAAGAGCGCGTCATCGCGAACAAAGTCAATCTCATGCTGGAAAATCCGCAAATCCAAAGCGGCAAAGGGCTAAACAATTCGGATTTGCTAAGTGAATATTATAATGTGAATGAAATGATTCGTATTGTGCAGCCAGATAGCAAGGTCGTCAATATTACAGGCTCGGATCCTGTGCTGCTGGGTCTTCCAGCAGCTTTTGAAAATCAACATGACACGGGGATGATTTCAAAGGGCGGCGAGCGTATTTTGTATACGCGCGTTCCGCTGTATGATGGGACCGAAATCGTCGGAATGCTGGAAATTAACAGAGTTCTCAACGAGCTTGATAATTATTTGCAGATTTTAGTGGCTGCTCTCACGGTAACGAGTGCAGGGGCAATTTTGTTTGCCATATTCGGTACGTATTGGTTTACGTCCAGATTGACAGCACCAATCCAGCAAATGGTCACGACGATGCGGGAAATTGACCGCAGCGGGAAGCTTCGGGTTATTGAGACGACGAGTCACGAGGAATCAGCGGAGCTGCAGCAGTTGATTAGAGCCTTCAATCAAATGATTGAGCGGCTGGATCGTACGTTTGAGAAGCAGAAGCAGTTTGTGGCGGACGCATCGCATGAGCTTAAGACGCCGCTAACGGTCATTTCCAGCTATGCCAATATGCTCAAGCGCTGGGGACGCGACGATGCCGCAGTGCGGGATGAAGCGATTGAAGCGATTGACCGGGAAGCGAAACGGATGCAAAACTTGACTAAATCAATGTTAACGCTTGCCGAAGCCGAGCAAGAGGATTGGCTGAAGCAGGAGCAGTTCGATGTCGTTCAGGCTATTGACGAGCTGGCAGGCATGCTGCAAACAACGTTTCACCGTACGATTCGGATTAAAACAAGCTCGAAAATCATCAGAATGTATGGCGATAAAGAAAAAATTAAACAACTGTTCGTCATTTTACTCGACAATGCCATAAAGTATAGTAAGGATTCGATTGATGTTTCGGTGAGCCAAGTGAAAACAATCGTCAAGATTGAAGTCAAGGATAGAGGCGTAGGCATTCCAGAGAGTGATCTGCCGCATTTGTTTGAACGTTTTTATCGGGTCGACGGTGCTAGAAGCCGTGCGACTGGCGGTGCGGGGCTTGGTCTTTCCATTGCCAAGCGAATAGTTGATTTGCATGATGGCAAGGTAGATGTATTCAGTCAGCAGGATATTGGTACGACGATTACACTTCAATTTAAACAACGAAAGTAACGGTAGGAGGGTCGGTTTTGAAATATAGAGTAGCGGCCGTTCAATACAAATTGGCCGACATCAGCTCCTTTGAGCAATTTGCTGAGCAGGTCGCGCATTATGTGCGCAATGCCTCGGAATACGGCACACAGTTTCTTTTATTTCCTGAGTTTTTTACAACGCAGCTGCTGTCCATCAGTGACAGCAGCGGCAAGCCATTATCATTTGACAAACTCCCGAGTTTTACAGCCGCCTATGAAGAACTGTTCGCCAAGCTCGCGGCGGAATACAATATGCACATTGTGGCAGGAACCCATGTTGTAGAAGTGGAAGGCGGCAAGCTTCGCAATGTTGCACATCTGTTCCATCCGGATGGAAAGATCGACCGTCAGTCGAAAATCCACCTAACCCCAACGGAAGTGAGCGATTGGGCGATGTCACCAGGCGAAGGTCTGGAAGTGTTCCAAACGCCGTATGGCACAATTGCCATGCTGACCTGTTATGATATTGAATTTCCAGAAATCGTCCGTATGGCGAGAGCAAAAGGGGCAGATGTCATTTTCTGCCCATCCTGCACAGATGATCGTCACGGCTTTTATCGCGTTCGTTATAGCGCTCATGCACGCACGATAGAAAATCAGGTTTATGTAGTGACGACAGGGACAGTGGGCTCGCTGCGAAAGGTCGATTTTATGCGGGCCAACTTTGGGCAAGCGGCGATTTTGTCGCCCAATGATATCCCCTTTCCGCCGGGCGGCATTTTGGCAGAAGGAATTATTAATGACGACATGCTCGTTGTAGCTGATCTTGATTTGAAGCTGCTTGAAGATGTTCGCAGCGCAGGCTCCGTTACAACGTGGCGGGACCGTCGCACTGATCTTTATACCGATTGGTATTAAAGCTTCCCCTGGCAGAAGGGATGTGGCATTATTCGTAAACAATTATATGTATATCATGAAGGCGCTCCGGTAGAGGCTGTCATTCGGCGCTACTCCGAGCAGGACTTTGCAGCGCTTATTGACGTGCAGCGCGAAAGCTTCCCGCCACCATTTCCTTCGGATTTATGGTGGAGCAAGGAGCAGCTTACCGAGCATGTTTCCCGTTTTCCCGAAGGGGCGCTATGTGCTGAAATAGGCGGCAGACTTATCGGCTCGATGACAGGCCTTATTGTTAACATGGATCATTATGGACATTCACACAGCTGGGAAGCGATCACGGATAATGGTTTTATTCGCAATCATGACAGCAGCGGCGACACGCTTTATGTTGTAGATATTTGTGTAATTCCAGAGTATCGAAAGTCAGGCATTGGAAAATGGCTGATGCAGACGATGTATGAGACCGTCGTACATTTACAGCTCAAAAGGCTGCTTGGCGGAGGGCGTATGCCCGGCTACCATCGTTATGCAGACGAAATAACACCGGAAAATTACGTTAGTGGGGTCGTTGCTGGAGCATACAGCGACCCTGTTCTGTCTTTTCTGCTGCGCTGCGGCCGTACTCCTACAGAGGTGGCGGCTAATTATTTGGAAGATGAGCAGTCTTGCGGCTATGCGGCTTTGATGGAATGGCGTAATCCATTTCTTGCTGCTAATTAAATCGAGTGCCTGTACATAATGAGAGGGGATATTTTATGCTGTATCATCGTATTACTTCGATTGACGACCCTTATTTTGCGGAGCTGCATAAGCTGCTTCAAACGATTTTTCCGCCAGAAGAGGTACTGGCTTATGAGCTGTGGAGAGAGCCGCTCGAGGATGCGGGTATCCATGTTTATGTTGCGGTAGAAGACGGCAAAGTAGTAGGCTCCACGGAATATCGTTATTACCCTGAGCTGCGCGTTGCGATGACCGACTTCACCATTATTGGACAAGCGGGCAAGGGCATCGGGCGCTTCCTGCTGCGTGCCAGGGAAAAGGATTTGGCGCGTCTGGCTAAGCAATCCGGCACAGAATCAATCGGCATGTTTGCGGAAATTTATAACCCATATGAAAAGGAAGAGCAGCATGCATTTGGTGGTGTAACGCCAATGAATCCATTTGTGCGCCGCGAAGTATTGTCGCATATCGGATATAACCGATTGGATTTCCCGTATGTACATCCGTCTTGGGATCATGAGGGTCAGGCTGTAACGGGACTTCAGCTCAGCTTCCTGCCTGCTGATGAGAATTTGGCATTTTTGCCGGCTTTACTCATCGTGACTTTTCTTGAAGGCTACTATGAGGCGCTGCCTAATAAACCTCAAGCTTGGCTCGATATGATTAATCAGCTGCGACAGCAGGAGCAGGTCGCACTGCTGCCGCTATAATGCGTATTACATTTCGCGGGACAGGCGATTCCATGGGTGTTCCGCGTGTTTATTGCAGCTGCGCGGTATGTGAAGAAGCGAGAAGCACAGGCATTAATCGCCGCTTGCGTTCTCTTGTGCAGCTTGATGAATTAGGAGCGTCACCAGCAGGTGTAGCTGATGAAACGGTATGGATTGACTGCGGCCCTGATTGGGGAAGGCAAATGGAGGCGGCAGGCCTGCGTTTCGTCAGACGGATATTAATTACGCATGCCCATTTTGACCATATCGGCGGACTAGTGGAATGGGCTGACGCTTGCCGCTGGCTGAACGTGAAGGGCGAGGCTTTTGCAGCTGCTGAGGTAATTAGCGATATTAACGCTCGTTTTCCGTGGCTGCAGCGGCAAATTGATTTTCATGCGATAGACGGCGGGGCTATGCGGATTGGCAGCTGGGATCTAACAAGCTGGCGCATAAATCACGGCAAAAATGGCTATGCCTATGCTTTTCGCTTTGATCATGCTCTCGAAAAACGTTCATGGGCTTATTGCTCTGACGCCATTGGGCTGACTGATGAACAGCAGCAGCCGCTTCACGGTCTTGATCTGCTGGTGCTCGGCACTAGCTTTTATAAAGAGCCGTTTGCCTATGAAACCCGTTCTGTTTATGATGTAACGGAAGCGCTGGAGCTGATTCAGCTTTGGCGGCCGAAGCATACGATTTTTACGCATATGTCTCACGACATTGATTTAAATATCGAATATGGACTTCCGGCTGATGTACAGTTTGCAAGGACGGCTCTGGAAGCGAAGGTATAGCAAGCTACAGCTGGGCCCGAAGGAGCATGAGCATAAGGATGCTGGCGGAAGCCAAAAGGGTTGACAACAGGCTTGTACTTGAAGTAGATTGTAATTATATTTTGTTGGCTGGATGGTTCGGGAAGGGGTTTATTTTATGTTGACAGGTGTTCTTAACTCATAAATTGGATAGATCAGAACGCGTTGAAGGCGAATAGGAGCTTGCTGGCTGCTTTGTGCAGTTATGGCAGGTTTTTATGAGCATATCTTCATAGGCGGTCTGATACCAAGAGTTAAGAACATGTGGACTCCGCCTGAATGCTATTCGGCAGCGGCCTGACCACCGTGCTCTTGCAGCACGGTTTTTTTGCGTTATTTCCTAATCCTGCCCGTTTATAGAGGGCGGTTGCGTTAGGTTGAATAACGTTTGGCCAGGTATAGCAGCCGTTTAAAACAGGAATGGAACGCTCATGCGTTCTGTTCCTGTTTTTTTTGTAAATAGCCATCTATATCTGCACGCCAGCAAAATAGAAATTACATCCAATTACAATGAGGAGCGATTGAAAATGATGCATGAAGCTACGCTAAAGCGTTTGGAATATGACAAATTGAAGGAACAATTAATCGACTACACGGTTTCTCCGGCGGGGCGATTACTGGCGGAACGCCATATGCCCAGCATCGAAATCAGGCAAATTCAAGCATGGCTGTCGGAGACAGAGGAAGCCTCCGCATTGCTTGCCTCGGGGGCAAGTGTTCCTTTATCCGCGATGGAGGGAATTGATCCTTTTCTAGCGCTGCTGGGCAAAGGACGAATTTATGTCGAGCAGGAGCTGGAGCAATTGCAGACATGGCTTGCATCTGTTATGCAAATGAGAAGATATATGGCCAGTAAGCGGGCGATTGCACCAATCATTGCTAGCTATGCAGATTCCATGCATGATTGCCCGGAGCTGCGGGAGGAGCTGAGCCGCTGTATTCGCTATGGAAGCCTCACCGATCAGGCAAGCGCTGCGCTTGCAGAAATTCGCAGGCATCGTTATTCAGTTGAGGATAAAATCAGTCGTAAAATGGAAGCGGCGCTTTCCAAATACAAATCAGCCTTACAGGAGTCGATAATCAGTAAACGAAGCGGCAGGCTTGTTATCGCTGTGAAGCGCGAGCTGCGCAAGCAGGTGCCGGGCACGGTGTGGGATGAATCGGCTAGCGGGCAAACCTTATTCGTAGAACCGCTTGATGTTGCCGATTTACAAGCAGAGCTTCGGCAATGGGAGGCGGAGGAGGAGCGCGAGCGCACTGTTATTTTATCAGGCTTATCCGATTTGGCAGATGCGCATGAAGCTGAGCTTAGGCTCAATTTAGAGGCGATGGCCACCTTCGATTTCATTATGGCGCGCGGCAAGCTTTCACGTTCCTACGCTGGTCAATCTTTTCAATTAGCAGATGAACCTCTTATCGTATTATCGCAAGCCCGTCACCCGCTGCTTGGCCAGTCGGCGGTTCCGCTTGATGTAGAGCTTGGCCTGAATTGGAGCCAGCTCATTATTACAGGACCCAATACGGGAGGGAAAACAGCAACGCTGAAAACAATCGGCCTGCTCGCGCTGCTCGCTCAGTCAGGGCTGCTGGTTCCCGCAGGGGAGGGAAGCCGCTTAGGCATTTTTCGCACGATTATTGCTGATTTAGGTGACGGTCAAAGCTTGGAGCAATCGCTAAGCACCTTCTCCTCGCATATTCGTGTATTAGGCGAAATGCTGGAGTCAGCCGGACCGCGCTCCTTGCTGCTGCTTGATGAACTGGCAGCAGGCACAGATCCAGGCGAAGGCATAGCACTATCAATAGCCGTGCTTGAGGAGTTGCACAATCGAAGAGCTTTGACGGCGGCAACGACCCATTTTAATGAGATTAAGCAATATGCTTCTCGCACGAAGGGCTGTATGAATGCACGAATGGCTTTTGATCCGAAAACCTTGCTTCCGTTATATCAATTGATCATTGGGGAGGCTGGGGAAAGCCAAGCTTTCGCAATTGCCCGTCGATATGGGTTGCCAGATCGTGTAATGCAGCGGGCCGAGCAGCTTGCAGCTAATCGTCAGCAGAACGTAACACTAGGCCAAGATGAACGAAGCACAGCTGTTAAAGCAGAGCAAATCGAGGCTCGAACCGAAGCTCAAGCCAAGGGTCAAGTGAAAAATAACAGCAAAAAAGAAGAGGAAGCAGGCAAAACCGCTTTGCCGCTCTTACAAGTGGGCGACGCGGTATGGATTTATCCGCTGAAGCGACTGGGTGTCGTTTTTCGTCCGGCAGACGCTCGGGGAGAGGTCATTGTTCAGGTGCAGGGCCGCAAGCTGGCCTTCAATCGAAAGCGGCTTAAGCTGTCCATTGGCAGGGCGGAGCTGTATCCTGGGGAAGATTATGATATGAGTATCGTCTTTGATTCCAAGGAAAACCGCAAGCTCCGCAAACAGCTCAGCCGCAAGCATGTGGAAGGGCTGGTTATCGAGATGAAGCCCGAGACTTTTGAATAATGTTTGTGCGGTCAGCTCAAAATGGCTTAATCACGGCTTTGGACAATGAGCAGCATTCCGTCATCAATGGAAATGCTTCCTTCCGTCTCCGCGAGTACATTGCTTATGCCTAGTGATTGGCCGATCTTCAAGCTGGCATTGTGCAGAGGGTATTGAAAGCCGCTCAATGTAATGCCAGAAACAGTAGAAGATAAGGGCAGCAGGGAAACATTCGAATAAAGCCCTTTCTGTATTACTCGTTTAGAGGAAGTAACAGTAATACAGTTATGTTCGTCGATAATACAGGCGGGAATGCCCCGCTGCTCGGCGAGCACAAGCAACTGTACGTTCGATAACGAATGATCAAAGCGAGTTCCTAAGGCGCCCAGTAAAATAATTTCATCTGGATTTTGCTCCAGCGCATAGCGGAAAGCCATTTCAGTATCCGTATAATCCTTATAAACTGGATCACAGGTGATGAGCTCCTTGCTGGCTGAACGTATGAGCGCCAACTGCTCGTCCGTTACGGAATCAAAATCGCCTATTGCAAGCTGCGGTGCATATCCCTGCTCCACCAAAAATAGTGCGCCGCGGTCGGCGCCAATACGAAAGGCATCCTGCTGCAAATGCGGCAGCGCAAAGTCTCCAAGCTCGCCGCCGGAGCAAATGACTATTCGTTGAGGCATATTCGCTTCCTTCTTTCTCTAACAAGTTTGTTCAATAGATAAGCAAGTATAAGTTACATCCTTAATAAGGGGCTAATATCTCACCCTCGAAACGGTAACTTTGCCGCAAAAAAACGGCGACAGCTATTTTACCTTGCTGCATGTCGCTTTTGCTAGTATATCGTTTCTTTGAGCAGAAGCACCAGTAGCAGGTATAATTTCGGCAGCGAATTGACGAAATATGTCGTTGCTTTACGAAAGCGTCGGGGCTAAAATGGGAAAGGATAGACCATTCGATAGATGACATCGGATGGGAGAACGGAAGCGGGGGCGTACACGTTGGATTTGGAGATTTTTGGCGTATTCAGCATTATCGGCACCATTGCCTTTGCCGTCAGCGGCGCGGTTGTGGCAATGGAGGAGGAATACGACATTCTTGGCGTTTTTGTGCTAGGTCTGGTCACGGCGTTTGGCGGAGGGGTCATAAGGAATTTGCTTATCGGCGTTCCGGTCACGTCGCTTTGGAGCCAGGGGAGCTTGCTGAAAATCGCGCTCATCGCAATGACGATTGCTTTTTTGCTGCCGGTTAAATGGATTTATACGTGGCGCAAAAGCGAAGCTTTTTTCGATGCGATCGGTTTATCAGCCTTTGCGATTCAGGGCGCGCTGTATGCGACGCAGATGAATCATCCCATTAGCGCCGTAATGGTAGCGGCTATGCTGACAGGTATAGGCGGCGGCATCATTCGCGATGTGCTTGCAGGGCGCAAGCCGCTTGTGCTGCGGGATGAAATTTATGCCGTTTGGGCGATGCTTGGCGGTTTGGTTATTGGCAAAGGCTGGTTTCATTCGACACTTGATTTGCTGTTCCTGTTCTTGCTCATTATTGTGTTCAGGATGCTGTCGGTGTATTACAAATGGAAGCTGCCGCGTCGCTCGCTGCGGGAGAAAATCGTTCAGGAGAAAGGAGAGGCCTAATTGAAGAAAAGAGTATTGTTTGTTTGTCTCGGCAATATTTGCCGTTCCCCGATGGCGGAAGCTGTTTTTCGCAGCAAGGTGGAGCAAGCGGGACTGACGGATCAAATAATTGTAGACTCCGCGGGTACGGGAGATTGGCATATCGGCCATCCTCCGCATGAAGGCACACGCAAGGAGCTTGATTTAAACGGGATATCCTATGCGGGTATGAAGGCGCGTCAGTTCACGCAGCAGGATGATGTGGATTTTGACTTTATCGTCTGCATGGATACGAAAAACGAACGCGATGTGCGTGATATTCTCGGCACGCGTGCGGGAAGCGCAGAGGTGCTTACCTTTATGAGTCTGCTGCCCGAGCGCGGCGTAGCGGATGTGCCGGACCCTTATTATACGGGGCAATTCGATTATGTATTTGAACTGGTGGAGGCAGGCTGCAAGCGGCTGCTAGACCATGTGAGGCTTAAGTAAACTGGCCTTAAACAACTCTACAAACAAAGCCTTGACTTCCTCCTTGGGCGGGGGAAATCAAGGCTTTGTCTTATTTCTGGAGCAAGATGGCAGCGCTTATTGACGCTCCATAAAATACATTAATGCTTCCGGCAGCTCTTTCTGCCAAAAGCCCCATTGATGTTGGCCTTCTTTTTCCGCATAATAAAAAGGGGCTTGTCTTTCTTCAAGCAGCTTTTTGGCTTCACGATTTAATTCGACAAAATTTTGTACGCCTCTATCCATAGTTTCATAAGCCGTTTCCTGCAGGCCGACAATCATGTAAAGCGCAAGCCAGGAAAGGTCATGCTGAGCAGCCATAATTTCTAGCGAGCGCTCGAAATAGGCGCCTGACAAGGAAAGCACGCGGCTAAACAGCTCCGGATAGGCTAGCGCAAGATGAAAGGAGATGGTGCCGCCAAGCGAGTCGCCGGCAAGTACGCGATGCTCGGCCTCACGACGGACCGGATATTTTGCTTCTATATAGGGAAGCAGCTCCTCGCCGAAAAAGCGGACATAAGCCTCATGACGGTCTCCGTCAGGAGCGTATTCCGCTGTGCGGAATGTTTTATTCACATCGACACCAACAATAATGAAGGGCTCCACGCCCTCATCCAAAATAATGCGGTTCGCTGTCGTCGCTATACGGCCGAAGTTGAAAAAATCTTCTCCGTCCTGGCAGTAGACGACGGGATAGCTCAGCAGCTCATTGTAGCCAGGCGGCAAATAGACGCGAAGCGAGCGCTGGCCATCTTGCAAATAGCTGCTTGCAACCGTTTCCCTCAGGACGGTGCGTTTCAAATAACGTTCATCTGTCATCATTTCTTCCTCCGTTGGTTGAATGGAATGGGAGCTTGTGGGTAAACAATAAAGAGATGCCGCAGTGTTGCGGGTTCCGCGGCTGACGAAACGGCGTACAAGCTCCACACGTTCCACATTGTATTATGCTGTTATATAGCTTTCTAACAGCTGTTACATATACAATTTCTTAACAAAAAGGGCATAGGCGTTGAAAATACCACGTGTTTTTTGCTTTTTGCTTTGACCATTTTTGTTAAACAGGTTTATAATAATTCTATAACAGAGTACTGTAATATTCAAATATTAATGATTGAGGTGAGCGTTCACAATGAGCAAAGTGCTTAGCAAACTGCCATATGAAGTTCAAACGGAGCCAGTTACACCATTGTCCGTCTTGTCGCTTGATGGTGAAGTTGTTAACCCGGATGAAATGCCGGAGCTTACGGACGACCAATTAAAAGAAATTATGTACCGTATGGTATTTACCCGCACTTGGGATGATCGTGCTGTTAACTTAGGCCGTCAAGGCCGTCTGGGCTTCTACGCTCCAGTATCCGGTCAAGAGGCTGCTATGATTGGCAGCGAATACGCTTTAAATAAAGATGACTTTATTTGTCCAGGCTACCGTGACATTCCACAGCTCGTATGGCATGGTCTTCCGCTGTACCAAGCGTTCCTGTATTCCAGAGGACATCAGCATGGCGGACAAATCCCTGAGGATGTTCACGTTCTTATGCCGCAAATTATCATTGGCGCGCAAATTTTGCACGCGACTGGTGTTGCGATGGCATTCAAGAAAAAGAATGAAAAACGCGTTGCTATTACGTACACAGGTGACGGCGGCTCCTCCGAAGGCGATTTCTACGAAGGCATGAACTTTGCAGGCGCGTTCAAGCTTCCCGTTATTTATGTTGTACAAAACAATGGTTATGCGATTACAACTCCTTATGCTAAACAAACAGCTGCACATTCCGTTGCACATAAAGCACTTGCTGCTGGTATCAAAGGTGTGCAGGTTGATGGCATGGACGTACTTGCTGTTATTAAAGCAGTTAGAGATGCTGCTGAGCGCGGCCGCAACGGCGAAGGCGCTACGCTGATTGAGCTTCTCACTTACCGTTATCGTGCGCATTCCATGGCAGATGATACGACAAAATATCGCACCAAAGACGAGGAAGCGGAATGGGCTCCTAAAGATCCACTCATTCGTTTCGGCAAATATTTGGAAAGCAAAGGTCTCTGGTCGGAAGAGGATACAGCTCGCGTGAAGGAAGAAGCGAAAGCTACTGTTAACGAGCAAATCAAGAAAGCAGAAGCTGTTGAAAAAATGACGGTTGAAGGCTTGATCGACTCGATGTTCGAAACGACGCCGCAGCACCTCGAAGAGCAAAAAGCTGATTTCCAATAATAGCCTTTAACGAAGGAGGAACTATAGATCATGGCTCAAATGAATATGAAAGAAGCGATCCGTGACGCAATGCGCGTTGAACTTAAACGGGATCCGAATGTACTATTGTTTGGCGAGGATGTTGGTAAAGTCGGCGGCGTGTTCCGTGCGACCGAAGGCCTTCAAGCTGAATTTGGCGAAGACCGCGTATTTGATACGCCGCTTGCGGAGTCCGCTATCGGCGGTTTGGCAGTGGGTATGGGTATTCAAGGCTTCCGTCCAATTGCTGAAATCCAATTCGTAGGTTTCATCTATGAAGCGATGGACCAAATGTTTATTCAAGCGGCTCGTATGCGCTACCGTTCCGGTGGACGCTACAACTCGCCAATCGTATTCCGTACGCCTTTCGGCGGCGGCGTGAAAGCAGCTGAGCTGCACACGGATTCCTTGGAAGGTCTTGCTGTACAGACTCCGGGTATCAAAGTCGTTATTCCATCCAATCCTTACGATGCAAAAGGTTTGCTTATCTCGGCTATCCGCGATAATGACCCTGTATTTTTTATGGAGCATTTGAACCTTTATCATGCTTTCCGTGCAGAAGTGCCAGAAGGCGAGTATACGGTTGAAATCGGAAAAGCCAATGTCGTTCGTGAAGGCAGCGACGTTACCATTATTGCTTACGGCTTGATGGTTCACACCGCTGTTAAAGCGGCTGACGAGCTTGAGAAACAAGGAATCAAGGCTGAGGTTATCGACCTTCGTTCCCTTGTGCCTCTCGATATCGACACCATTGTTGCTTCGATTCAAAAAACGAACCGTGCAATTGTCGTTCAAGAAGCGCAAAAAACTTCCGGCGTTGCCGCTGAAGTAATCGCTCAAATCAATGAAAAAGCAATTCTGCACTTGGAAGCTCCTGTGCTGCGGGTTGCAGGTCCGGATACCGTTTATCCGTTTGCGCAAGTTGAGGATGCATGGCTTCCAACGGTGGCCCGCATTTCTGCAGCTGTCCAAAAAGTACTGGATTTCTAAAGGAGGATACACGCGGTGGCTAAATTCGAATATCGTTTCCCTGAGCTTGGCGAAGGCTTGCACGAAGGTGAAATCATTAAAGTGCACATTAAAGCCGGCGACAAAGTAACAGATGATGACATTATTATGGAAGTACAAAACGATAAGGCAATTGTTGAAGTGCCTTGTCCGGTTAATGGTACTGTGCTTGAAGTGTTGGTTAAAGACGGCCAAGTTTGTCACGTAGGCGAATTGGTTGCTTTGATTGATGCTGAAGGTGAAGTTCCTGAGCAAGCAGCTCCTGCAGCTGAAGAGCCGAAGAAGGAAGAGGCGGCTCCTGCCCCAGCTCCAGAGGCAGCAAAAGCGGCTCCTGCTGTTGAAGCAGCTAAAGAAGCTCCTAAAGCTACAAATGCTTCTGTGCTTGCTACGCCAAGCGTTCGCAAGTTCGCTCGTGAGCAAAATGTTGATTTGACGCAAGTAAGCGGCACTGGCAAAAACGGCCGTATTACGCGTGAAGATGTTACTGGCTTTGACGGTTCTGCTCCTGCAGCGTCCGAGCAAGCGGCGGCTCCTGCTGAGCAGCAAGACAACGCAGCTGTAGCTGCAAATGGTGCTGGCGAAGCGAAAGCAGCTCCAGTTGCTGCTGGCACAGCTTACCGTCCAGAAGAGCGCTTGCCATTCAAAGGCATTCGCAAAATTATTGCAAACGCAATGTCTAAATCTGTATATACAGCTCCGCATGTAACGATCATGGATGAAGTGGACGTTACTGAGCTTGTTGCCCTTCGTGCAAAATACAAGCCTTATGCAGAGAAAAAAGGCGCTAAGCTTACTTATCTGCCATTCATCGTGAAGGCGCTCGTAGCTGCTGCTCGCGAATTCCCAATTATGAATGCGACGCTTGACGAAGCTAATCAAGAAATCGTTTTGCGCAAATATTACAACATCGGTATCGCAACAGATACAGACAACGGCTTGATCGTTCCTGTAATTGAAGATGCGGATCGCAAAAACATTTGGAAAGTGGCTGACACCATTCGTGATCTGGCTGTTCGTGGACGCGATGGCAAGCTTTCGGCTAACGAGCTGAAAGGCAGCACGATTACCATTTCCAATATCGGTTCGGCGGGCGGTATGTTCTTTACACCAGTTATCAACTTCCCTGAAGTTGCCATTCTGGGTACTGGACGTATTTCCGAAAAAGCAATCGTACGCAATGGCGAGATCGTAGCTGCTCCTGTGATGGCACTGTCACTGAGCTTCGACCACCGTCTAATCGACGGCGCAACCGCTCAAAACTTTATGAACTACATTAAGCAGCTGCTGGGCAACCCAGAACTGTTCATTATGGAGGTATAAACGATGGTTGTTGGAGATGCTTCTTTAGATATTGATACTTTAGTCATTGGTGCAGGTCCTGGTGGTTACGTAGCGGCAATCCGCGCTGCGCAATTGGGACAAAGCGTGCTTTGTGTAGATAAGGAATATGTAGGCGGCGTTTGCTTGAACGTGGGCTGTATCCCGTCCAAAGCTTTGATTTCCGCTTCCCATCAGTATGAATCCATCAGCCACGCAGACGCTTTCGGTATTACAGCTAGCGATGTGAAGGTTGACTGGAGTAAAGTACAGGAGTTCAAAAGCGGCATCGTCAAAAAATTGACTGGCGGCGTAGGCTCCTTGCTTAAAGCGAACAAAGTACAGTTTTTCAGTGGTGAAGTAATGTTCATCAATGAAAACGAAGCGCGTGTATTCAACGATCAAGAAGCTCCGCGCTACCGTTTCAAAAACTGTATTATTGCTACAGGCTCCCGTCCAATTGAGCTGAAAGCATTCCCGTATGGCAATCGTATTATCTCCTCTACAGGAGCTTTGTCGCTCCCTGAGCTGCCGAAAAGCGTTATCGTAATCGGCGGTGGCTATATCGGTATTGAGCTTGGACAAATGTTCTCGAAATTCGGCACGAAAGTAACGGTTATCGAGGGCGGAGACAGCATCCTGCCAGGCTTTGATAAAGATATGTCTTCCCTTGTCGTTAAGAAGCTTAAAGGTACGAAGGTGGATATCGTAACAGGAGCTCTTGCACAAAGTGCTGAGCAAACGGATAACGATGTAACACTGACTTACAAAGTTGGCGACAAAGAAGAAAAAGTAACGGCGGATTACTTGCTGGTTACAGTTGGCCGTCGTCCTAACACAGATGGCGATCTTGGTCTTGAGCTGGCTAACATTACAGTTGGCGAGCGCGGGCTGATTGAGGTTGACGATCAATGCCGTACTAGCAACAAAAACGTCTATGCAATTGGCGACATTATTGCGGGTCCTGCACTTGCTCACAAAGCGATGTATGAGGGACGCGTTGCGGCAGAGGCGATTTCTGGCCTGCCTAGCGTGATTGATTATAAATGTGTTCCTGCTGTCTGCTTCTCTGATCCAGAATGCGCAAGCGTTGGCTACACGGAGAAGGATGCAAAAGACAAAGGGCATAATGTTAAAGTCGGCAAATTCCCATTTGCTATCAACGGACGCGCAATGTCGCTTAATGCGGCTGAAGGCTTCGTGAAGCTCGTTGCGGATGCAGACAGCGGTCTTGTGCTCGGCGCACATATCGTTGGTATGGAAGCTTCCAATATGATTGCTGAGCTTGGTCTGGCAATTGAAATGGGTGCTACGCTTGAGGATATCGCTCTTACAATCCATGCTCATCCAACGCTGGGTGAGATCGTGCTTGACGCTGCAGAAGTAGCGCTTGGCCACCCGATCCACACGGTTCTTAAGTAAGGAATAGCTTGGTTTAATAAAATAGCAGCTGCCGTATTTGCGGCAGCTAGAGAAGAGGACCCGCGGCTGCTGAAGCCCGCGGGCCTTTTTTAATGAAAAGTTAATAATTATGTGCTTGAGTGAGAATTTATACAAAATTAGTATAGGCGACTATTTTAAATGATTGATTATAATGATATAATACAAATCTATATGTCCAAAATAGGAGTTGTAAGTGAATGAGTGTTCATACGAGTGAGAACGAATACTTGCAGCTGCTGCGCAGCGTACTGGAACGCGGCACGGTCAAAGAGGATCGGACTGGAACGGGCACCGTTTCCACGTTTGGTTACCAGATGCGCTTTGACTTAAACGAGGGCTTCCCGCTCATTACGACGAAGCGTGTGCCGTTTAAGCTGGTTGTCAGCGAGCTGCTGTGGTTTATAAAAGGCGATACCAATATTCGCTACCTGCTTCAGCACAATAATAATATATGGAATGAATGGGCGTTTAAGAAGTGGATTGAGAGCGCTGATTATACAGGGCCAGATATGACGGGCTTTGGCCTGCGCTCGCAAAATGATGAAGCCTTTAATGTGCTTTATTTGGAGCAAATGGAGCTGTTCAAGCAGCAAATTTTGCAGGATGATGCTTTCGCGGAAAAATACGGCGAGCTGGGCAATGTATATGGCAAGCAATGGCGCGACTGGAAAACCTCGCAAGGGGAGTCCATTGACCAACTGAAGGATGTTATCCAAACGATTAAGACCAATCCCGATTCCCGTAGAATGATTGTGTCCGCGTGGAACCCAGAGGACGTTCCTAGAAATATGGCTCTACCGCCTTGCCATACGATGTTTCAATTTTATGTATCAGAGGGCAAGCTTTCCTGCCAGCTGTATCAGCGCAGTGGAGATATATTTCTCGGAATTCCTTTTAATATTGCCAGCTATGCCTTGCTCACGCTGCTTATTGCTCATGAATGTGGCTTGCAGCTTGGAGAATTTGTGCACACGCTTGGTGACGCGCATATTTATTCCAATCATATGGATCAAATTAAGACGCAGCTTGCCCGTGAGCCTCGCGAGCTTCCACAAGTGCGAATTAATCCTGCAGTAACCTCTTTATTTGATGTAGAAGTAGATGATATTGTACTGGAAGACTACAAGCCACATCCTTCCATCAAAGCGCCTGTAGCCGTTTAGAAAGGATGAACAAATGATGTCGATTACATTAATAGCAGCGATGGATCGCAACAGAACGATTGGAATCGGCAATAAGCTGCCATGGCGGCTTCCAGCGGAGATGGCGCTATTCACGAAGCACACGCTTGGCAAAACCGTTGTAATGGGCCGTAAAACGTTTGAATCGTTACCTAAGCCGCTGAAGGACCGCCATAACGTCGTTTTAACAAGGCAGTCTGATTTTGCCTCAGAAGGCTGTGAGGGGGTTCATTCGATTGAGGAGGTTTTGTCGCGTTTCGGTGCGGAGGAGCTTATGGTTATAGGCGGAACGGAAATTTATACGCAGTTTTTACCGATTGCAGACAAGCTTCACCTAACAGCTGTGGATGTGGAAGTAGCGGGAGGCGACGCTTTTTTTCCTGTGTTCAATGAGGCGGACTGGGAATTGGTGGAATCCATCCCTCATCGCAAGGATGAACGCAATTTGCATGATTTTACATGGCAAACTTTTACACGTAAAAACCGTTAAACGGCTTTTTTCGCGAGGGCACAGAGGCCAAATATGACATCGGAAGCGCATTTATTTGAGTCAACTGGTAGAAACGTACGAACAATATGTTATAAAGTGCAAATGATTGTACGGATAATCCATTAACGATGGCAGGCAAGAGTGTTAGGATTTTGTAAAATGGCTCGTGAAAATTGAAAATGTTTGTTATTGAATAATTGCTGAATTCCCGATATAGTTTGTTTAGAGAAGCCTTACAGCGGTTGACGGGAATAACGGATGGAGGAAAAGCGATCATGTCTACACCTACTGGTTTTATGGAATATCAACGAGAACTCCCAGCCGATCGCGATCCGATTGAGCGGATTAAAGATTGGGAAGAATTTCATAAGCATTTGTCCGATGAACAGCTGCGTACGCAAGGCTCGCGCTGCATGGACTGTGGAACACCTTACTGCCATTCAGGAATGGAGCTAGCTGGCTCTACATCAGGTTGTCCGATTAACAACCTCATTCCAGAGTGGAACAATTTAATTTATCGCGGCTTATGGCGTGAAGCGCTGGATCGTTTGCACAAAACGAACAATTTCCCTGAATTTACAGGACGGATTTGTCCGGCTCCATGTGAAGGCTCCTGTACGGTTGGCCTGATTGGCGATGCGGTTACGATTAAGACGATTGAGCAAGCGATTATTGACCGCGGCTTTGACGAAGGTTGGGTTGTACCACAGCCTCCGAAGGTGCGTACAGGCAAACGTGTAGCAGTTGTCGGTTCGGGCCCAGCGGGTCTTGCGTGCGCAGCGCAGCTTAACAAAGCGGGACATCTTGTAACGGTGTACGAGCGTGCGGACCGCATTGGCGGACTTCTGACTTACGGTATTCCAACAGTCAAGCTTGACAAGAAGGTTGTTCAGCGTCGTGTAGACTTGATGGCGGAGGAAGGCATAAACTTCGTTGTAAACACAGAGATCGGTAAAGATGTATCGGCCGATGAGCTGCAAGGTCAGTTTGATGCAATCGTATTGTGCGGCGGCGCTACGAAAGCGCGCCCGGTAGATATTGAAGGCCATGAGCTTGAAGGCGTTCATATGGCGATGGATTATTTGAACGGTACCATTAAGAGCTACCTGGATTCCAATCTGGAGGATGGCAACTACATTTCAGCGAAGGACAAAAATGTCATTGTTATCGGCGGCGGCGATACTGGAACAGACTGCGTGGCAACCGCGCTTCGTCATGGCTGTAAATCAGTTACGCAATTCGGTACGCACGCTAAGGCTCCACTGGTACGCGATAGTGTCAGCAATCCTTGGCCGCAGTTCCCGAACGTCTATACGCTTGATTATGCACACGAAGAGGCAAAAGCGCTGTTCGGCGAAGACCCGCGTGCATTCTCCGTACTGACGAAGAAATTTGTTGGCGAGAATGGCAAGCTTACGGAGCTTCACACTGTGCAGATTGAGCGTACGGTTGATCCAGAAACAGGACGCAGAATTTATACAGAAATCGAAGGCTCCGAGCAAGTGTGGCCAGCTGATCTTGTATTGATCGCAGTCGGCTTTGAAGGTCCTGAAAATACGCTAATTGATGCTTTCGGCCTAGAGCAGGATCGTCGTACGAATGTGAAGGCGCCTTATGGCAAATATACGACGAACGCAGAGAAAATATTCGCAGCAGGCGACATGCGTCGTGGTCAAAGCCTGGTTGTATGGGCGATTAACGAAGGGCGCGAAGCGGCTCGTGAAGTGGATAAGTTCCTGATGGGATCTTCCTTGCTTCCTTAAATGAATGGTATGATAAATTGAATAGCAGCTTATGAGGAGCGCCTTCGGGCGCTTTTCTTGTCGATAGGAGGGAAATGAAGCATTATGATTAAATATGGTCTGGATACGGTGACAGAGCTGAAGTTTGAGAAAATCGTGGCGAGCATGGAGCGGCGCAATGACCAATGGGTGGATATTGAGCTAATGTTTGAGCTTTCGGAGAACACCCCTGCGCCTGACGACCTCATTGACTTCAGTGGACTTGTCATATGTACGCCGGATGGCAGTATTGCTCAAATGGTGCCGCAAGACGAGGATTGCGACTGTGAATATCAATTTACTGCATCTGAGAAGGAGCAAATTACAGCCTTTATTTTGCAGGAGCAAAATCAGCTGAGAATTAGACAGCTCCCCTCCCCAATATAAGGAAAGTTGTGGTAAAATCAGTGTGAGATGACGTGAAGGAGCGATTCGTCATGCATGCTGAAGAAGCTTATGTGTTATCCCCGGCGGATGTCAGCAATATTCGAAATTATGTCCAGCATAAATATGGAGCGCTGCCGCAGGAAAAGAAAACCGAAATGATTGCCGATGCGGTAAATCGCATTATACATAAGCAGCTTCCGTCTTTTGACGAGTCGATTAAGCGTCAGGTGACGGCGCAGCTTATTCGTACTGCGGTGCTGGAGCAGAAGCGCCCCGTACGCGCAGATGATATTTTTGCAGCTTGTTTATTATTGCTTGACGAGCGAGAGCAGGATATGGAGCTGCCGATGCATCAATGGGTGGAGAAGCAACTGCAAAGCGTCGTTGAGATCGAGCGCTATCGTCAGGCGATGGACAAGCTGCGTAGTTCTATAGAGCAAACGGATACGAGCACGCTTTCTCTACCAAGTGGAAATTTTACGTTGAATGAGAGCTGGCTTCAGTTGAAAAATGATTTGCAGCCACAGGGCGTTGAGCTACTAGCTGAAGATCTGCTTACAGCGGGAGCGGACGGCTCCCCTGGCTTGGCTGACGTCATACCACTGCCCTTGCCGCTAGCACAACCTCAGAACGCGCCAGTCCCTCATAAACGGCGCAATCACGTTATTGTGTACGGCTTGCTCAGTATGCTGCTTGTGAGCGTTACGCTGCTGTATGGAGAGTCTCTGACGCGTACATTAAGAGGTGCGCAGCCGGAGCCTATAATCCTTGCTCCAATTGAACCTGTAGAGAGCGTAGCGCTTGATGGTTTGCCACAAGAGCTGCGTTATGTAGAAATTGACAAGAAGAGGCTGACGGAGTATTTGAAAGGTAAATCGTCCATACTTGCCAGGAAGCCTTATTTAGATGCAATTATTGCCCAGGCGAAAGCATTCGATATCCATCCGCTGCTGCTGTTTGCTATAACTGGACAGGAGCAGGCTTTTGTTCCTACTACGAACAAACAGGCGAAGGAAATTGCGAATAATCCATTCAATGTGTTTCACAGCTGGAAGGAATATAACACGACGATTAGCGATTCCGCTGAAATTGCGTCGCGCACAATTGTGAATTTAAGCAAGGGACGTCCAGATGGAATGGACCCCTTCACATGGATTAACCGAAAATATGCAGAAGACCCCAACTGGTCGAACGGCGTTCGGTCGATATTTGCTTCCATGAAGCAATATGTGGAGACAACTAGCAGGAAGTAAAGAGGCGATTTGTTGAAGACATTAATTATTGCGGAGAAACCGGATATGGGCAGGACGATTGCTGCCGTGCTTGAGCCAAAGGCAGCCAATCGCCGAACGTATTTGGAGGGCGACCGCTATATTATTACATGGGCGATTGGGCATTTAGTATCACTCGCGGAGCCTGACCAATACGATGCGCGCTACAAACGGTGGAATGATCAGGACTTGCCAATCATTCCACAGGTGTTCAAGCTGTGGCCGAATCCGCGCACGAAGGACCAGCTTAAGACGATTGGCGAGCTTGCCAAGCGATGCGGCAGACTGGTTAACGCTTGCGATGCCGGGCGCGAAGGGCAGCTTATTTTTCACCTAATCAGACAATATTTGAAGCTGGCGCAGCCTACGGACCGGCTATGGATATCAGATTTGACAGCGGAGACCATTCGCCGCGGCTTTGACACGCTGCGCAGTGATGACGAATATGAGCCGCTAACGAAAGCAGCCCGTGCCCGCAGTGAAGCCGATTGGCTGATCGGCATGAATGCTTCTCGCGCTTTTACCATTCGCCATAAAGCCTTGCTTTCTGTCGGCCGTGTACAAACGCCGGTTTTGGCGCTGCTGTATGATCGCCATAAAGAAATTACGGCGTTTCAATCGGAAACTTATTTTGTCGTTAAGGCAGCGTTTGACCAGTCTGGATTTGGCTACTCCGGCATTTGGCAGGGGGAGCGTCTGACCGATAAAGCAAAGGCGGAGGCGCTGGCTGCGAAGACAGCAAATAAACCTGCGAAAGTGGAAGATTACCAGGTAGCGGAAAGCAAGGAGTATCCCTTCAGACTTTATGACCTGACGCTGCTTCAGCGGGAAGCCAATGGCAAGCATGGCTATTCGGCCAAGAAGACACTGGATATTGCCCAAGCGCTTTACGAGAAGCATAAGGTTATTACGTATCCGCGGACCAACTCCAACTATGTAACCGAGGAGAACATTCCGGTCATGGGTAATGTATTAACGATGCTTGAGGGCACTAGCGGCTATGGCGAGCTTGCGAAGGGAGCGGACCGTTCTCGTGTTCACAAAGGAAACAAGGCGGTGTGCAATCCGTCGAAAGTCGAGGATCACCATGCCATTATGCCTACACCGAAGCGTGCTTCTGGCCTTAGCCAGGAGGAGCAAAACGTCTACGACATGATTGTCAGACGTTTTCTATCGCATTATTATCCGCCTGCGGTATACAAAAACCATACGGTGCTGACGCTTGTCGAAGGTGAAACCTTCCGCACGAAGGCGAAGGAACTGCTGGAGCCCGGCTGGAAAGTGGTGCTGCCCCAGCAGGATTCCACTGCTGCTAAGCCAGCTAAGCGAGGCAAAGGCAAGGATGATAAGGAAGCCGATGATGAGGAAATGGTGACCGATCAGCCCTTTAAGCTGGACCCGCATAGAGCGGTTCATTGCACTAGCGTTGAGGCACTGGAAAAAATGACTCAGCCGCCCAAGTCCTTTACAGAGGGCACGCTGCTCAAAGCTATGGAAGGTGCAGGAAAGTCCATGGAGGATGATGAGCTGCGGGAAGCGATGAAAGACACTGGTCTTGGCACACCTGCGACACGGGCAGCGACAATCGAGCGGCTGAAGCAAGTTGGCTATATCCAGCTGGCAGGAAAGAAGCTGGATATTACACCCAAGGGACTCGCAGCGATTGAGCTTATTCGGAATGCAGGCGTTGAGCTGCTCGCTTCGCCAGAAATGACGGGACGCTGGGAGCAGCGGCTGCACCAAATTTCCAAAGGCGAGGCTTCTGATGATCGTTTTATTGCACAGGTGAAGCAATTCGCAGCAGTCATTGTAGATAAGGTTCGTCAGCAGCGTCCTGCTGCGCCTGGAACGTTCGAGGATACCTCTTCGAAAGGGAAGAAGGCAGCGGGCTCAACGACAGGCGGAGGCCGTACTAGCAGCTCACGCTCGTCGGAGGGGAAAGCAGGCACGAAGTCAACTGCGGGGGCTAGCAAGAGCAGGAGCTACGCACGGTCAGCAGCAGGTAGCGAAGCGGCGAAGCCGCCCAAGCAAGCAACGGCTTCTGCGGCTTCAAGAGGGCCGCTAGCTGCCTGCCCGAGGCAGGGCTGCAAGGGCAGTATTATTGAAGGCAAGCGTGGTTATGGCTGCAGCAGCTTTCGCGAGGGCTGTTCTTTTGTTATTTGGAAGGAGCAGCAGGGGAAGAAGATTACGCTGCCGATGCTGCAAGCGCTGCTGGAGAAAGGGGCAACGAGCCAGCTCACCTTTAAGCGCTCTGATGGAAGCAGCTTGAAGGGCAGATTTGTATTGACCGACCGTGACCAAGGGACGCTCACGATTCGGCCTGCTGACTAGTTATCATACTTTCGTAACATAGTTGATTGAGCATTTTTCGATTTGATCAAGCGCTACCGAGCATCGCAGCAAAATAAGCCGCCGAACCAACAAATCTGCTGGTAGGGCGGCTTATTTCATCTGGGAACGGTATCTTTGCCTCTAGCTGAGGTGGCAGTTGTTCCCGCTCCTTGAGATTATTATGAAATTCTTTAACTAGCGATTAATATAGCAATAGATGGCTTCCGGCACTTCAACTAAATCATTCAAAGTGAAAAAGGCCCCCTTAGGCTCCACTTCAATATTGACAACATTATATTGCCATTCGGTATCCTTGCGCATATGAATGGCGTGGATGCCGGCAGTCAAGGCAGGCACAACATCCGTACGAATGGAGTTGCCAATCATCCATGTGTGAGCGCGATCCAGCGCGGTTTCTGCTAAAATATGCTCTAATGCCTCATTGGTTTTATGCTGGCGGATGTAGATACGGTCATTAAAATATTTGCTCAGATTGAGCTGATCGATTTTGCGGGTCTGAATCAACTGCTCACCACCCGTATAAAGATGCAGCTCATGCCCCTGATTCGCTAAAGAGTATAGCGTCTCCTCCATATTTGGATAGGGCTCAGTATCATGCTCGTATACGCTAAGTCCAAGCTTCCATAGAAAATCCTGCTCAACAGTAGAGCGCTTCCTACCTGTAACATCGGAGAAATAGACGTAGCTGTCAACGAAGGATTGGGGAAAATGCTCGCTCTTGAAACCAAGCACAGCAATTCCGGCGATATCAATTTCGGTTTGTTTATCCTTTACAGCGTTTGCGGTTACGTCTTCATATCCGGCAAACCAGGTCGTCATCGCATCAACAAATTGACTAATGACCAAATAGAAATATTTATTACAATGGATTAATGTATCGTCGAGGTCAAACATAATGTGTTGCTTCATAAAAAAGCACGGCTCCTTCGGCGCAAAATAGACGGTGTATGAAATTAATCTACAGTATCGGGAGCCTTACGTCAACGCAGCAAGCACGTTTTCACAACAGTAAGTTAGGAAAATTAAGGATAAACAGCCGGACAGCCGGATATTCCCATGAAAAATCAAGCATATTTAAGCTGCGACACCAGCAGCGTTGTCTTAATAAAAGCAATGCGGCGGCGAATATAGAAATCCAAGCTGTCGCCCCGCAAGTCATTCGGAGAGATCACCTCCTCGGAGCTGTTATCAATAATCGTCAACTCTCCGTTTGTATAAAACTTAAAAGTTAAATCCCGACGCGGCCAATTTTTCTCAACGTAACGAAAATTTTCGCAAGTGCTCTTCATGGTGATCCTGCCTCCCTTATTAGATGTTTGGAAAATAGTCAATAAGAACTCTTGTTCCTATCTTTATTATATCAAACATTTGTTCGTGTGGAAACTGTTTTTTGTTTCCCGTAAACTAGATTTATATAAAAAAGCATTTTGCATAAATCCCCTGAGCGACTTTCAATGGACAATATCGAGAGCGAGCCGGTTCTATCGGTCTAAATATTGCACCTAGGAGCGACCCGAATCGAATTATACAAAATGCTGAAAATATGATGCGTGAAACAAAGGGGCGCGGAAAATGATAAGAATTTCGAATTTGACGAAGGTAATTCCCGGAGGGCCGAAGGTGCTCGACGACATACATTTAGATGTGGAAGATGGAGAATTTATCGCCATTAAAGGAGCGAGCGGAAGCGGCAAGTCGATGCTGCTTAAATGCTTGGCGCTGCAAGAAAAATGGACGCGGGGAACTTACAAGCTGGATGGAACGGACGTACTAAAGCAAGGTCTTACAGGTAAATTTAAAGTTCGCCGTGAGGTGGCTTATTTGGAGGAAAAGCCTGTTTTGTATCCGAGCAAGACTGGACTCAAAAATGTGATAATCGGATCGGTGACCCAGACGCCGGCTTGGCGGCGATGGACCGGCATGGTGCGCAGCGACGATTATATGGGCGCCATGGACACGATAGAGAAGCTTGGCCTACTCGATAAAGCACATCTGAAGGCGGAGAAGATGAGCGGGGGGGAGCGCCAGCGCATCGCCGTTGCCCGTGCGCTTGTGCACGGCGCGAAAATTATTTTGGCGGACGAGCCGGTGTCCGGACTTGACCCGCACACGGCTGATCAGGTGCTAGCGGATTTAAAACGGCTTTGCACAGAGCAGCGCGTTACGGTTATTGCGGTGCTGCATCAGGGGGATTATGCGGAGCGTTTCGCGGACCGCATTATTGGGCTCAATAGTGGCAAGCTCGTCATCGACATTAGAGGCAGGCGCTTGACCGAACGGGAGAAAATGCTGTTATGAGCATCGTAGTGCTGAGATTGATTCAGCAGCATGAGCTTTTACAGGCGCTGGAGCTTGAGCTGCGCTGTTACCCACCTGAGGCCGCGGCGACTGAAGCGGGATTTCAGTACCGTTTTCAGGAGTATCCTTCTTATTTCTGGTCCGCCTGGTCAGAGGAGGGAGAGCTGCTCGGCATAGCCAACGGGATACGAACGGAGCAGGAAAGCTGCGGTGATGAGATGAAGGGAAGTCACCAAGGCGAATACGCGGGAGACAACTTTTGCATCCTGACGATTGCTGTAGCTCCGGCTTTCAGGCGCAGGGGAATTGCTGCAAAACTGCTGGACAAGCTGATCCAAGCATGCGAGAATGAAGGGCTGAAAGCGATTATACTAATGTGCGAGCCGCATCTTATTTCTTTTTATGAGCAGGCAAAATTTACATACGTAGGCAAGGCTTCCTCCACACATGGAGGAATTGAGTGGTATGAGATGAGGCGTAATCTGCATACAATGGAGCATTCTAGCGAATAGGCAGGTGTAGCCCGATATGGCGTTTCAATCTCCTGTAATCGTTCAGTCTGTCCGCAGTACGTCTCCAAAGGTCGAACTGTGGCTGCCTCAAATTAGCGGGGGATCCAACGAGGCAGCGGATAGTCAAATCAATGGGACCATTCACTCAGCAGCACAGCATCTCATAGCCGAGCAAGGTACGCTTGAAGACCCGCATGCGGAGATGCAAGGATATTTTGAGCTCAAAAACAATCAGAAGGATGTGCTCAGTCTGTCTTTGTTTAACTATGCATATACAGGAGGAGCGCATGGACTGACGCTGCAGCAGTCGCTTACCTTCAAGCTGACCACGGGACGCTCTTATGCGCTTGCTGAGCTGTTTAAGCCCGGCAGCAATTATGTCGTCAAGCTGTCTGCGCTGGTCAATGCTCAAATCAGGTCGCGAGATATCAGTACGCTGTCGCCGTTCAAAGCGATAAGGCCGGATCAGGACTTTTATATTGCGGATCGGACGCTGGTGCTTTATTTTGCCCTTTATGAGCTGACGCCTTACGCTTTTGGTTTTCCGTATTTCCCAATCTCCGTCTATGACATTGAGGATATGATTAATGAAAATGGCCCGCTCGGACCAATGGTCGTCAATTATTGATTTGTGCAACTTTGCAGCAGGAGAGAAAACAGCATGATGTATATTATTTTATTATGCGTTGTATTTGTCATGACGATCGCTTTCGTTGTTTATTTGCAGTATGTGAAAAAGGACAAGGGGCCGCGACTTTACGCGCCCCCCGTTCGGCGAGAGCCTTCAAGCTTGCAGCTTGGTCCAGTAAAAAAAAGCTTTCCTGGCAAGCAAGGCGACGGGCGCAGCCAGCCAACGCTCAAGGCCATGGCGGGCGGCGCGGATGCAGCAAAGATAGCTCAAGGGAAAAAGCTGCTTATTGTTGACGACCAGCCTCTCATTCGGCTCATGCTGTCAGAGCTGTTTCAGAAGGCGGGATTTACCGTTTATGAAGCTGCGGATGGCGTGAGGGCGCTTGAGCAATTCGAGCGTTACGGTGCGGACTGCATTTTGCTTGATTTTATGCTGCCTGATATGGACGGATTGGACGTGCTACGCGCGATTCGCAAAAGCGATGCGAGCGTTAAAGTATTGCTAATTACCGCCTACGGGGAGCCTGAAAAAATGGATGCTGCGGCTGAGCTGGGCATTACTGAGTGGATAGAAAAACCGTTTGACACCGACCAATTGTTGAATCGGGTGCTCGCGCTAGTATAGGGTACCTGCTTTTGCCTTATAGTTAATGTCATAAATAATTAATGTCATGATTTGTTTTGCTTGATTGCTGGCATGAGTCCTTCCGCCCTCACATATAATGCTTAATGATGGGGGTGGTGGGATGTTTGCGCTCGTAATCGGGCTGGCATTATTTTTCGCTGTATGTGCGGCTGCATTAGCTGGGGCTGTAAAGGCGCAGCAAAGTATCAAATCTTCAAGCCATCAAAGCATGACGGCTTATGCCACCTATATTCAAATGCAGCAGGATAAGCATGATTTGAATTTGTTTGGACTTGCCCAGCAGCTTAGACGCAAATTTGGAACGGCTGCTTCATTCGGACTATCCTTCAACACGATGGGTCTGTGCGCAGCAGCTTTGTTGTTTCTCGCGCCTGCCTTGCAGCAGGGGGGACCTGTTGTTGTCGGTATCGGCATTCCGCTTGCAGCATTGTTTGCCTTAATGGTAAGTGCGTCGCTTGCCGAGTTGTCATCTGCTATTCCGACCGCCGGTGGCGTCTATCACTGGTCCTCCGCATTAGGAGGACGTGTATGGGGCTGGCATGCGGGCTGGTTTCACATGGCTGGTTACATGGGGCTCTTGCTGCTGAGCAATCTGCTATCCGCCTTCTTGCTGGATAGCCTGCTTGCCGGCTGGCTCGGTTATGTGCCTTCCATATGGACGAAGGCGATTATTGCCTTGGCAATGGTGGTCATCCAGGCTGCTTTACACAGCCGAGGCGTCCGTCTGCTTGCTATTCTGCTGCGCACCGGACTGTGGCTGCAGCTTATCGCTGCAATTGCTGCAATCGGCATGCTAGTGGCGCTGTATTGGCCGGGCGCTTTTTCGCCAGAGCTATTATTTACGCTTCCTGCCTATAACGGAGAGGGGAAGGGGCAGTCCACCATGGGCATGATTGCGGGCTTTTTGCTTCTGCAAAAGCTCTTTCTCGGCATGGACAGCGCTGCTCAAGGAGCCGAGGAGACGTCCGATCCTCGCATTCGCGTGCCATGGGCGATCTATTTATCGACGGCCTACACGTTTATTATTGGCTTTGTGCTACTGGCTGTGCTGACTCTTGTATGGCCTGGCTTCTCATATGGAGGGATACCGACTGGCGGGGCCGTGTGGTTTGCGGGTAGTTTGCTGGATGCTGTAAGCCGATCCCCGCTGGCGATAGTGCTTCTAGTCATACTGCTCTATTCAAGCAGCAGCAGCGTCCTGATCGCTTGCTCGCGATTGCTGTACAGCCTCACGCGCGATAAGGCGCTGCCCTTCAGCAGACAGCTGTCTGGCGTTCATCCTGCAACGCAATCACCCAGGAAATGCGTCTGGCTCGCTGCGGTGGGGTTTTTCATTATCCTCGTGACATGCTGTTTGCTCATTCCAGAGCACTTGCTGACAGCTGTCGTTCCCAGCTTTACACTGATTTGCCTGTACACGGCGTATGCAATACCAATAGCGTTAGCGCTGCGCGCAGGCAAGAAGCACAAGCTGCTCATGGATGCGCCTTGGCATCTTGGAAGGTGGAGCGCTGTGGTGAATATAACGGCACTGGTCTGGCTGCTGCTTAGCGTCGTGCTGGCGGCAATCGTGCTTGGCAAGGAGGGTATCATGGGAGCGGGTGCAGTGCTGCTTGTGTCAGCATTGCTTGATTTGCGGTACCGAAGACGTCATTTAGAGACGATGCAAAGCCGCCTAAATAAAACTCACGGAGAAATTATTAGAATTGAGCGAAAATTCGAACTGACAGAATGAAGAGCCAGTATGGGAAATAGAGAGGTGGAAATGAGCTGTCTATTTCCCGGGGAAGCGCACAATCCAACATGTTTAAAATGATTTCGACAGCAGGCTAACGATTGCCTAATAAAGCTTAAAACCCGAGATAGCGTGTCTGCCCACAACAGCTGGAAGATGCAGAATCTGTGGAAACTAGATATGGCAAAATGAAGGCGTTCAGAAGTTATAATCCATTAACCAGCGGTTACAAAATGTGTCGAAGCTTGCATGTTACAGAACTCTTCATTAAGGAGAAATAGCGAATGTCATCGGCGGTTTTCCGTTTCTTTGCCAACTTCTGCTTCCAGCAAGTATAATAAAGGCAGCAACTGGTAGCTTAGGGGAGGAAAAACCATTGAGTCAGCATGATTTTTCAACGTTTTTAGATCAATATGAGCTAGGTGGGCCATGGGAAATAGCTGCCGGAGACAGCGGCATGAACAATACAACACGGATCGTGCAGGCGGGAAATAACCGCTATGTGCTGCGAATTTACAACAATCATCAGAATAAGTCGACTGTATTGCTGGAGCACGAGGTGTTATTGGGGCTGCTAGGGCAAAAAAATCGCCATTTTGACGTTCCGATGCCTGTAGCGAACCGTGCAGGGCACACCGTAACGAAGGCGAAGGGCGGCAAGCTGGCAACATTATGCCATTTCATTGAAGGCAAGCGGCCTTCCGTCGAAAATATTTCCCACATTAGGGGACTCGGAACCGCTGCGGCTGCCTTATGCAAAGGATTAAGCGCCATTAAGCCACAGGGAGAGCCTATTTATGATCCCTATTACAAGCTGGAGCAATCTTATGAAGCTATAGGCATTACAGCTTTGCGTGATATTGCCGGTGAAGCTGGGCTGCTGCCAGTGCTTGAGGAGCAAATCTCCTGTTTGCAGCAGGAACGAGCAAGCTTGCGCAGCGACCTGAAAAGCATAGCCAAGCTTCCCCATCAATGGATTCATGGCGATTTGAATTTCAGTAATTCCGTTGCACGCGGAGATGCTGTAGTCGGCTTGCTGGATTTTGAATTTTGTACCGTCGATGTGAGGGCTATGGAGCTCGCAGTCGTTATTGTGGATTTAATTGACTGGGCAGATGAAGGGCAACTGGAGCGTATCGCCTCGTTTTGTGAAGGGTTTGGCGCGGAATTGCGGTTGACGGAGGAGGAGGCTAACGCCATTCCGCTGCTGCTTAAGCTGCGGATGCTTGATGTGACGCTGCATTTTATGACACGCTGGCGAGAGCAGCTTGACGAAGCGGAAATATTGCACAAAATTGTAATCCAAGCGGCAAAAATTGTGAAATGGACAGGCAGCAATGAACTGCGTTTGAAAGCGCTATTTCGGGAGCTGCTTGCTGGTGTTGATCAACCACAATAATTTGGAGGAGTGGAGCTCATGAGTGTGGCAGCCGCATTAGGATACAGCAGCGATGAAAGACTGCTCATTGTTAATGCAGATGATTATGGCTTATGTGATTCAGTCAATAAAGCGGTGGAGCAGCTGTTGGAAGAGCGCGCAGTAAGCTCGGCAACAATTATGATGCCGTGCCCCGCAGCGCGGGAAGCAGCGAGGTGGAGCGCACAGCATCAGGAGCATGATGTTGGTGTTCATTTTACGTTTACAAGCGAGTGGGATAATTATCGCTGGGGGCCCGTAAGCAAGTCCGAGGATGTTCCCTCTTTGCTTGCAGAGGACGGATATTTCCCGAAAGATAGCCGCACATTCGAGCTGCAGGCCGACTCCGAGCAGGTAGAGCGAGAGCTGGTTGCCCAGATAGAGCTTGCGCTGCAATTAGGGATGAAGCCGAGCCATGCTGACAATCATATGGGGAGCTTGTATGGGCTTGAGACAGGCAAGCATTTTTTACCTATTGTATTCGACGTGTGCGCTAAATATGGCTTGCCTTTTCGCCTTCCGCGTCATTTGCCTGGTGATCGTGTACAAACAGCCTCTCCTGAGCTTGCTGAGCAGGCGAAGCAGCTCGGAATGCTGGCCGATTCCAAGGGCGTCATCATACCGGACTACTTAGTTGGCTTACCCTTCCAACTGCAGGCAGGGGAGACGTATGTGTCGTTCAAAGAGGCGATGAAGCAGCAGCTGCGCAGTCTTAAGCCGGGTTTGACAGAGCTTATTATTCATCCGTCGCTCGTAACCGATGAGCTGTTTTCCTTCCATGGCCAGCCTGAGAAACGGGGACTTGAGTTTCAGCTGTTCCGTGATCGCGAGATTGTGCAGGTGCTGCATGGCGAGGGCATCCGGCTCGTTCGCTGGTCGGAGCTGCAGCGGGTGCAGCGCGAGCGCTGTGGCTGGGGCCGATAGAACATTTTATTTTATAGTGAAAAGGGAGCTGCTAGTATGTCTTACCAATCCATTGCTGCATTATCTGAACAACTAAGAGGCAATATCGGCCGCGTCATCGTAGGGAAAGAACGTATAGCCGATTTATTGTTTATCGCATTAATTACCGGCGGTCATGTGCTGCTGGAGGATGTACCCGGAACGGGCAAGACGCTGCTGGCCAAATCGCTGGCGAAGTCGCTCAGTCTTACCTTTCGGCGCGTACAGTTTACGCCGGATTTAATGCCATCAGATTTGACGGGCATTCATTTTTACAATCAGAAGCAGGGCGATTTTGAGTTCCGGCCCGGCCCTTTGTTTACGAATATGCTGCTGGCTGATGAGATTAACCGCGCCACTCCGCGAACGCAATCCAGCCTGCTCGAATGTATGGAGGAGCGGCAAATTAGTCTCGAGGGAGAGACGATGCCGCTCTCAAAGCCGTTCATGGTTATGGCGACGCAAAATCCCGTCGAGCATCAAGGAACGTTTCCGCTGCCGGAAGCGCAGCTGGACCGTTTTTTATTCAAGCTTAAAATGGGCTATCCCACAACGGATGAAGCGCTGCAAATTTTGAAGCGCTTTAAAGAAGAAGACCCGCTGGAACTGCTTGCGCCTATTGCAGGGGCAGACGAAATTGCTGAAGCTCAGAAGCTTTATTCCTCCGTACGCGTATCGGACGATGTGCTGTTTTATATGTTGAAGCTAGTAGAGCAGACACGGAGCAGGGAAGAAGTGCAGACGGGCGTAAGCCCTCGCGGCAGCCAGGCGCTGCTGAGAGCCTCGCAGGTGCAGGCGATTTTGCGGGGAAGAGATTTTGTAACGCCGGATGATGTTAAAGCGATGGCGCAGCCCGTACTGGCCCATCGTCTCGCGCTTCGTGGACTGCAGCGTACACAAGGCAGCGCAGAGAAGATTATAGAAGATATTATTAGGCAAACCGAGGTTCCTGCCGAGGCAGGGCTTCTCGCTAAATAGGCTAGCAAATAGACGATGCTCGTCTTTTCTTTTATTATCGCTGCAATCATTATTGTTGTGCTTCAGGCTAAAATTTTTCGCAGATTTGCGCTGCGGAGCATTAGCTACTCAAGGCGGTTTAGTCAATCAACCTGTTATAGGGGTGATCGTATGGAATTAGTGGAGCAATTGTCAAATGGCAAATGGCTGCCCGTTCCGTGGCTTCGCGTCGAATCTCAATTATCCTCTCAGCTCATCTTCCGCTCGCAGGACAATCTTGCGGTGAGCAGCGGTGAGCATTACCAAAATCATAAAAGCTTTTTCAGTCTTATGCCTTATACAAAAATTACTCGTACGCATTCGTTCGTCAGCGCTAGACGCGGAGTGTACAAGCTTCGCTCGGTGGCTCTCACTGGCGGCGATTTGCTTGGCATTCAGCATAATATGAAGCAAATGATGATTGAGGGCGAGCTGCTTGTGTATCCGCTCCCCGCTCAGGTGCCAATTGATGAGCTGCCCTCTCACAGCTGGCAGGGGGAAATGTCGGTAAAGCGTTGGATTGTGGAGGATCCTTTCGTCGTCGCAGGAGCAAGAGATTATCGGCCCAACGATTCTTTCAAGTCGGTCAATTGGAAGGCGACTGCTCGGGCAGGTAAGCTGCAAGTGCATCAATATGATTATACAGCTGACCGGAGGCTGATGATTTATTTAAATGTAGAGGATCATGAGGGCATGTGGCGTACGATTACGGATGAAGCATTAATCGAACGGGGTATTGAATGGGCAGCAGGAGCAGCAGAGGTCATGACGGCCAGCGGAATGGAAGTCGGCTTTGCCGCTAACATGCCGCAGCAAGGCGAGCTTGAAAGCGCCATGCTGCTGCCGCGCAGCGGCCATGACCAGTGGCTGACGATACTGGAGCTGCTCGCCAAGCTGACGCTGACCCGGACGGAGCTGTTCAGCGATTTGCTGCAAAGGGAGAGCAAGCGCGGTGTGAGCGGCTGCGATGTGCTCATTATTTCTGCATATTGGAATGAAACGCTGGAGCTTGCTGCTCAGGAGCTGAGGTTTGGCGGCAACTCCGTTACGATTTGGCTATTAGCAGGGCAGACTAGCAAACATAGCGAGCAGTTGCAGGCAGGTGGAGCCATATGAATAGAATGCCTAGTGTAAAATTCGCTGGAACAACTATGGGAAAAGGCGCGCTGGAGCTGTTATTTTGGCTGCCCTTCGTACTGCCTTTCGGTGCTTATGCACTCTCAGGCGTCCCGCTTGTCGTTTGGCTGCTCAGCTTGCCGTTATGCTTTGGCGCTAGCTCGCTGCTGCTTGCCAGATCAGAGAAGCTCATCAATAGCAATCGGGCAACTAGACTTTGCCTTGCCTTGCTGATTGGCATTTTGCTTTCTGATGGCTTGCTTGCTGCAAGCGGGGCAGTGGTCTCAGCACCAGACGCAGGTCGGGAAGCTTGGTGGCCCGCGCTTGCTGTTTTTGGCAGCATCGCAGCTTACCGTGGAATGAATGAACGGCTGCACAGCTGGCCGATTACGTTTACTGGCAGCACGATGATGATAGGCATTTTCGGTTATTTAGCGCTGCAATTGGCTCAATTTTGGCTCATTCCGCTTCAGCAATACACAATTTTGATGTCAGCTGGCGGAATCATAGCGTTGATTGTTTATTTTTTTATGATAAATGAGCGCCTTATGCAGCGCGAGACGAATCTGACGGGGCAGCATCGTCCAATCTCAGCCTCTATAGAAGCCTTTAAGCGTCAAAATAGATGGATGCTTGCCTTGCTGCTGCTGCCTGTCATTGCTATTGGCTTCATCAGGCAAATTACTCAGGGAATAGAATGGGCAGTGCGTTCTCTCGTTGGGCTGCTTCTATCACTAATAACAGGAAACGAAGCAGAGAGGCCTGCCTCACAGCCGCCCGAAGCATCGCCGCCGAACGCTTTTCCGCCAGTGGAGCACAAAGATCCTGCCCCTTGGCTCGTTTGGATAGAAAACCTATTGAAAGTCGTCATAATAATCATCGTAATTGCTGCAATAGGACTGACCCTATATTGGCTGCTGCGAGCCGTGTATCGACTCTCGAAAAAATTTCTCGCCAAGATGGCAGAGCGCTCTGCTGAAAGGCTGGGAGCTGAACAGGGCTACACCGATGAGGTTGAAAGCTTAATGACCTTAAATAAATGGCAGGATGGCTGGCGGCTGCGAAGAAAAAACAAAAGGGGAGAGCCTGCTGTAAAGTGGGAGGAGCTCATAGGAACAAGGGAGCGTATCCGCTATTTATACAGCCGCTGGGTGAAGCGCAGCATAAGCAAGGGCTATGTGTATCAGGCTCATTTGACGCCAAGGGAGACGGCAGAGGAGCTGGTCAAATGGCGGGCCGCTGCAAAAACAGCGGATAGCTATAGCGAAGCAGAACAAAAGCAGCTAATCAAGCTGTATGAGGAGGCGCGCTATAAGGAGGAGGAGCCGCAGGAAGAAGCGGTAAACGCCTTGTATGCGCGGCAGCAGAAACACGGTAAATAGCTCACAAGAAAGCCTGGTCGGAGAAGGGTTCGTTCAGGCTGCTTTGAATGGGTGTTCAAGGAATTGATATACACTCGTAGTTGGAGATTTTGCGGTTGTTTCGTGTAAAACTTCATGCGCTAAAAGACGGCGGACGTAAGAAATTTACCATTGCGATCAGCGGACAGCAAGGCATACTTTTTAGGAATCGGAGGATTATAAATGAAGTACTTTTATGGAATATTATCTTTTTTGGGACTCGTCTTGCCCTATTCGCAATTCATCCCTTGGGTCATGCTCAACGGCTTCGATTTGTCTCTACTATTTGAAGCCATAACCAATACGCGTATTGGAGCTTTTGCATGGATGGATGTTTTAGTTACCGCGATCGTGCTTATAGGATTCATTCTGTTAGAAGGCACCAGAAAGAAAATGAAATATGTATGGCTGCCGATTGTAGGTACGCTTCTGGTAGGTCCTTCACTTGGTCTTCCCTTGTTTTTGTTACTTCGACAATTACACATGGAGAAAAACATTTTAAAATAACATAAACTTCAGGCGCTGTCCTGATTTACTACTCCCGTTTCTCGCTCGATTAGACCGCCAGCGTGAATGTTTTGATTTTGAGGTGGAAAATGATTTCGAATATTTGTTTGGAAATTCTATTAACGGAAGGGAGAGACCACGTGTTTAATTAGATTGCATAACGCATTCAGTGAGCTTAATCATTTTGTTGAGGGTATTAGGAATCAAATTTCTGCATCAGCTTCATCGGTTTTAGTTATGCAAAATAATCAAATAGTAAATGAGTTTTATTCTGGCAATCATAATCAATCTCCTAACAGTCGATTGATTGATGAAAAGTCTCAATTCAATGTGGCATCAATTCGCAAAACATATCTTGGGCTTACCATTAGCCTTGCGCTCTATGAAGGAAAAATAAGAAGTATTAATGATTATGTAATTGATTATTTAGACGATCTGAACGAAAACGTATTAGGTGATACAACAATACAGCATCTCTTGACACACACTCATGGTTTACAAGATCAAAACGTAAGACTATTTCCGTCAGGGACAGACTGGAAATACAATAACACTGGCGTTAATTTGCTTATTAGAATCGTACAAAAGGTATTTGACCAACCTCTTGCACAAGTGTTGAGGGAGCGATTGTTTGTACCATATGGATTTATGAATACCGACTGGCGAAAAGAGAAAAATGATAAATTGGTGTGGGTTGATGAAAGTTACATGTGCGATCAAGGCAGTGAGGCAAATTTATTTGTAAGTACACGAGATTTAGCTAATTGGGGAAGCTTACATCTTAATAAGGGAAAGCATATGGGACAACAAATAATACCTCGTGTGGTTTTTGAACAAGCTGTTTCAATCGTCACTCCTAGTCAGTTCGACGAAACGTTACCCCGAAATGGGTTCTTTTGGTGGGTGAAAGACAAAAGCCGTCCTTTATCTGAGATAGGAAATGATCTTCCAGAGGGTTCATATCAATCACTTGGTCTTTATGGGAATGCTGTATTAGTTATTCCTGAGTACAACGTAGTAGCAGTCAGAATGTTAAACCAACTTGAAGCTAATCCACCCGAATATAATTATATCAATGACATTCAAGAATTCGGGAATATGGTATTAAAATGTATTTTGTCACAATAGCTTTGACGTTTAGGAAGTTCTGTTTAAAAGCTCTCTTCTTTGACTGAAGTGTAAGGTTGCTTGGATAAATAAAGTTAAGAGCCGCGCATTATGCGGCTCTTAACTTTATTTTATCGACCAGTCGTGTTCGAAGCCCAGACAGGAATCCAACTATTGGGATAATTGATAGTTGTCAGGGTTGAGTTATAGAGAACTAAATTCCCATCATTTTGCATGATTAGCGTGTCACCAGTTGTGTTAGTTGGCAGACCTCTTCCGTTCTTGGAAATCCAAGAGGCGGTATCAGTAAACCAAGCGTCTTGAAGTTTAGTAGTGTCAGTTATCCAAACCGTATCATATCCCCACCCATAGTAATATTCGTATTTACCTGTGGCAGGGTTGAATCCATAATGATAACCATATTGGTATACAGTAGTAGGTCTTGATAAATACTTGTACATGACCAGTTTCCCAGTTGGTTCAAATTTAAACGAAATGGCCCCACTATTATTCGTACGGCTGCTCCAAAGAGCCGAACCATTCTGATAGACGACAAAATTCCCATCATTTTGCCAAATAGCTGTAAACCTACCATTCTGCGAGGTGAGATAATCGCCCTTTGCAAAGCTGCTACCAATAGTAATCCTATCTCCAAGATTGCCTGCGGAAGCCGTCGCTGGTAAGGCCAATATCAAAATCAATAAGCAAGGTATCATAATACGAAAAAATCGGGAAAAAAGCGGTTTATTCATTTGACACACTCCTAGTCCTTATAATGGTTAATGCTAAAGGCATAGAACTACAAACCGTTACAATTAGTGCATGTTTCTGTACAGCATTCAGTTAAGGTTGGCAAAGGAGAAATTAACCCGCCCTAACTTGGTATGAAGTTGGAATAAGTATTAAACTTTTCTCAGGCTCACCTCCTATGTTAGACAAGATAGCCAATTCACATCATCAGATGATTCACTAAACTTTATTTACCATTATATCAACTTAAAATTAAAATATCCATAATTTTCTACTAGAGGTATTTTAACAAAATCTAGCCGTATGCCACGCTCTCCTTGTCGAAAAGTCAAATGAAGATTTTGCGATGCCCGACGGTTCCTTTGTAGGAGCGATACTTTTTCTTGTAGTCTTCTTCGGCAAAAGACAGTCTGCTATAGGTTACTCTTTTATTGCGCTAGCGTCGTCTGAGAATTTCGGACAAACTCTGCATATCGCTTTGCTTCGTCCTTAAGGGCATCAGCAGATGAGTTGTAGCATACAAAGGCCGGCAGGAATGTACCATTACACCGGGCAATGGTACTCTGAATGGGCCGAATATATTCGCTTATGGTGAACCAGTTACGGCCGCCTGCACGATATTCGTTTTCCGAGCCGCCTGTTGTCGTTGCAATCATAAATTCTTTGCCCTTCAAATTCTCGCCCTCTGGTCCGAACGCCCAACCGAATGTCAATACATCGTCAAACCACTTTTTTAAAAGCGGTGGGCAGCTGTACCAATAAAATGGAAATTGAAAAACAATTCGGTCATGTTCGATCAACAATTGATGCTCTCGCTCGACATTGATGCTCCAATTCGAATACTCTTGATACAGATCGCGAATGTGAGTATCAGGCTGTTTTCTCAATTCGCTCAGCAGCGCCTGGTTTTTCTCGGAATCGTTCAGATTCGGATGTGCCACAATTACCATTATTTTCATAACCATTCTCCCTTATAGATAATTTGGTTTTCTGCTCTGGCTAAGGTTCTGCCCATTCACAGCCCTAATTATCCGGGCTTTTAGAAATTAAACAAGTACGATTTTTGTTTGTACTTAGTCCTGTAAACCAGACTATAGTTGGCACAGAGCCACCTCGGAATAGTCCGTTAAAACGTACTAAGTACGTGAATAAAGAGTACTGTTTGGAACGAAGATATTTTGATACTATTGTGTTGATGGTGTGTGGTTATCTTACAATGGTCGGGAGTTGAACCTATTGCGGCTAGAAGTCCAAGATGAAAAGACGAGGGATGGTATACTAGCAACATTGGCTGTTATTGGAGGGAAATGGAAGCCTCTGATTCTTTTTATATTGCTGCATGAGGGGACCAAGCGATTCGGTGAACTGAGGCGAATGCTTCCGGTAATTACGCAGGGTATGCTTACTAATCAACTGCGGGAGCTCGAACGGGATGGGCTTGTCGAACGTCGTGTATATCAGGAGATTCCTCCTAAAGTTGAATACAAATTAACCGTTCATGGACAGACGCTGAAGCCGGTGTTGACGGATATGTGCAGTTGGGGATTTAAGCATCTTGACTTTAAGAAAGACTCTTAATGAAGCCTGATCTATTCAAGCTCAGCAAGGGCCTACCCATATACATAGCTGTTTCGGCTTTATCTGGTTATGTATTGGCAAGGATGGAGTACGCATCATTTATGTAAAGGCTTACATGAATGATGTGCGCCCCATCTTTACAGGAAGGAATGCGATACTGAAGAGTTTCCATGGATGTTGATAACGTTCCGACTAGCTAGAAGAATTGCAACAAGAAGTCAGGGGAGGGTGGGACTTCTTTGATGTAAAATTTTAGTAGTCTAGCCGATCTGTAATATATCCGGATACATGCCATGTATTTGTGCTGTTATAAAATTTAAAATAATTTCCAACCGGCTGGCTTAAACCGTATACACTGCCGGGAATTCCCGATGCGACCTTCACATTATTTTTGTAAATATCGAATTTGCCATTGATCTGATCAACGGTAGTCGATCCAAGACTAATTAGACGGAATTCAAAACGGTCGGTTCCAACTATCGAGATTGCATTAAAAAATGCCTGATTTCCTGAGGCTAGCGGGGCTTCTGTCCAACTTGCTATCGCATTGCCGCTTGTCGAGGTCAGCCAATTGCCTGTCGTTCCATCCAATACATACAACGGTTTTTGAGAAAAAATACCGTGGACATATGTGGATGGTGCTGCCGAACTGGTTAAACTAAAACCCATTACAAAAACGGAAAATAATAGAACAATAGAAGTGATTAGCCTTTTTTTCATCATTCCACTCCTTTAATTCGATAATTGCCTCCCCACAAATGGATCATATGATAAGAAACCCAAGATATACATAAATATGAAAAAAGGGTGATGTACCGTCGTTTTACTTGCGACCAGAAAGCTGTTCTTTTGCTAAGAGCGGGTAGGCGATAATTGGACAAGCAGTACTTTGAGCAGATCTATTCGGCTTTTGAAGATGGAAACCTCTATGCACATAAGCAAAATAAAGCTTGAATTGAAGACTCTACTTGTCTATAATCAAATTTGCAGCAATATAATAGATATCGCATATCTTTAATGGATGATTATGTAGAGGTATTGTAACAAAACGGTGTAATATTTTTCTAATCTCTAAATTTTCGTAGCGTTTTAGAAAACGATATGCTGTTGGATGTTATTTATTTTTCAATTAAAGATATTAAAACTCTTGGAAGGTGGTTAATATGAAGCAATTGATGGATGTTGCGATTATTGGTGGAGGCCCAGCAGGAATGAGTGCGGCACTTGTATTAGGCAGAGCGAGGAAAAGTGTTATCGTCATTGATGAAGAACGTCCGCGCAATCGGGTGACCCAGGAGTCGCATGGTTTCCTGACAAGAGACGGCATTAAGCCTGCTGAGTTACGTCATATCGCACGCGAGCAGATCAGTGTCTACCCATCTGTTCAGTTTGAAAATGATTCAGCCGTTGCGATAACGGGAGTCGATGGGGCATTTACGATTACGACCACAAAAGGAGCAGCCTTCGGAGCCAAAAAGCTGCTTTTTGCCGTAGGGATGAAGGATCTTCCGCTTGATATTAAAGGCTTAACTGATGTATATGGAAAGAGCGCATTTGTTTGTCCGTATTGTGATGGCTGGGAAATGAGGGATAGGAGGCTGGTTATCATATCCAAAGGGGCTCATGCGCTGCACTTCGCCAAAATAATAGCAGGCTGGACAAGCCAATATACGATCTGCACGGATGGTCCAGACGAAATGACCGCTGAGCAGCGCGAGGAATTGCAGCAGCATGATGTGCCCATATTTGACTCCAAAATTCAGCGAATTGAATCGGCTAACGGCATCGTTAAGCAAGTTGTGCTGGAGGATGGTGCGATCATTGCTTGCGAAGGGATTTTCTTCTTGCCGAAGCTAGCGATTGGATCGGAGCTTCCGCAGATTATGGGCTGTGAAATGACGGAAGCGGGGGCTGTTGTTGTAGATGAGTTTGGCAAAACGAATGTGCCAGGCATCTATAGTGCGGGAGATGCTGCCTCCCAAAAGTATCAGGTCGTTGCGGCAGCTTCAATGGGATCAATGGTTGCTGTAAGCATTAATAGTGAATTATTAGGGGAAGCATGGAGTGAGCACAGAGCTAACCTCTCATGACAGATTGATAGAAAAGGCTGCCCATACTCAGAGGTTTAGCGCATCGCATTGCGCAAATTCTCGTTATGGGCAGCCTCAAGCTGTTGCCATCCATTGAGTTTAAGATTCGGCTGCGGTGCTCTGGGCGATATGCGCGGCAATTTTTCTACCGTGGAAGCGTCCGGTTTCGATGAAAATTTCATTCGCTTCATGACGCGATGCAACAACACCAGCAAGAAACAAATTTGCAACATTCGTCTCCATCGTCGCTTCGTCGAAAAACGGGTAACCTTCCTCAGCCATCACTACGCCTGTGTCCGTCAGGAAATCCCGATCTGGATGAAAGCCTGTTAGCGCAAGTACAAAATCATTGGCAATTGTATGCTTGCCCTCAGGGTCTTCAAGCGTGACGCTGCGATCATCAATGCTGATAACGCGAGAGCGAAAGCGCATCGCTATTTGCCCCTTAGCCACTTTGCTTTCAAAGCCGGGCCTCACCCAAGGCTTAATACTTGATGAATAATGCTCACCGCGATAAATGACGGTCACCTTCGCCCCAATCCGTTCAAGCTCAAGCGCTGCATCTATAGCAGAATTGCTGCCCCCAATAATCGCGACCTCCATTCCAGTATACGGATGGGCTTCGCGGAAAAAATGCGTCACCTTTTCAAGCTCTTCTCCCGGAATGCCCAAATAGTTAGGATGGTCAAAATAACCGGTCGCAATAATGACATAGCGGCTGAAATAGGTCAGCGGTTCACCAAAACGATTCGTGCTGGAGAGCGTAAAACGATCATTTTCACGAAGGACCCGCGTTACCGTCTCATAAGGATTAATTCGAAGCTGATGGCGCAGCGCCGCCGTGCGATAATAATTCATCGCTTCAAGCCGCGAAGGCTTGTCATTAGGCGTTGTGAAGGGAATATCGCCAATTTCAAGCAGCTCGGGCGTGCTGAAAAAATGCATATAGGTCGGGTACTGCGAGATGGAATGGACCAGATGGCTTTTTTCTATAATCAAGGGGCGAATACCGATGCGCTGCAGCTCAATGGCCGCGGCAAGTCCACATGGACCAGCTCCGATAATGATTGCTTCTTCTCTAATCATGCATGTACCTCCGATAATAATTTCCCCACCATTGTACTGCGGCTTGCGGAATGAATGCAAATTTGGCGAATGGCTATCTTGTACACCAGTTGGATTATTGTATAATAATGTGGAAACGTTGTTTTATAGAAGGAGGTCAATCATGCCGCGACGGTTTGTTATAGAAGCAGTAATGGTGGCAACTTACGGTCACCTTCTCGTCCCAAGCAGTGCCATTGATTATGTTGTTCCTTATTCATCCATTTTGGAGCTTTATGATATGAGAGACGGATCGGACCCCGTTATGGAGGACCCAGATGATGATGCTCATGTCAAAAATAAAATTGTCGAGCTGATTGCTTTTTTCGAAGATCCGCTCAATCGTAAAAAAATCGAACGCACGATGCAGGTGCCTTGGCGGGAAAGCTCGCCGCTGCTGCTGAATGAGCGCATACAGTTTACCATTGTACATGCTGTAGACAGTGCACAATACGGCGAGGCATTTGATCCGATAGAGACCGAACTGGTGTTGACCGCCTTGAAATTTAACTTGCCGCTGCTTTCCGACCAATTTGAATTTCAGGATAAGCTGATTCAAGCGGAGATCCCTGTACAAATTTACGACATTGAGGATTTTGAATTTGCGGTAGAAGAGGGGATTTCTGCTACAGATTTGGAGCTGTCCAAGGATTTCCAATAATATAAGTCTGCACAAGTTTCAATTTATAAGGGCTTTATATGTCAACGCAAAACGTTAGCCTGATCTTGCCGCCAAAGGGAGACGACAGCGTTTTACGCCTAACAGGCGCATGATTAAGAAGATAATAGCTCTCTTGCGTAAGCTGTCGGATAGCAGCTTTAGGCAAGAAAGCTATTTGTTTTGTAAACCTGTTGTCAGATGAAGATATGGTCTAAAAGAAATAACACATCAATTCTTCATCGAAGTATTCATCTTGTATTTTCAAGGCTTGCTTTTGGATGCCGTATGTCTTAAATTCTAAGGCTGTATACAGGTTTTTCGCAGCCTCATTAGTCGATGCCACGGTCAAATGAATTTGCTCAATACCTTTCATGCTTTTCGCCTTCTTAATCATTTGCAGCATTAAATTTTTGGCGTATCCGCGACCGCGCTTGTCACGAGCTACATATACGGAATAAATATGGGCTCTATGCTTCAATTTTATTTTGTTTTCCATGACTAAAGTTGCTATGCCATAAAGCTGGCTGTTTTCGAATACACCGAAGGTAAAGGAGTTTTTCGCTTGCAGCCTGCTGAGAAATGGTTCTAAAGGATATTCTTTTTCCTCTTCATAGCTCGAACTAAATGATTCAGGATGCATTTGTAAGGCTTCCAATCTAATCGTCCTGTATTGCTGGGCATCCTCTAGGCCAAGTACTCGAATGTGCATTATAACCTCCAAATTCTCTGTATTCTTCTCGTTAAAACCATTAAAGTCTGAGACGAAATAAAGTACCGCTAATTTTCTCGCAGCTTCTTAGTCGCCGTTTTTTCACGATCAATCGCTTCCGCCATCGTCTTATCGGTCAAATGGGCGTAAATTTGCGTCGTCTCTGGTGATGCATGTCCAAGCTGCTCCTGGGTTTTGTACAGATCATTGCGTAAATAATAGTCCGTTGCGAACGAATGCCGCAGCTTATGTACGGATAAAAAGGGCTTGCCGAATCGCTTCGCATATTTCATAACCATTGCCTGCACGGCCCGTTTTGTCATGCGCGAGCCTTCCTTTTTACCATTAGCAATGGCAAGGAACAGCGCTTTCTCGCGCTTCGGCGCTTTATAGTGCGTATCGCGCATTTGGAGGTACACCTGAAGGTCATCGACCGCCTCCTGGCGAAAATAAACCGGGGTTTTAAACGAATCGTCGTTTTTCCCTTTACGGTAAACATGCGCGAGCTTTTTTTTCATATCTATGTCGTCGACATTGAGATTGATCAGCTCGGAAACGCGCAGTCCGGAATGCAAAATAAAGCTGATGATGCACGTATCCCTTATTTTGTTCAGCTCATAGGAATACAGCGCCTGCTTGTTGCTGGCAAGATCGCTTTCGTAGCCGCTGGCGATATAAGCAAGAAACTCTCCAATTTCCTCCTCCTGAAGCAGCTTGCCCTCCAGCTTCGCCGCCGTATCCTTAGGTTTGCTTGTGCGCTTAATAGCGACCTTAGCCATGACATTACGCTTCAAGAGCGGGTAAAACTGCTCATCCTCGGCTATTTGGCTCAAATAATGAAACAGCGAGCGCAGCGAGGACAGCTTGCGAGTAATCGTCGTCTTACGATTATTATGGCTAGGATGAGTGGCGAGAAACATGCGGAAGCTGTCGATGCTATCCATGTGGAGCCGCTCCAGCTCAGCTAGCTGAACGTGTTTGATTACCGTCGCCTCTGAAAGCCCTTCTGCAATCAGCCAATTGAGAAAAAGCTCATAATCTCTTACATACTCAAGCAGCGACGAAGGAGAGAGGTCAGGCAGCTTATAATTAATAAACTTCTCAATGTACCAAGGCATGGATGGAACACGTTTATCCAGCTCCTGCCGATCCTTCACTTTAATAATGTTCATCCTTTATCACCTCTGCCGATCATCTAACCCTTATTATAGCAGTTCCCTAATAAAAACTCCCGTATAGCGTACTAGGCAGCTCTGAAGTCTTATCTAATCATTAGTAAATTCATGTAATTGTGCAAATACGGTTACTTTCAATTTAATACTATGTTAAACTCATACGAGTGTTGAAATATATAAATAATATATTTATAAAATAAGTTTTTACTTGTTTTAAATAGGAGGAAAATTAGAATTATGAAAAATAAACAAATACTAAGAAACTTCTTTGCATATATACTTGCAATTATTATGGTCGTCAGCCTGCCGCTTCAAATTGTAGGCGCTGCTGCCCCGGCGACTCTGAGCTATGGCAGTAAAGGGGGAGATGTCCCCGATGTACAGTATCGCTTAAAGGTTTTAGGGTATTTTATGAATAGCGAGGTTACAGACTTCTATGGCAAAATGACCGAGGATGCCGTGAAACGGTTTCAAAAGGATTACGGACTGCAAGCCGATGGCATTGCTGGCAAGCAAACCTGGAGCACGTTGAAAAAGGTATCCGTCAGCGAGCATGAGCTGAATTTGCTGGCGCGCATTATTTTTGCCGAATCGCGCGGCGAGCCATTTAAGGGACAGGTCGCAGTAGGCGCTGTTGTCATGAATCGGTTAGCGTCCTCGCAGTTCCCTGATACGCTTCAAGGCATTATCGAGCAGCCAGGTGCATTTACAGCAGTAGATGATGGACAATATCAGCTTAAGCCGGATAGTATAGCCTACAAGGCCGCAGTCGAAGCTGTTGCCGGGAACGACCCGACGTTTGGCGCGCTGTATTATTTTAACCCGAAGACGGCAACATCATCATGGATTTGGACGAGGAAACAAATCGTTCAAATCGGCAATCATATTTTTGCCATTTAAAAGCACCATAACCAGCACGCAGCAGCAAAAACTCGCTCGCTTTCTAAACACGGAAAGCGTGGCGAGTTTTTTGTAATTTTAAAATTTATAGGTGACAGACGTTTATTGTTGTAGGCTTTAATTTGTCCAATTGGTATAATATTTATAATGTTAGGGGAGGAGCGGGCAGATGAAGCGTAATAAAAAATGGAGAAATTTGATCATTGGCGGGCTGGCATTGCTAGTGCTGCTTGGCGTTTTAGAGTATAAAGGGATCATTTGGCATAATGCCATATTTGCGAATGCCTATGAAGTGAAAGGGCTCGATGTATCGCATTATCAAGGCGAAATAAACTGGCAGCAAATAAAGGCGACAGGGAAATATGAATTCATGTTTGTGAAGGCGACGGAGGGCAAGGATTATACCGATAAGAGGTTCGCAGCAAATTGGAAGGGAGCGAGGGAGCAGCGCTTTTTGACGGGAGCGTACCATTTCTTCACAACGATGAGTACGGGAGCAGAGCAGGCGGCCCATTTTATAAAAACAGTCCCTTATGAGCCGGATAGCCTACCCCCAGTCATTGATTTGGAAATTAGTCTGGACCATGACCAAGCTAAAATACATAAGGAACTGCAGGTGCTAGCGGACGGGATGGAGGCGGGGTATGGCAAAAAGCCTATATTGTATGTGACATACGATACCTATCATACTTATATAGAAAATGTACCCGCATTTGCCGCTTATGAAATTTGGATTCGCGACATCGTAAAACATCCGACACTTCAAGAGCGCGGCTGGCAGTTCTGGCAATATCATAACCGTGGTCATGTGACAGGTATTGACATGTACGTCGATATCAATGTGTTTAAAGGAAGCCGGGACGCTTTTATGAGGCAGTTTGCGGCTTCTAATTTCACGAATACGTGAATTCATAAGGAGCTGGTTGGCTATATTAAATTTGTTAGACTGATCAAGCTGCAGCCGCATATACCCAGCAGCCCCATTTGATGAAAGCTGAATCTAAGAAAGCGGGAGCAGCCCTCCCTGCATGAGCAAGAGCATCGCGGCACAAAACAGCAGGAAGGCTACAAAATTGTTGTTAAATAATCATAGCTATCTATCCTAGCCCATATTAATAATATCCAATCATTAAGAACATATGTTCTTTACAGGTTGGATCTCTTTAAAGTATAATAATTCCAGAATCCAAATTTTATATATGGTGGGGAGATAATCAAATGAGCTTGAATGCAATCATTAGTTATCAGGAAACAACTAAAGAGATAGCAATGTTAAAAGAAAAGGAAGAGTATAAAATGCTTGACCCTATTAAAGAAGGGAAATGGTCAATTAGAGAAATAATTGGACACCTGTACTATTGGGATAAATTTATTTTAGAACAACATATCCCTTTTATGGCGCAAGGAGCAAATCTAATTGCATTCCCTGATCATGACATTCACAACAATGAAGGGATTCAGTATATCAGTAGCTTCAAGAGCGTGGTTGCTTTAATTGATGAATTTGTATTTACACGAAGCCAACTAATTGAGGCTATTGATAGTATCAAAAACGATATACGATTCACTATTGGTTCTGGCAAACGACAATTTACTCTTGAAAGTTACATCCGTATATTTTCAGAGCATGATATTCATCATTTAGAGCAAATCAGGAATAAACTGTCACATTAATTGAGACCAAGCTCCAATATCGAGTTTCATTTCAAGAAATCGGAACTAAAAGTGATATTAATGTGTTGAATATGGTAAATAACCTTTTTTACATAGCCAT